>DXXK01000034.1 GCA_019416425.1 Bacteroidales bacterium
TTGAAGCAATGACTAATTAATAAGAATAACCGATGAAGAATATAATGAAGAATATAATATTGAATCAGCGGGCTGAACGGGATGAATTGATGGGAAGGCCGTATCAGCAACGTATTACGAAATACAATCCCGAGGAGTTGCTGTCGAATCCATTGATTAAGTTGATCACAGGTCCACGCAGGGTAGGAAAATCTGTCTTTGCTTTGCTTATGCTGCAGAGTAAGAACTTTGCCTATCTCAATTTCGACGATAACCAGCTGCTTGAGAGCTGGGATGAGGAACTGGTGATGCGTATGCTGGATGATGTCTATCCCGATTATAAATATCTTTTGCTGGATGAGGTTCAGAATCTTCCAGGCTGGGACCTGTGGGTCAATAAACTTTACCGACGTGGCCACAACCTTGTTATCACGGGCAGCAATGCCAAGATGCTTAGCAGTGAGATGGCTACAGTTCTGACAGGTCGTTACCTACAGATTGAAATGCTGCCGTTCAGTCTGGATGAGACATTCCGTTGGAAGAACGTGAATCCGTCCGTGGAAGATCAATCTGTGGAGGTGGATGTAAGCACGGATGACTATATGCGCAACGGCGGATATCCGGAAACCATAACCTCGCGCAGTATCACAAAAAGTTATCTGTCAACTTTGTTCGACTCGATATTGTTGAAGGATGTCGCTAAGCGCCATAAAGTCCGTAATACAACGGATTTGTATAATCTGGCCACTTATCTACTGTCAAATTTCTGCAATCCAATCACCGCAAATGATCTTGCGGTGGAATTGGGTATGTCAAGCGTAACCACTACGAAGAAATTTTGTCATTACCTGGCTGAGCCTTATCTGTTCTATTATCTTCCTCGCTTCAACAATAAGCTGAAACTGATGAAGAAAGCTCCTAATAAGGTTTATGTGGTAGACAATGGATTTGTTCAAAGCACGGCATTCAACCTCAGTGAGAACTTGGGACGGCTGTTGGAGAACCAGGTGTTTGTCGAGCTGCTACGTCGTGGCTACATTCCCGGGCGGACGTTGTTCTATTATCGAACGCGTAACGATAAGGAGATAGATTTTGTAATCCGTAAAGGAGCCAAAGTAGAGCAGTTGATACAGGTTTGTTATGATATGTCCTCCGAAAAGACCCGTAAACGCGAGCTTGAGGCATTGGATGAGGCTTCCACAGAACTTCATTGCGATAACTTGCTTGTAGTGACTTATAATCAACAGGATTCTGTAACCTGGAAAAACAAGAACATTACGTTGGTACCTGTTACAAAGTTTTGAGATGATAAATACCGCTATGAGAAGAATACTTGTATTAGTGATGATGGTGGCGGCAGTTTCCATGGGGTATGCGCAGTCGATGAGGATGGTCGTCAACTCGGAGGGAAACGTGGTGGGCCGCTATGTCAGGACCAACGACACCACATATACCATCGGGGTGCAGGATTACGACGATGTGCCGAAGGCAGGCAACCGGATTGTGACGTTCCGTGCCGAGGATGGTCAGGGCGTAATCTGGAACAAGACAAACGGTACGGTCAATGTCCGCAGCATCCCATCGACCAAAGGAAGAATAGTCGGGAAACTGGTCTATGACGAAGGTCTGGTGCCTGATACCTACGACTGCCTTGACAAGGTAAACGGATGGTATAAGATCCGTATCAACGGCAAGACCGGCTATGTCCACGCCGACCTTTGCGAATGGGACGGCATGGATACCCTCTGAACAGAGCAAAAATCGAACACCACCGTCTGCAGGCGCGGACGATGGTGCTGTAAAGGTTAATCCGGAGAGCCGGATTATTTGATGCCGGCGTTGCGGAGAGTTTCTCCGTGAGACGGTTGACCTGACTTTGTCGTTGCGTCACCCGGAAACACTCTCCAAATCAGCAATCTAAGATGTCTCAGTCGTCCGGCTCACCCGTGGGGGCGCGCAAAGCCGCAAAGGGGGGCTATGGATAATGTGTTCACCTCGGTCATCCGGAGTGTGTGCGCTTCCGCCAAGGCCGCGAGGGAAAAGAGATTCCCGACGCCAAGGTCGCCAAGCCATCCGGACGGCTTGGCGGAATCCGCGTCCGGGGTTATTATCCATAACCCTCGGCGATCTTCGTGTAGGGAGGGGAGCCCGTCAGACCGCGTGTCGCTCCGACTTCCATCACAGCTTTTTTGAGAACGAAGTGGAGCCCTTTGCGCCTTTGCGCGCCACCATACGCACCAGCAACGCAGCGTTGCATCACCCTGAATCATCTGTTGGTTTATCTATTCTTCTGATACTCAATTACGATATTTTCTCGACTTGATAAAGTGACGAAGTCAGGAAAAGACAAACACCACCGTCTGCAGGAGCGGACGGTGGTGCTGTATAGATTAGTCCGGAGAGCCGGGTTATTTGATGCCGGCGTTGCGGAGGAGTTTCTCCGTGAGACGGGCGACGCTGGCCGAGTACTTCGGCATTGCGCTGGTGGTGACGAACTCTACCTTGCTGAACGAACCCTTGGCCACGTTGATGACGTTGTAGAGGTTCAGCTCCTCGCGCATGAAACCTTCGATCTGCTGCTCGGTCATGTCCATGCCGTAGCCGCAATGCTCCAGATATCCCAGGTCTGCCTTGACAACGGCGAAGATGAAATCGATTGACTTCGACTTACGTCCAACGGACTCCAGGATGGCGTTCATCGTCGAGAATACACCTTCGGTCGAGAACTTCTCAGGCGAGCCATGCTTCTTCAACCACTCCTCCATCTTCGGACCGCTGGCCGAACGGCTGAAGTCCATGGTGGTCGGATCGATGATGAACACAATCTGCTCGACATTGCGGTAGAAATCCATAGCCGTCTTCGATGCCGTGGACTTCTGGTTGAATTTCTCGCCGGCCACATCGTAGAAGAACAGATGATAGGGCAGCGGACGCAGTTTCTGCTGCAGGATAACCTGGATGGCACGGTACTGGTCGCGCAGGTCGGTCTGGATGCCGGCGTCATTGCGGACACGGGTCGCGTTGGCCGAGATGTTGGTGTCCTGGTCCACATCGGTCTGATGCGCCGAGGACCCATACTGAGTCAGTATGCCGTTAAGCAACGTATAGGTCAGGTAGGACTTGCCGGACGAACGGTTGCCTACGAAGCCGATATGCTTCTCCGTACCGTAGCTCTGCTCCATGTCCGACGAGATGAAATTGCCGCACGACGTGCACCGACGCAGCAGCTTTCCCTTGCCGTTCATCAGCATGGTCGGCATCTTCTTGCCGGTGGATGGCTCCCTGTGCGAGAACACACCGTATACGCCGGGATGCAGCTTGACCGGATGCTTGTGGATACGGTCGGACCAGAACTCCTTGTCGCCCTTGCTGCCGCACACGGGGCAGGGACGGCTGATGCCGTAAGCCTTCATCACCAGCCACTCGAAGCCCCACAGCAGGCATACCAGAACGATAATCGCTGCGGCAAAGCCCATGAACAGGACCAGCGGCGACGCGAAGGCAATCAGGATGACGTCCCAGAAGTCGGTGAACAGATTCAGACCCCATTCGAAGATGTTGAGTTTCTTCATGAATCCGAATCCCCAGTCCACCATGTCATTGCCCCAGCGTCGGAAAGTGTCGCTGAAAGCCACGATCAGGCCTCCGACTATGATCATGAGGCAGCCACCGCCTTCACCGCCCCACAGGGCCAGTATACCTAAGATCAGGGCGATCCAGCCTACCCAGATCAGGATTATGAGCAGGACCTTGATAACCCATAGCAATCCGTAGGTGACGCCGCCGATGACCATCATTGTCAGCACCGCCGAGACGAATGCCGCCAGCACTATCAGCATGGCCAGAGCCACGTCGATGTAGGGCTCCTTGTTGAACATCCACAACCGGCGCATGCCGTTGGGCTGGACTTTGCCGGCAAACGGCTGGAACCAGTCATGCTCCGCAGCCAGATAGAAATACCACCAGGCGAAACCGCCCGTCAGCAGCAGCAGGAAAACCAGCAGCCAGCCGGTGGGCGACTTGGTCTTGGCCTGGTTGGCAGCGATGCGGTACTTCAGGTCGTTCATATAGTTCACGAAGAAATTGGACGAGTGGACCGGCGCCGGGATTGCGGAGATCTTCTCGTTGACGACCTCTTCCTTGGCCGCAGCCAGATGAGT
This sequence comes from Bacteroidales bacterium, assembly GCA_019416425.1. GTDB lineage: Bacteria > Bacteroidota > Bacteroidia > Bacteroidales > Muribaculaceae > Lepagella. The sequence goes on from DXXK01000034.1 coordinate 4,140, forward strand.
GCCCGTGTACAGACTCCTGGTCATCTGCGCCGAGCCCCGTGCATGGCCCTTGCTATTGGTCAGATCGGCCTGGAAGGTATGCAGAGAGTCGCCATCCTGCTGGGTCAGTCGGAAATAATATTTCCTGGTCTCTTTCGGTTTGCCGCCGGGATTGGTCAGCTTGAAGTTCCGGTACAGCATTCCTGTCTTGTTGTCGAAGTCTATCTCCTGCTTCGTGTCCGGCGTGGTGATGTTGATGTAGTCCACGCGGCCGTTGTCACGGTAGTAGTAGACGGCCTCGCTGAGCTGGCTGGAGCCGTCCGACACCTCGATGCTCTGGACCGAATTGTCGTTGTTGTAATTGATCTGCACGAACTCCGAGGTCTCGACCGGCTTTTTCTTCTTCCGTTTTACGGTGCGTGTCGTGGTGTAGGACACGAGCCGGTTCCGGTCATCGTAGTTGAAGTCCGAGCTGGTCTCGTTGGGTGCGAGGATATCCACAAGCTTCTCGTTCTTGTCGTAGACATACTCTATTGTATCGAACCCGCCTGTGTTTTCGTTGTAGAGACAGCGCTTCAGCAGCTGGCCTGAAGGACTGTACCTGCGGTAATCGGAGGCGTAGAAGTTGCCGTGGGTGTCGTATTCACGGATAATCACCTCGTTGGTGCCGATGGTGTCGCCGAAGTACTGAGCCTGAAACGGACTGTGGGTCGAAGGATCCGGCAGGCTGGCCTTGTCGCAGCTTCCCAGCATGGCGGTGAGCATGACGCACAGCAGCAGGATCTTCGTGCCCATGAACTTGCGGAACATCTTCTTCATGAACCCACTCTCCTTGCCCAGGATTTCGCGGGCATCCTTGGATTCCATCAGTGCGATGACATCCTTCATGGAGTATCCCGAAAGCTTCACATTGTCAACAACGCGGAGCAGCGTCGCCTTACGGTCGTCTTCAGGAGTCTGCTTCCAGATGATGTCCAGCAATGCGGCTGTCTTGCCGGACCGGGTTGACTGGCGCGTCACGAAGGCGGCAATCTGGTCGGGCGTCACCCCCGACTTGACCCACTTGGCAAACATTTCCTGTATATATTCAGACTTTACGCCTAACGCCACTGCCAGGTTCAGTGTATTCAGATCCGGGCGTTTCAGTTCGATTCCGTTATGGATGTCGACGGCATCGCGAACTTCCGGGGACATCTGGGCCTGAACGTCTGGCGAAAGTCGCAGGATGGTAGCGAGCGTCTCCTTCGGGCTGTCCTTCAGGCCGGCGGTCAGAACGGAGTCAAGACTCTGTCGGGCCACGATCATATAGTCGGGATGCTTGTCGATAAGTTCCACCCATTGCTTGCAGTAGCGTTCTATGGGGAACAGCTTGATGGCCAGCCCCCGTGTCTGTCTTGTGCCGTAGGTCATGATGGCGTTCACTATGGCTGCCATATGCTGGTCCACGCCGCGCTGGCTGCCGTAGTAGTAAGTAAGCCACTGATTCCATACGCGCAGGTTCTGGGTAGTGGAGAGTACGGTGAACAGCTCCTGCTCGGTCGGAGCCTCGATGGGCGACGCGTTCAAGATGCCTATCACCGTGTCGATACGTTCGGAATTGTCCTCCAGTATCTTGGCGAACAGCTCTGGGTTGTGGAACAGAACCTGCTTCAGCATCTTGCCGTACTCCCCGACACCGCTAAGTCGCGATGGAGCCAGACTGTTCAGTTCCCGGATCACGTCCAGGGCGGTCTTGACCTTGACCGTGCTGAGGGGATAGGCCAGCGCCTGGTCCAGCGCGCCGTTGACGTTGGCCCACAGACGCTCCAGTTCGGCCAACGGGAAGCGTGTCGCAGCCACCAGTTCCAGGTCCAATGCCTTCACATCGCCGATGTCGGGCGTTTCCTCGGAGTTGGCCATCACCATGATGCGGTAGGCCTGCTCCATGTTGGCGTCGGGCTTGTTGCACAGCTGCATGTATAGCTCGGCGATCATGTCCGCCTCCTTGAGGTTCTGGAGGGTCAACGCGTCACGCAGACGGTCGAACAGATAGTTCTGTTCGATGTTCCTGGTGATGTTTGCCCCGCGACGGTGGTCGACGGTGATGTAATAATCGTCCATCGTTTCGGTCGTGTCCTTGTCGTTGACGATTATCATGTCCAGTTCCAGAGGAATGCTGCCCTGACCGCTCACGTTGGCGTTGAACTTCAGTCCCTGGGTCAATCGGGGCGAGATGCGCCCCAGTGACCTGATGGTGTCTTCTACCAGTGCGGTGTCGGTCTTGTAGATTACCTTGCAGATCTCGTTGTTGCTCTGCCGGTTCTTGTAGGCCTGCAGCAACGCCACCATCAGGCCGGCATCCACAGGAGCGTCAAGAGATTCCTCGTCATCATCCACCGTAATGCTGCCCATCGGCATCTCGAACGGCTCGCCCGTCAGCATTCGCTTGAATTCCGGGTTGTCGAACGAGCAGAGGGTGTCGGCAGGCAGGAACTTGCCCTGGGTCAGCATCGCGGCCACCACCTTCACGGGAGGTTCCTGGTCGAACACCGCTATGTGTACTATGTAGTTGGAGCCCACACGGTTGTTGAACCCCGACTCGTCGAAGAATCCGTAATCTGCACCGGCATACATGACCCTGGCCACCAGATGTTTGGTGGCTCCACTGGAGGTCTGCACCGCACGAACGGTGTACTGATGGGGATAGATGGTGTCCAGCTGCGGCGTGGAGCGCAGCAGCTCGGGCGTTGCCATCTCGCTTACGGGAAGCGCGTAACGTAGTCCGGAGCCGGTGTAGAGTCCATCGGCCTCGGCGTTGGACAGCCCTGGACTCTTGGCACGTACGCCGAATCCCGGGTATCCGCTGGTCAGGGACTTCTGGGACGAGCAGCATATCAGCTGGTTATATTGGTATTCCTTCATGTCATTCTTTTTTTAGCGGTAATCCGAAACCGAATTCATGGAGCAGCCACACCAGGGGATCCAGCACCCGGTACGGTTTGACCGACAGGATTTTGTTGGATGAGTCAGGTTCGCTTCCAAGAGCCGAGATGCCGAAGTACTTGATGTTCTTGTAGTGGTTCTTGATGTTGGTGACAAAGTTGTTCTCGCCCCAAAGCCGGAGGGTGTTCATCAGCGAGTCGCTGTTGTTGGAGAGCTCCTTGAGGGATACAGGCTCGTTGTAGATGAAGTTGCTGTTCTGCTCGATGGACATTCCGGCTATTGACGTGTCCTCGAACTTCTCGGGATTGGTCAGGATGGCGTCGATTTTGGTGAATACCAGGGCCATCGGTTTGCTGAAGTGGGCTTTGCTGATCGCGGGGTCCGAGTTGTTGAAGAAGCTCAGGACCGAGTCGAGGATCGTGTTGTACCGGATCTGCTCGCCTCCGGTGATGCCTAACTTCTCACGGACGTACGGCACCTGGAAGGTGTCGAGCAGGAAGAGCACGGCATCTGATTCCTTGAGGAACTGGGCGCGTGCGGCGATATTGTTGGGGTCGGTGAAATTCTCGCCCGCGGTGTCGTAGAGCACCAGGAACATCGACTGCTTCTTGCTGTTCATCAGCTCATAGATCAGCGGCACTTTGTTCTCCTTGGCGTTGACATCGGTGTTGCTGTGGCAGGTCTTCTGGCAGTAGAGCTGATTGTAGAAGTTGTTTTCGTAACGGTTCTGGGTGTTGTACTCCGGTTTGTCGGCTATGTTCTGTGCCGTGATTCCCATGTCGCCCAGCTTGTACCCATGCTTTTTCAGCTCGTCGATCAGCACGGTTATGTAGTTGGTCTTGCCGCTGGCGCGCGCGCCGATGATGGAGATGATGAATCCCTTGTGCTCAACCATGTCGGTGGGGATGCGGTTGTGGCATTCGGGGCATATGGTCTGGAAGGTCCGTTCGTGGCAGTCGGGGCATACCACGGACTTGGGCGCTTTGCCCAGGATGGAGTGCAGTCCCTTGGGTGCCGGGATATGCCGTCCGGCACGCTGGTCCTCGCCCCAGTACTTGGACAGAACGCTGTCACGCGCCGTACCCGGACAGCGCGCGAAGTTGGCGCAACGGAACTCAACCTTGCTTCGGTCGAACTTCGCGAAGCAGTATGGACATACTATCTTGCTCATGTTGGTCAATCTATTTTCTGGATTTCGGAAACTATGCGCATTGTCTTGGCCATTGCGCGGTTGGCTGCGATCAGGCGGAAGTAGAGCGGACTGGATTTGGACATCCTGTGGTACTTCATCCTGATGGTCTTGTCCTGTCCCGGTTTCATCTCGGCTGCCGTGACGACAGCCGCGGGACGGTAGTTGACCAGGTTGGCCGGTGGCGCCGATTCGGCGACCAGCACATGGAGGTCGCATGGCAGTGATGTGTCGCATCTGAAGGTCAGCTCATACTCGTCGCTGGGGAGGAACAGCATCTTCTTTATGTTGGCGGCCTTGATGAACTCCACCTTGGCGGCTTTCAGCGACAGCACCTTGGTATCGGCCGGTCCGGTCAGTGTCTTGTCCTGAGTCTTGACCAGAGCCATTACCGATACGGATACCGACTTGGCGTTGGCCGGAACCAATGCCACAAACTCCGCCGTTGGCGACGACGTCTTCATTATGTCTTGTTCCTTTGCCATGGCGCCGTCAAAGCTGCACGCCACGCGGACGGCCGTGAGTCCCGTCCATTGCCAGCGGACCACGACTTTGTTGCCCTCCAGCATGGCGGTCATGCCCTTGACCGTATCGATTGACGTGATGGAGATGGCCTCGCCGGCCACGCCCACGTTGCCCTTGACGGTGACGGGAAGGTAATGGCGAACGCCGGACCAGGTCTTGGCTATCCGCACGGAGGTGCCTGCCGCGTCCACCTGGGTGTAACGCATGCCGTCCAGGCTGACCTTGTTTCCGGCCAGGTAGGGGAACGGCTTGTCGTCCTGGAAGATAATCAACGTGCCTACCGAGGGCTTGCGCCAGGATATGACGGACTCCTTCTCCGAGTCCGAGAGCTGCAGCGCGACTGGCTTGGGCATCTCGGTCGGCGTCAGCGTCATGGCCAGCCCGGCCGAGGGACGGCGTGTGCCGCCGGCATCGGTGTATATGGCTACGAAGCGGTAACTATAGGACTGTCCTGTCCGGAGTCCGTTGTCGATATATGTGTTGCCGGTGATGGACCCTACCTTTGTGTTGTCACGGTAGATCTCGATGCACGTGGCGTGTGTCTTCTTGAAGTTGAAGCCGATCTGGGTCTCCTGGATGTCGAGGCCGATGTCCTTGGGATTCAGGTCGGCCACGGACATGACGGGCTTGGGACTCTTGGCGGCGTTGGGCGAGACGCTCTTGCCGTTGCGGGCGTATACGGCGTAGTAGAAGTTCACACCCGATTCGTCCAGGATGTCCGACACCTTGTTGTCGCGGGTCACGGCCACCTGCATTCCGTCCGTAGGGGAGTTGGGCGCGCCGCCTGCCTTGCGGACCACGATGTACTCGTACTTGATGTAGCGCGTCTGGGCGGCATCCCATTCCAGATTTACCGTATTTCCGCTCATGGTCACCTTCAGTCCCGTCGGAGCGGCCGGAGCCACCTGCTGGATCTTGTTCAGCGCCTGTGCCAGTCCCTGGTATCCGGGCCAGTAACGCTCGGCCTCCAGATAGCTCTGCATGGCGCCGTCCACGTTGCGGAACCCAAGCAGCGTCTCGCATTCCGACAGGCTGGTCAGGGCCTTGGGCATGTCGCCGATGCTGAATCCGCACTTGGTGCACCGCAGTTCATCACTCCCTGCGCTGCGCTGCCCGCACTTGGGACAGACCACGTTCAGCGGCATGCCACATTCCTTGCAGACGGTGGCGTTACGGTCGTTCAGGCTTCCGCAGAAACGGCATGTCACCACGCTCGACGAGTCGCCCCCGTCGACGATGGTGATGCCCTTCTCCTCGGCGTAATCCCAGATCAGACCCTCGGCACGGGCCAGCTGCATTCCCTGGCGGGTGCATTCCTCCACCAGCATCGTGTACTGCCCCGGCTGGATCAGTTTGGAGGTGGCGGTGATCTGGTCCATCATGTGGGCCACGTTCTGAAACGCCTCGTTGTTGAGCGTACGGTCGTAGTCCTGACGCTTGTCCTCGGCGTATAGCCAGGACATTACTTTGCCCGTAAGTTCCTTGGTGGCATTGCCTGTGTCCGATATGGCTGAGGTAACGGCTTTGTTGTATATCTCTCCGTTGCGCTGCTTGATCTCGGCTATCGATGCGGACCGTGGCAGTCCCAGGAAGTCGTACAGGTCGCGTTTCCCAAGGATTTTCAGCTGGTCCAGTATGCCCTTGTAGATGAAGCGGTCGATCAGTTTTCCCTTCTCCTCGCCGGCAGTGGGACGGCGCCGTTTGGTCTTGAGCCGGGCTCCGAGTATGCGCAGGATCTCCTCAAGCGTGAAGGCGGGATTCTTCTTCTGCAGCGCCTTGAGATGGGTCTCCTCGATCTCGCCGTTCACCACGAATATGCGCGCCTCCTCGCGGAGCGATTTCTCCTGGGCTTTCTTCTCCTCTTCCTGCAGGGTCTTGAACAGTTTCCGGTGCTGGGCCAGCATGTTGGGATTGGCCTTGAGCTCGGCTTCCAGTTCCTTGACCTGGTCAAGCTTGGCCTTGGCGCGTTCCGGCTGCTGCGACATCTTGTTGCTCCATTTCTGCTTTTCCTTCTGCAGCGCCGCCAGAACTGCATTGTCCGGGGTTCCGGGGTCTAATCCCAGAAACTTATAGATGTTGGTAGCCATATAGCTGTGTTGTTGTCTCCGTGCTTTAAGTTGTTATGTCGATGGGGGAGAGGCGGGTCTGTCACTTGAATGATACGGTCGCGGCGGTGCCCGATTCGGAGAGCTCGCGGGCTATGGTGCCGAAAGATTCCGTCAGGGAGTCCAGGTCCGTCATAGCCGATACCGTCGAGATGCGCTCCAGAAATTTCCGGTCGGCGCTTCCGATGCCGATTCCGATTATGTCGATACCCTCGGCGCGACAGCGGTCGGAGTATTCGATTGCCTTGCGGCACGGACTCTTGTCCCAGTAGCCGTCGGTCAGTATCAGCATGATGCCTTTGGCCTGGTCGGGCTGTCTCCGCAGACGGTCGTGGCAGAATGACACCGGGTCGGCCTCGTTGCCGTATCCCAGGCGGTCGTCGATCTGCAGTTTGCGGTCAACGGTCTTTACCAGCCTGCGGGCGTCGTTGGACGGCTGGTCGAGCACCTCGGTCTTGTCCGAGAATCCGACAATGGCGATGCGTGCTGTCTCCAGGTCGATCTTGCGGATGAATTCCTTGGCGGCCTCCTGGGCCTTCTTGATCCGTTTGCCGGCCATGCTTCCCGACAGGTCGATGCAGAGGTACACGCACATCGGGGCGCCACCCTTGCGGGGTGTCTGGTACATCCACTCCATGTCCGACGGGATGTCTCGCTTCTCCACATTCAGCGGCCGTCGGCCGATAGCGGCATCCTGCCAGGCCTTGACATTGATTATGCCGTTGGCATCGTAAGCGTATTCCACATTGATTGTGGTCTCGCCGTCGGCGGGTGACATGCTGCTGATCACATAGTAGCCTACTATCAGGCAGTCGTGCAGGTCGGATGTCTCGCCCTGGGTGATGTAGACGTCCATGGTCTGGTCCGGCTTGCGCACTTTGAGGCGGAACGGCCTCTGCTCGGTGACGGGAATGGTCCGGTTGCGCGGTATGATGATGGAGTTGACGTAGCGCGAGCCGTCCTGACTCACTGCCACGGCGCCCAGACTGTGGCTCATGACGTCGCGGATGTCCAGCTTGCCGCCGGGCAGGGTGAACCTCGGCGAAACGACTGCTCCAGGCAGTCCGAACCGGCGGGCGCGTTCCTCCATGTCCAGCGCGGCCTGGATGGCCGCGCCAATGCAGACGGCCTCGTCGACGTTGACGCCGTGCAGAGGTTCCTTGCCCGACATGCGGCGCACCCAGTCGGATACGGCGGTCATCTTGGTGGAGCCTCCCACCAGCAACGCTCCGTCCAGGTCGTGCCAGGTCATGCCGGCTTCCCGCAGTACGGCCTCCGTCTTCTGCTGGGTGTTCTCCATCAGATGGGAGGTGATGCGCTCGAACATTCCGCGTGTCAGCACGTAGCGTCCGCGGCATCCGTTGTAGCGCAGGTTGATCACGGCCTGCGAGGTGGACGACAGCTGTTTCTTGGCGTTCTCGGCCATGTAGGCCAGCTCGTTGAAGGTCTCGGTGTCCTCCAGCGGATCCATGCCGTGCTCGTTCTCGAAGAGATCGGCGGCCCAGCGTACAATCTGGTCGTCCCAGTCCTTGCCGCCCAGCTTGTGGTCGCCGCCGGTGGCGATGACCCTCATGGAGCCGCCGGATACCTCCAGCACCGTCACGTCGAAGGTGCCTCCGCCCAGGTCGTAGACCAGCAGCCGGCAGTCCTGCTGCCGTCTCACACCGTAGGTGATGGCTGCGGCCGTTGGCTCGTTGATGATGCGGAGCACGTCAAGGCCGGCCTGACGCGCGGCCTTGACGGTCTCGTTACGCTGCAGGTCATTGAAATAGGCCGGAACGGTTATGACCGCCTTGCTGACAGGACCGCCCAGCGCCTGCTCGGCGTCATGCCGCAGCCGGGACAGCAGTATGGCCGACAGGTCCGTGGCTGTGTATCTGCGGCCGTTGGCAATGTACGCGAAGGCGCTGTCGCCCATGAACCGCTTGAAGAACACGGCCACCTCGGCGCCGGCGTTGGTCATCATGTCCTTGGCCTCCGCGCCTGTAAGCACGCACCCGTCGGTATCGAAGCAGACAGCCGAGGGGGTGAGTCGCTCCCCCTCGCTGTTTTTCAGTACCGTCGGCTTGCCGTACGCGTCGATGGCCGACACGGCGCAGTAGGTGGTGCCTAAGTCTATTCCAATGAAGTTCTCCATCGCTTATCCCAGAGAAATGCCTGTAACCAGGACCTTGGCTTCCTCGACTTCCTCTTTGGTCATGGCGTCCTTGAGCTGAACCTCGATATGTACGGTCACGCCGTTGGGACACGACAGGTCGGTTGCGTCGATGCTCAGCAGGCCTTCGGCGTCGATCTTGAGCTTCAGCTCGATGGGGGAGTGCTTAGGCAGGTTGGGCGGCAGCGGCTCCAGGAATCCGTCGGTCAGCAACGTGGCGTCTTCATCGGCCACGACGTTGTCAGGCGTCTGGTCCTGCGAGTATTTGTCCTCGAATATCTTGAGCTGCACACGCTGCTGGTTGGCCTCGACGGTGGAGCACTGGATGCATGTGTCGTAGGGCACGGTGGTGTTCTTGAAGATCAGGTTGTAGATCCTCAGTGAGCCGTCGTCGTCCTGGAACTGGCAGGCGATGCTCTTTGAGATTACGTTGCGTATCTCGGTCGGTTTGGTGAACGTCTGGCCGCTGGGCAGTGTGAACGTCTTGCCTTTGCCTTTTGTCTCGATGACTTCGGTTACCTTGTTCGGATCCTTGGCCTCTTCCTCGGTGATCTCGCCGGCCTGCACCAGCTGCTGGATGGCCTCGTTGTATGCCTGGATGTTGGCGCCGTACAGGGCGGCTCCGCGTGCCACGGACTCGTTGGGGTCGCAGAACTCGATGGGAGTTCCTGCGAACTCCTGTTCCAGCAGCGCGCGTACCTGGGGCATGAATGTCGAGCCTCCCACCAGCAGGATCTTGTCGTATTGGGTGACGCCCTTCCTGGCGGCCTCGTTCATTGTGTCGCGCATCATGCTGATGGTGTTGCGCAGCAGGTCGGATGTGAAGTCATCGAACTGCTCGCGCGACAGCTCGATCTTCTGGCTGTTCAGACGGAAGGAGGTCTTCTCGCGCGACGACAGCTGCTTCTTGGCCTGCTCGCTCTTCATCTCCAGGTCGCCCATGGCCACCTCGTCGTCGTAGATGTCATCCTCCGAGCCGCCGGTGACCTGGACATACTGGTCGATGGCGTACTTCTGGATCTTGGCGTCCCAGTCCTTGCCGCCCAGCTTGTGGTCGCCGCCGGTGGCCACAACGTCGATGTGGCCTTCCGATACCTTGATGGCGGTCACGTCGAACGTTCCGCCGCCCAGGTCATATACTATGACTGTCTGAGGCTCGTCAACCTTCAGTCCGAAAGCGATGGCGGCGGCCGTAGGCTCGTTGATGATGCTCAGCACGTTCAGCCCTGCGATCTCGCCGGCCTTCTTGGTGGCCTCGCGCTCCTCCATGCCGAAGTAGGCCGGGCAGGTGATCACTACGTCCTTCACCTCTTCGCCCAGCTTCTCGCCGGCGTCCTGCGCCAGTTTTTTCAGGATCAGGGCCGATACTGCCTCCGGACGGTATTCCTTTCCGTTGGCCATGAAGCGGTACTCCGAGTTGCCCATCTGCCGCTTGATGGTGGAGCATACCAGCAGCGGGTCGCTCTGAAGGGCCTGCTTGGCCACTTCGCCTACCGATGCGTTGTCCTCGGTCTCGAAGAACACCACCGACGGGGTGACGGGTGAGTTCTCGTTGTTGGGCACCGTCACCGGCTTCCCGTACTCGTCCACGTAGGCGATGCAGGAATAGGTGGTGCCAAGGTCAATACCAAAAATTTTTCCCATGTTGTTATTGATTCGTTATTGTTTTTTCTCTTCGTATTTGTAGATCTGTACCAGCTCCGGCTTCAGGATCGTGCCGTTCCAACGGTATCCGGGACGCAGGCGCTTGGCTATGTGCTTGTTCAGTTCGGGGTCGTCGGTGGGGACGTTCTTCATCGCCTTCTGCGTGCGGGGATTGAACACTTCGGTGTCATCCTGGTAGATGTCGACGCCGTTCTGGTCCAGGATATCGGCCAGGTCATCGGGGATGCCGCGCAGGTATGCCTCGGCCTTGGCGGAATCGTTCTCGCCCAGGCGCGCAATGAAGCCGTTGGTGTCGTCGATCACCGTGATGGTGCTAAGGATAAACGGTTTCAGGAGTTTGGCGTAGATGTCGGCGCGGTAGGACTGCAGCTCGGCGTACATTTTGTCGAACAGCTGGGCCTTGTGGGTGTCCTGTGCGATTTTCTGCTCGAACATCTGAGTCAGTTCGTCCAGTTTCTCCTGGATTCCGGTCAGGTTCACCGCCGTGGTTGCGGGAGCGACGGGTTCTTCTGCCTCATGCTCGGATTCTTCGTGCAGCCCGCATTCAATGTCGGACTCCACCATGCGCTGGATTTCCTCTATCTCGTCGTCAGAAGCCAGTGAGTACAATGGCTCGGTGTCGTTGTCCGCGTCGCACGGGGTATCCGTTCTGTCAGGTGTGGGCGTGTCGCTGTCGGCTTTGGTTTCATCGGCCTCGGGGGCCGTGGATTCAACCGGTGCCTCGATGATGATATCATCAGGATCGTTCTCGTTCTTGGTCCAAGGGTTGATGATTGTCATGTATGCTTTGATTTTAAGGTTATGTAACATTGACTATGGTTGCTGACTGTGTGATGTGCGGCACTGGTATGTTGATGTGGCCATGAAACAATCCGTGGTCATAGAGAGTCATTGTTACAGAAATTTGTTAATTGTTCAGGTTTGTAAAAATTTACATGTCACTTCTCGAAACGAGTTCGATGGGGATAACTGATGGGAAGTCAAAATAAAACTTCAGAAGCAAAAATAGTTATTTTATTTGAATTGACAAAATTTGCAGGCAAAACTGTGGAGTTTTGCGTAAAAAATACACAAAATTATATAAATTAAGAAACTCGGCATCATTAAGGTGCCGGGTTTCTTAGTTTTAGACGAGTCGGTATGTCTTAGCGGACCATGAAGGTGTGGCCCTTGGTGACGTAGGTGCCGGCGGGGAGGGGAGTGGTGTCGCCGGCGCGGCGTACCAGGATGCCGTCCAGCGTGTAGACCGCGGTGGATTCAGCGTTTGATACGGTTGCCTCGATGCCGGTTCCATCCTTCTTCAGGACGCGCACGTTGTCCAGATACAGCAGCGTGTTGTTGGCGGCGCCGACACTGTTGTTGATGTTGAAGCCCAGCGAGATCTGCACAGGCCTGGCCTCGGTCAGCGTGAAATCGTAAGCCAGTGTCTCCCACTGGTCGGTCTCGGCTACATAACGGTAGTCGGTTGTGTCGCCGATCTTGACTCCGGTCAGCGAGGTGTTGACGTTGTTGCCGCACTTGATGACGCGGCCGTCATTGCTGCCCATGTTGGGGCATTCCAGCTTCATGTCGATCAGCACGCGGTACTGGCCCGGCTCCAGGTCGATGTCCTTGAATATGCGGTTGTCACCCTTGGACCAGGAGCACAGGACGGTCAGGCAGCGGCTGCCGATCTGGTCGTTGCCGATCACCGGCGCACACTTGGCTGCATAGTTGCCGACCTTGCTGACGCAGTATTTCGAAACCGAGTAGGGCATGGAGTACATGCGGCAGTAGGGGCTGTCGCCATCCAGGGCCTTGGCGTTGGTCCAGTCCTTGACAGGCAGGATGTTGGCGAACTTGCTGTCCACTGGTTCCACAGTGTTCAGGTAGCAGTCGCTGTAGAGGGTGCTTCCAAGAGTCTCCGAACCCGAGGTGGAGTAGGTTTCGTCCTGCTCGAAGTTGGGGTTGGAAAGATGAGTGGCCGTGATGTCAGTGTAGCCCTCGGTCAGGTCTTCGACCTCAGGCACCGGAAAAGGGGCCGCCTCGAATTTGATCGCTCCGTTCTGGATGTAAACCTTGGCGGTCTCGCCGGCCGGGATGTTGACGATGCCGCTGACGGGCGTACCGTCGCCGATGATGGTAACCTGCGGTGAGGCAGCGGCGTTTGCATCATTGGTGATATAGGCCACGGAGGAATCCTCGGTGTCCTGGACGGCGGCCAGCTTGGTACCCTTGACGAAGATACGAAGCGCGTTGGCCAGCGAGTTGTTGAGCTGCTCAACGACGGTTGCCGACGAGGCGTTGTCCGTGATCTTGGTGTTGACGGAGAATACCGGAGCCATGCCGTTGATGCTGATGCCCGACAGCTGGGCCGGAACCATGCTCATGAAGTTGGACACAAGCAGATAGTAGACGCCGTCGGGATCCGGAGTGATGACACCGTTCCAGCCCTGCGGCAGCTTGTCGGTCAGCGAGACGGTCTTGCCGCGCATGTCCTTGGTGACAGCTGCGTCCACGTTGGTGTAGTAGTTGACGTTGCGGCGGTCCACCACCTGGCCGCCCTTGACCTGGCGCGACTGGTCGGAGTAGAGGGTGTAGAGCTTCGAGGTCAGGATGGAGTTGTTGTTGCTCTGCTCGCCGAATCCCATACCCTTGTTGCCGGGTGCGGTGAAGCCGAGCTGGCCGTCGATGTTGACCCATTCGGAGGGCATGTTGACGAATGTCTTGCCTGTGGAGATGTTGCCCTTGTCATTGCCTTCATAGTAAAGCGTGCGCTTCTCCTTCATGAAGGGGTCGGTGGAGATGGCCATCAGGCCGCCTTTCTCCTTGGAGATTGTGGCGTCGCTGTTGGCGGTCACATAGTCCAGGTAGATTACCGCGTTGCCCGGTGTGGCGTAGATCACGAAGCGGTTGTTCAACGTGCCGCCGTTGGTGTTGAGCTCGCCGTTCATCACGAAGTGGTTCTTGCCCGTCTCATAGATTCCGCTCACCACCGGAGTGGCGTCGGCGTTCTTGCCGCTTACCTCGTACCAGCCCAGGAAGTTGCCGTTGTTGCCGGAACGGAAGGGAACGATGATCTTGTTGTTGTCGGGGTTATGCGATGCGATGTATCCGCTGTAGTTCTTCAGGCCCGAGCTCCAGGAGAAGCATACGAAGCGCGAGGGGGAGGAAGTGCGTACCACGTTCTGTGACGGGAAGATGTAGGTCTGGCCGTAGTTGTCCATAATCTGCTGCCATGTGGCGGGAGTCACGTCCTTGGTGGGCATCACCTCGTGCATCAGCCATGTCATCATGACGCGGTGAGCCTCGACGCCCATGCGGCGCGAGCCGACGTCGGCGCGGAGCAGCCATGAGCCGTCCTCGGTGGTCTTCTGTCGTGCCTGGATGTACTTGTAGGCCATGTTCTCAAGGAACAGCGCCACCGGATCCTGCAGGAAGCAGGCCATCGTGGAGTAGGATGTGATCTGGTCGAACAGGAACAGGCTCCAGTCGTTGCCGTTGGGCATGGCCAGCTCGCCGTCGGCCAGGGCCAGACGGTTCAGCACGTTGTCCATCACCTTCTGGTTGTTGTGCATCAGGGCGTTGGACTTCCACTTCTCGGTGCCTTTCAGTTCCTTCTGGAACAGCTTCAGGCCCAGGGCAGCCTCGCCCAGCTCCTGCATCACCACGTTCTGGTAGCTGGTGTGGAACAGGTTGTGGTTCTGCAGCGTCCAGTCCTCGTACAGGTTCTGGCCCTTGTAGAGGTCGGCGACGGTCTTGTCGTTGTAATCGGGGTCGATGACGGTGCTGTCGGTGGCGTCGTCGGGATGCGAGTAGCTGTTGATGGCGAACTCACGCATGCGGTCGAACCACTGCTGCGCCTTGGCGTTGTCGGGGAACAGACCCAGTGCCACTGCCAGTACGTCTACCTCCCAGCCATTCTCCTCGGCCTTGGTGTCGCCAGCGTAGCCCGTTGGTATGCTGCGTTCCAGCTCGTAGTTGCACTCGGCCTCGAGCATCTTCTCGATCGCGCTCTTCTGCGCGTCCGTCAGCGTGTTCCACTGGAAGAATGCCGAGTAGGCCACGGACATGGCCCAGAGTGAGGATTCCCACTGGTTGTCGTTCTTGCCGGTGGAACCCCAGTAGGAGTTGTTCTTGCAGGCGTACAGTTTGTTGGCCTTGTGGGTGGAGTATGCGTAGTTCAGCGACCGTGCGCCCCAGTCCTTCAGGTTGTCCCAGGTTATGCCGTCGGGCAGCGTGACCTTGCCCTGCGCGTACTTCACCAGGAAGGCGCAGATCATCGAGAAGTCGGCGTTGTGGCGCACGCCCTGCTCGTTGTTGCCCATGGTGTTCTCGCCCTTGAACACTCCCAACGGCGAGCCAGCCGAGTTGTTGTCGCCGATGCTCTGCCAGTTGTCGCGCATGTAGGGGGTGAAGTCGGCCAGCATCTGCAGGATGTTGTCCTTCATCTGGGGCTCGGCCACGAACTCATGGGTGATCTTCCCCTCGGTGGGACTGTCGATAACCTCCGGCTCGTCGGGGTTGCCGGCGTCGCCTGTACGGGTCAGCGTGAAGTTGTCGAACATGGCGCAGCTGCCGCCGGACTGCCAGTCGATCGACAGCGTGATGTTGGCGGGACCGGCCAGGCTATGGTTGAAATCCAGCTTGAATTCCTGCCAGGGCTCGGTGGTGAAGAAATTGGTGGATCCCTGCTTGAATGTCTTGGATGGGGACTCGGTGCCGTCGGCAATGACGGTCAGCGATGAGGCGGCGTTGTTGGCGTAGCCGGAACGCCAGTCGAATGTCAGCGTGTACTTGCCGCTGGGCAGGTCGGCGATCTCCTGGGTCAAGGTTGTGGTACCGGTGTTCCAGCCACGGCGCAGGTAGAGGGCGTAGGTGCCGTCGGGAATGCCGGTGATGGTGCCGAAGCCGTTGTCCGAAGCGCAGTCCTTGGTGACGTAGAGCTGTTTCAGGTCGGACACCTTGGTGTCGTTCAGCGTCCATCCCTCGATGGAGTTGACCGCATATCCGCGTAGGCCTTCGTTGCCCTCGCTCACGGCGTCGCCGATACCGGCGGTGGACTCGAACGACGGATTGACCAGGGTCACGGTGGCGGTCTCCTTGGCGGGTGCTGTCTTCGGGGCAGTGCCGACGCCTGCCTGATAGGCCGTGGCGCCTCCGGCCAGCAGAACGATGGCCGCCGTCAGTGCGATGTAGTTCAGTTTCATGTATAGAATCGGTTAGGTTAGTTTTGGTTCCGTTTGGTTTCGGTTTCGGGTGCAAAATTAAGAAAACGTCTTCTTATATAAAAGGATTATTTCGGAAATGTAACGGGAATTTTCATGCAAACTATTTGAGTAACCGAGCATACCACAGGATTTCCGGACGGAATTCAAAGTGCATGGTGTCGAAATGGTACCACGAGCCGCCCCAGATGAATCCGTGCCGTTCGAAGATCTCTACGATCTTGCGGGGTATCCGGTTGGAGTACCTGATGCGGGCCAGCTCGTTGTTGTTTCCCGATTTCCATTGCCAGTAGTCCGAGTGCTCCACGCCGATGTCGAAAGCGATTCCGTATGAATGGGCGCTCATCCGCTTTGCGCCGCGTACGGGGCGCCAGTTGAACGTGCCGGAGCTTTTCAGATATTTCCTGAGCTCAGGATATTCCTTCAGTTCCGCGGCCACGGCTTTCAACGAGTCGGCGGCGCCGTTCCGGCGGTTGAACCTTACGGTCTGGCCAAACCAGGTGACATTAACCAGATTCCGGTTGACTTCCTGCGACGATGCTCCGTACATTTTCTTGAACAGGGCCTCGCTGCGCATCCGTCCCACGTCCTCCAGGTAGTCGGGCTCCTTGTCAGGCACGCGGTACGGTCGGTAGAACATGTCCTGCACATCGGTATCGTCCAGCAGTTCCGGAAAGTCCTTCTTCCGGTCGTCGTCGTAGGTTATGAAGGTGCTGTCGGCCATAATGACGCGGTTGTCGGCGATTTCCTTGATGAAGTCGGGATATGCCCTGAGCAGGGCCTCCCTGCCGGCCTCCAGCGAGTCCGGTGTCTGTATCTCGGTGGATTGAACGGTGCAGCTGTCGGCTGCGGGCACGCTGTCCGATGAGCCTGAACCGCCACGCCTGCCGCAGGACAGCGCAAGCAGGAACAGCGGTAGCAACAGTAGCTTAATGCTCGTGCGACTTGATGAGGCTGACATTGTGAAGCTCGGTCTCCGAAAGGTTAACGTTCTTGGTTCTTGGGGTGTAGTTATAGAAGTTGCCGAAATACTCCAGCAGGTCCTGGCTGTCGAAACGATAGTCGTGACGTGCGTAGATGGCGTTCCGGAGGATTCGCAGCTCATCGGTTGTATATTGGTTCAGCTCGTCATCCGACAGCCTACGCTCGGCAAGGAAGTCGAACTGCGAGATGTCGCCTGAGGCCGGGATGGTGAAGCCTGAACGATAGTCCGAGTCGTCGTAACCGTTCTGACCGTCACCGTACTGTGAATATTCCGTATTGTCCTCGGACTGGTATTGGGATTCGCGATTGTTTCTGGACCGTACGGTGCTCCATAGAATCAGGATTATCACGACAGCCGCCACACCAATGAATGCGAACACCATCGCCATATTCTTGCTGCCGTCGGTTTTGGGAGGAGTCGGAGCGGAGGGCTGGATGTACTGTGCCGGGTTGACCGGCTCGGGATTCCGCGGAGGAGCGACCGGAGGCACAGGTGCGGGATTCTGCGGAGGCATCGGCGGCATGCTTTGAGCCGGGGCAACCGGTGTGGCAGGGGCCTCTGTCTGGGCTGTGTATGGTTCGACGGTGACAGGCCATACGCCGGGGAATGTCTGGCTGAAGCTGGAGATGGCGTTCATGCGCTTCTGCGGGTTGCCGGACATGAGTGCGTTTATGAAATTGGCCAGCTCCGGCGATGTGCCTTCCGGCAGTTCGTTCTTGCGACCTAACTCCATGTCCTGACCTAACATCGAGCGCAGAACGGCGCCGAGTGAGTAATAGTCCGACCATATGCCGATAGCCTTAGGCTCCCACTTGCGTTGCTCCTGGGCCGCGAAACCCTTGTTCTTGACCTTGGTCAGTTCTTCCCAGACAGTGTCGGGTGCCGTCGCGTCTGGAAAATCGACATTGCAGGCGTTGCCTATGGTAACGTTACCCTGCTCGTCGATGGAGATGTTTTCGGGCCGGAGGCGCAGATGGTATCTGCCGGAGGCGTGCAGCTTGCGCAGGCCGGCAGCCAATGGCGTCACGAACTGCAGCGTCTCCATTTCGGTAAACGGTCTGTTGAGGCGAATCCTGCGTTCCAGCAGGGTCTCGGTCTTGCTCATGGTCTCTGATCTTTAAGTGTATGTGGTTCTGAATGGATTGATAACACTGCCTTATATACAGCCGTTATCGCTACATGGACTTTCGGATAGTGTCTATTTCTTGCTCTGAGATACCGGTGACCTTGCAGATCATGTCATTGTCCATGCCTGCGGCGATTAGATTCCGTGCGACTATTGCCACACCTTCGGCACGACCCTCGGCACGACCCTCGGCACGGCCCTGGGCCCTCCCTTCCTCGCGGCCCTCGTCTCTAGCCGTGTCAAGGATGTCGTTCTGTACCATTATGGTGTCGATGTGTGCATCGTAGGCCCGTCGTTCCTGAGCCGACATCGATAGATACTGGAGCTTCTTCTTGACTTCCTGGAGGCCGGGTGTACGTGTGTTCTCCTTGACTTTGCCGGTCTTCAGGTATGTCATCCACTCGTCCAGAGGTGTCTCCGGAACCTTGTCGTAGACGTTGACACGCACCAGATAATATTCAGGAAAGACCTCGCGCGGCAGATGAGGAACGATTACGCCTTCCTCCTTGGTGTTTACAAGCAGGTCATTGCCGGTGTGAATTCCTTTGAACCTCGTCTCCCCGTGGTACACGTAATCGTCTCCCTGACCGTAATCACAATATAGGATACTGATTGAGTAGACCTTCTTTACCTGGTCGTATTTCTCGCCGATGTTGATGTGCTCCGTAATCGCCTTGCACGTCCCATACAGGATTCGCTGGAGATAATAGAGCTGGCGCGAGAGCTGCACCTCCACGATAATCAGGTGACCCTTGCTGTTCTTCGCCTTAATGTCGACACGATTGAACTTGTCGGAATCGGAATCCTGATTTGATTCGCTCTCAAGAAGTTCCACGATTTTCACATCCTCCTCCAGCAGGACTGAGATAAACCCTTCAAGAATCCCGAAGTTGCTTTTATCCCTGAGCATGTGTTTCATCGCCCAGTCAAACCTGATATATGTATTCTCCTGCGCCATACTTTTGACATTTAAATTTTCGACAAATATAACACTATTATTCCGTTATCGCAAATCCGGAGTAAGTGAACGGAGGTAGATGTCGCAGAGGGCGTGGGAGACGGAGCCGGCGGGATGGACCAGCGTGACGGCCTCGGCGGGGGTGTGCCACTCGGCTGAATCGACCTCGACCGACAGCTGTACAGATCCATCGGCTACATGTGCGATGAACCCCAGCATCAGCATGTCCTTGCGCGCGAACCACCAGCTGCCGGCGTATTCCAGCGTCTCGACATGCAGTCCTGTCTCCTCCAGGATCTCGCGCCGCATGGTCTCCTCGGCTGTCTCGCCCGGCTTCATGTAGCCGCTCACCAGGTTCATGTACTGCGTCGAGATATACGCCTGCCGCTGCAGCAGCACCCGGCCCCGGCTGTCGCACACCAACCCGATGACGCACGTGGAGAACATCTCGAACCACGGCTTGCCGCAAGTCTCGCACCAGGGCACGTCCACCTCGTCACCCAGATTCCTCGCTGTCAATAGCGCCCCGCAATCGGGGCAATGTCTGAACCGCATATCTCTTTACAAAGGTTTTGTTTATTATGGAACGTAGCCGCAGCGATAATCTTTTATTTGTGGGAACGGAATGAAATGACTAATTTAGCGGAAGAAAATAAAGACGAATCATGGAATATAAGCTTGAGAACGACCTGCTGGAAGTGAAGGTGTCGGCGCATGGCGCTGAACTTCAGAGTATCAAGAACAAACGTACAGGTTACGAATATCTGTGGCAGGGCGATCCCGCCTTCTGGAAACGCCGCTCGCCTGTGCTGTTCCCGATAGTGGGTGCCGTATGGAACGGCGAGTTCCACATGGACGGCAAGACTTATAAAATGGGCCAGCACGGTTTTGCCCGCGACATGGATTTCACGTTGATCGAGGATACTCCCGACGACCAGCTCTGGTTCCGTCTTGACTCCACGCCCCAGATGCTTGAGCAGTATCCCAGACCTTTCCGCCTGGAGATCGGCTATCATCTGATCGAGGCACGCCTGACGGTATACTGGAAGGTCATCAACACGGGCGACAGCGACATGTCCTACCAGATCGGGGCGCATCCTGCCTTCAACCTGCCTGATTTCAATCCGGCGGATGAGATTCACGGATACTTCGCATTCAATCACCTGGATACCACGCTGGTTGCGGAAAAGATCTCCGAACAGGGATGCGTGGGCGACGAGACGCAGACGCCTGAATTGACGCCGTACGAGTCATTGCTGCCCATCAAGGCCGACACATTTATTAACGACGCCCTGATATTCGGCGGAAAGAAGATAAACCGCGTCTCGCTGATGGACAAGGGCCGTCAGCCCTGGCTGACATTGCTGTTCGACACGCCGTACGTCGGACTGTGGTCGCCCCGGCCTGATGCTCCCTTTGTCTGCATCGAGCCCTGGTACGGCCGTGCCGACCATGTCGGCTACACCGGCGACTTCGCCGACCGCCACGCCGTCAACACACTCGCCCCGCACGACCGATTCCTGACCTTCTACCACATCATTATCGACAACATCTGACAGCAGCAGAACCTAAATCGGATATGTTTGTTCTAAAGGTAGAATAAATGAATAATATATCCGACATGAAGAAATTACTGAAACTGCTGCCGCTGTTACTGATCGCTGTATGCTTCACCGTCTTCACGGCATGTGGCGACAACGATGATAAGTATGTGGATGCCAGCGAGCTGCCTGCGGATGCCAAAGGCTTTGTGAGCCAATACTTCCCCGGCGAGAATATCATAACCGTGGAGAAGGACCACGGTGAATACGAGGTGCGTCTGTCCGACGGTACCAAGATAGACTTCACCCGCTCCGGCGAGTGGAAGGATGTGGATGCCCCGACGGGCAAGACGATACCCGGCGGATTCTATCCCGCGGCTATCGACGCCTACATCGCCACCAACATGAACGGCATGGGTATCAACGAGATCTCCAAAGAGCGCCGCGGTTACGACGTCGAGCTCCTGAACGGCCTGGAGCTGATCTTCTCCACCGACGGCACTTTCCTCGCCACCGACCACGCCTGATTCCTTGAAGTCAACAATCATACAGACCCACATAGAGCGGCTGAATCTTTAAGGTTCAGCCGTTTTTTAATCTGTGGCATATGAGGGTTGATAAGAAAACAGAAAATTTTAGGGCGGATTTGGTGCATTGATTTTGTATATTGACAAAAAAATATTACTTTTGCACTTAAACTTTTACAGAAACGTTAGTTAACCGTAATATATGGGAGGACTTATTTACAGCATAGCAGGAGGTTTGATTATATGGCTTGTAGTTCCGATGCTCACTAATGCCATCATATCCAATCATAAGTTACAGAATGCCATAGAGCTTCTTTGTAAGATAATCGGTATCGTAATTATAATCGTTGCGTTACTGGACTTCTTTGCATTGCGATTCTGACTTGTTTCAATTTAGATTATGACTTCGTTCTCTTTGATTCGCCGTATACTGGCAGTTGTCGTGCTGATGTGCGTAGCATCTTATGGAGCTATGGCACAGACCACTGATAGCTTGCGGCGTCATGTCATCATTGCATTTGACTCTGCTTTGCAGCCTGTAAATAGTCAGGCTCTTGCAAATCAGAATGCCACCATTGCCAATATAAAGAAATTACTTGATGCGGAATTCTCGGCAGATCCGTTACGTGAGACAGATATAGTGTCGGTTGTCCAATTTGGAATTGGTGCTAATGCTTCATCTCTCAGGCAAATGATTCAGCCCGTAACAGGCACTAATGGTAAACCTATGGTTAGAATTCCGTTCAGACAATTGGATAAATTGCTGGGATTCCATGATTGGTTTGAGAAGGTATACAAAACTCGGAATAGTAAATTTGACGGAGAACCATATTCTATATTATCCGGGTCAAAACCGTATACATTGTTGGCACTGCGATCTGAAAATCCAAAAGAAGCTGCCAATAAGGTATACTTGGTAATGGTGACGGATGAACGCTACAATAATCAGGATGATTTTCGTAAAGAATTCGAGGGTTTTATTGTTAATACAGGTAATAAAAAGTTAAGTAAAAAGGAATTTGATAAAACTTGTGCGAATGTAAATGGTTTGTACTCGTTTAATTTTGTCAACGAAAGTCCTGTATGGGGTGATGGCATCCTCAAGGCGTTATTATTCGAGGTTGCTCCTTCCGCAATGCCGTCGTTGAGTAGTCTTGATTTTCCTGCTACTCTTGGTCTGAATCGTTGCCATGGCGGCTACGAATTGGATTTTGATGTGAAATCCGTTGATAATCTGGTGTCGTTGGAACGTTTCGATGTTGAGGTGGCAAAAAAAGGATGGGACCTTCCAGCGTGCCACTGCCGACAAGAATGGCCATATTCATCTGAAGGTATCAAGCAGTGATGTCAATCCAGACAGCATTCATGTGAGGTTGTTGGCCTGGGCTCGTCAGACAGGTGGCGTATTCGATGCGCTTACGGTCAGTCCACTTGATTACACCGAGAACTCAAAGGGTGTCCGATTGCGTTCGGACAGAACTTTGACTTATAAAGAGGATGCGCATATCTTCGGTATCCGCATGCCGGACTGGATGTGGTTCCTCCCGGTGGAGGCTCGTACTATGGCTACAATATGGATGGTATTGATAGTATTCATCATCATAGCCCTGGTGACAAAATGGATTATGAGATACTATAAACGCAATTCCGTATACCGCCCGGAGAATAAAGAGATTCATTTAAGTTTCGCAAACAGCAGGAAATCCTTAGATAAAGAATAATGGCAAAGAAAGCAAAAATAGGTATATCTGATCAATTGTCGCAGGCTGATCAAGTCATCACGATAAACCTGGCTTCTCAGGAGGGCCAGCTGGTGAACGTCGGTACCGGATTCGACATTACTGTCGAACCCGAAAGGTCGTTTTTGATTTTTGGCACGCAGAAACATATCGAAAGGACTATCAATATTTCACTTCTAAATTTAAAAGTCCCTATCGAGATAATCGGAAACCGTCAGGCCATGTTTACAGCATCCGTTGGTACTTCGAGTTATCCTCTTGTTGAGAACAGGCCGGTAGCCGTGGAACTGACGGATCGTACAAATCCTTTTGCATTATATTTCAATACAGGTGCTGTAACAGACTATACGGTTCAGCAGAAAGCAAGCAACAGCGCATTCGTGTCTTTTGACATAAGCCTGACTGACGAGATCGGTCAGACCATAGATACTGTGCCTGTTCGGATCAAACTGGATTTTGCACGTGTCGCCAATGAGCCGATCGTGAAATTCGAGCGCATGACAGGTGAGGTGGTCTATAATCCGGAAATCAATCTGATGGATATCGGGTCTTTGGTTATTTCCAATCCCGGAGCCCTGCAGTTCCTGCCGAATCTGAATATAGAATGCGAATTTGAGCCAAGACAAGACGGGAAACCGGTTCCTGTTATATTCCTTGATACGGATGCATGTGTGGATCGAGTAGAGTCTAAAAAGGGCGGCAATGCCATATATATAGATGATTTTGGAAACAAAATCCGTAATAAGAACAATGTCGTAAAGATTCCGATTAAGGCTAATGTCGGTAAGATCGGTAATCCCTGTAACACAGAATTAGGCAAAGTTGTCTATGACCTGGATCTGAAAGTGACTTACAGTACAGTCACCGAACCGGATGTACTCAACTCGCTGCATGTGGAACCGGTGACGTTTACCGTCAAGGAGAATGTGTCGCAACCCTCATTAGGTGTTGTTTTTGAAGATCCCCGTACCCATCAGGTGCAGGATGTGACAAAAGGAGGTCATATCACCATTGAGCAGTTCCAGTTCCTGCCTGGCGATGATTTTGTGCTGCCTTTGAAATTGACAGTGCATAACTATGCGACTCAGGGTGTGACCGGATCCGGGATCGTCATCCGGGACGTGAAACGCGAGGTGCTGATGCCTAAGAACGCAAAGGCAAAGTATGTCCGCGGTGAAAGTGTCGAGTCGTTTGTCGAGCTTGACGGACCTAAGTCAACCTCGGTTCCCAATGCCAAGAATTCACGTTGCGAGTATGAGATAATCATCAACGGTCGATGTGTCCGTGACCTGTATTGTGACCGTGACGGCGAGCGAAACTACACAGTTCCTGTCACTGTGGATATCAGCTTCAAGTACTGTCTTGATGAGAAAGGCCGTTTCCAGCTGGGAATGGTGCCGGACAGCGAGTTTGAGGAATACAGACTGAGGGTTACGGTTCCGGTATATCAATTGCCGAACCTGGAATGGCTGGCTATAGATTTCGGTACATCGGCTATTGTCGGAGAGTATGCATCTGTGCCAATCAATCTTCATGACCAGAAGGATAAGTATCTGGACCGTGATACGATTTCAAAGGATCAGTATGAGAAGGGAACGCCGTTCCTCTCGTCAAATCTGGTACTGACCAAAGCCGCCGATCAGAAGATCAATATGTCCGCCTTGTTGCTGGACCGTAAGGATCAGGTGAATCAGGAGGGACTCGGAGAACTGCTCAAGCAATTGGCATTGCGTCTGTCTCCCGATACGACGACCGAGCTTGCCAACGCGGATTATGTATTGCCTTGCCTCAAGCTTCTGGTAGGTTACTCCATACTTCCGAACCTTGCAAAGTACAGCAGCTATAAGTACAAGTATCTCGATGACGAGGTGCTGGTGGAGAATGGACTTGTGGAACCGGATCCCGAGGATCCGGACAATCCTATCTACACTCCTCTCGCCAATATCAAGACGATATTCTCGGAGGTTTACAAGCAGCTGTTTACATTCTACCTCGGTCCGGCTATATCTGAGAACGCGCGTAAGATCAACAAAATCGTGCTTACCGTGCCGAATACCTACACTCCGGTTCATCTGCGTCTGATACGCAGCATCATCAAGGATGCCCTGTCGTCGCTGAATGTACGTGAGGTTAAGTTCGTGAGTGAGTCGGATGCCGTGGCATGCCTGTATGTGCATCGCTGGATGAAATTCAACCAGGCCCTGAAACGTGCTGATGGCCGGATGCTGACCCAGCGCGAGAATGTGTTGGTATACGATATGGGTGCCGGTACACTGGATGTCACTTTCTTTACAAAGTCATTGACTAAGGAAGGAACAATCAAAATACGAATCCGCGGAAAGATCGGTATTGCCAAGGCCGGTAACTATCTGGATGCGTTATTGGCTCAGTTGCTGGCCAAGAAGGTGAAATCATTCCAGAATTTTGCCGATCCCGACAAGATTGACAGCGGTGACCGTCTAAAGGCAGCGTTGAATCTTAAGGCATTGGTCAAGAATGAGATCAAGCCGCTCCTGAGTCTTGAAAATCCCGGTACTTATGTTATCAAGGAAAATCGTGAACTGGGCGTTAGGGATTCTGTGACAATCGACCTGCAGAAGGATATCCTCGATACCAAGGAGTTCAAGGATTATATCAAAGAAGTGACTGATGATTTCCTGAACAATTTCTTCAAGTTCTACGCAGAGTTGGCCGGAGCCCGTGTGGACACGGTGATTGTGTCGGGACGTAGTGCGAAACTTAAAGCGATACAGACCAGTCTGGATCAAGCCATAAAGCGTTGGAGTGCGCCTGTCAAGGCTCCAATCCTTTATCTTAGTGACTGGACAGAAGCCGATTCTAAATTCGATCTGTCCAAGACTGCTGTTGTTGAGGGAGCTGCTAATTTTGCCGATTTCACCGGCAAGGACTCAAGCATACGGTTCTATACCCCAAGCATCATGGCCCGGTATGGCGTCATCTATGAGGATATTCATGGTGCCATTCATTATGAGGAGTTGCTCACGCCTGAGATGGCAGAGAAACTGATTCAGGGAGATGAGTCGGGAGAGTTCAGTACGGAAGAGAAGGTACTGGATCTGTCGAGTTCATCGAAGATAATGCTGGTACAGACCTTCTCGGCAAATACCGCGGAAGACTGGGTGAAGGGCGAGCGCGAGTATATAACCCCGATCTCGGAGGTTGATGCACGTTCCATCAGGGAGCGTAACAAAGCAAGACTGAGTCTGCAGATTGACAAGGACAGCGTGATGGAACTGTACATCAATGGTCAGCGTCGCAGCGGAATCTCTTCGTTCCGCATCGACATCAGCAGCAAGTCGAATAAGATGAGTCTCTGGCCCATCATTAAATAGTGAGATTTAGGTATAAGGAAAATCTACAATTAATTATAAATTAATGAGTAAGAAATCAAGAAACAAGTCCTTCAATTACAATCCTGAACCATTGCGTAAGGAGGATAAGGATCAGGCTTCTGATTTGCTGGATAATGAGACCGACAAATCAGAAATTAAGGATGAGACTGACGAGCCGGTAGCAGAACAGAATGAGATTTCCGAATCTCAGGATTCTGAGGAAACTGTAGACGGAGAGCAGAAAGAAGAGGAGAAGAAACCCAAATTGCCGTTTGGGGTAAAGATCGCACGTCTTTTTGCAGGAGCATATATTGATGAGCAGAATGAGCAGATCGAGGAACTTTCCAAGCAGCTTGAGGAGGCTCAGAATACTATTGCTGATAAAGAAGCTGAGATTGGAGATCTAAACACCACAATAGGAGGAAAGGATATTCTGATTGAACAGTTGCAAGGGAAGATCAAAGACTGGGAAACCGTAGCAAAGCGATTATTCCCAGGCGAGCAAATGATGGAAAGTGATTTACTGAATCAGGCTGTTCTGAGAGAGCGTAAGGAGCATGAAGCCGACTCTTATCAAAAGATGAGAAAACAATATGGCCTGGAGTATTCTGACATCAAGGAAGCCCTCAATGCTCTGAAACAGTTGAGAGAGGGTCAGATTGAATGGGAGGCTGAAAAAGCAAAGCCTCAGCCATTGGACGAAAAACGGCTTGATGCTTGCTCCGAATCAGAAAAATCGGTACTTAAGAAATTCATCAATAAGATTCTGAGATCCTGGTTCAATATTAATACAAAGAACACGCTGGAGGATACTGTTGATGAATTGAAAGCATGCCGTCGGGAAATAGGCGAGAAGAATCAGAAGATACATGATCTTGAGAAAGAGAACGCAGAACTTAAAGTAGTTGATCCGGAGAAGGTTGTTGGAGAGAAGATATTCCTGGGCACCGTTTCAGAGAATATAGTTTCTAAATTGGTTGCGCGTATCAACAATGCCATACCGAACGATGATAAGAAGATTGATGTTCCCGAGAAATTCAACGATTTGGTTGAAGTCTTAGCTGTCAGTCTCAACACTCCGTCCAATCATGAGGATGCTCTCCGAATGGGCCGAGAAGAGGTGCTTCGTCAGATAAAGCTTTCCGGGGAGAATGAGGAAGCAGTAATCAAGGCTGTCAATGAAGCCATTGAGAAGGCTGATAACGCTGATTCACAAATCATTTCACTGACTCAAGATTTGACAGAGGCACAGACTGCACGGGATAATTTCAGTGCCAGTCTGACTGAGGCTAAACAGAAATTTGAAAGCCTGAAATCTGAGAAGGACACAGAAATCCGGAACCTCAAGACTGATAATGCAGAGGCATTAAGGAATCTCGAGGCAAAGAAGAATGATGAAATTGCAGATTTGCGTAGTTCAAAGGATGCTAAGATTCAAGAAATCACTGAGAAGAAGAATAGACGCATCCAGGAGATAATTGCATCGAAGGACGCAGAGATTAAACGCATCAGGGAAGATAACGAAGCGGCTATCCAAAAGCTGACCGCCACAAAGGATGCCGAGATTAAGTCCATTACTGATATGGCCGCTGATGAGGCTCAGAGACTCAAAGCTGAGAAGGAGGCTGCCGTCAATAAGGTCATTCAGGATAAGAAAGTCGAGATTGATACTCTCACTGCAAAGGTCGATGAAGAAAATACTCGCGCCGAGAAACTGTATACTGATGTGGCGGATTCTTTGACTCTGCTGATGGACGACATCTATAAGGATGTTGAGAAGATATACACATATTCCTCACGTTCGGAAGGTGTCGGTCTATGGATAGATGAGAGGATTCTTGAGAACGACTCCTATGGTCTGGCAGATTTCAAGGCCGACCTCGCCAAGAAGATTGCTGCCGCTCCCCACACGGCAGACGGTGTCAACGAGGCTCTGCACAATGCCGTGCTGAAATGTCTGGAGTATGCTCCCTCATGGATGGACTGTCTGGCACGCTTGGCCCTCTATGCTTCCGTACCGTTCATTCATGAGCAGTTCGAGAAGGCTGGCGCCAATACGACTCGTATCCTGCAGGCTTTCGGCATGATGGAGTTCCTGATGAATCGCGCCGGTATTCAGTTGGACTATCCGGCATTGTTCAAGGATAAGTTCGATGCATCACTCTATGTTGCGGAACCCATCAAGAATATCTCGGCAGTGGTCAGCGACATTGCATCGCACGCCGATGACGAGGAGGCACTTGTGGACCTCTATTCCTTAGGATACAAGACCGACGGCCAGGATACGCTTCCGAAGGTGTCGCGTCTTAACAAATAATGTTCAGCAAACAATAATCAGTTCATGATCATGAATAAAATCATAATTTCAATATTGGTTGCGGTTGCTGCAGTGGTAACGGTTTTCATGATTCCTTCCTGCGGAGATCCGCGACCCAGTAAGGAAGATATCGAGGCTGCCATTTCGGATGGCCAGATACCCGAGGACCAATATATTGAGTTGTTCAGGGCCTATCTTGATTACAACAACATGGATGCTGCCGTTCTGGACCAGTATCTTGAAGGCAATCAGGATGACATCGACCTGGAGTCGCTGAAGGAGACAGAAGAAAAATTCCATGAATATCTTCTGGCCACGCTGGATAATGAGGATGTCGTGGTAAACCGTATCTCATGGCCTAAGGAACTGCCTGTAGCTGTATCGATTTATCTCGACAACACCTCGAGCATGAAGGGTTATCTTCAGCCCGCGGACAAGAGCGTGTCTGTAACCGCCATTACTGATGTAATGAACGGCATCAAGGGTTATTTTGATACCGAGGTGCCTTTTGGCGCCTGGTATGTGAGTCGCGACAAGGACCAGAAATGCAAGCTTACGGAAGTGGAGTTTGAGAAGATGCTGACCAATGTCGGCAACAAGACCATACAGACTCAGGATGCCTATCCTATGGACGAGTTCATCGGTGAAATCGTAAACACTTGCATCGCCGACAGCGCTCATTCCCATGTAAGCTTCTTCATTACTGACGGTATTCCGAGCGGAACAAATCAGGAAATCGGCAAGGATCCTTCCTTCAATATCAATCAGCGAAATACGTTGGAGCGCCGCATCAATGAAAAGCTTGACAAGGCTAAGGAGCTTGGCTATGGCTTGAGCATATATCAGTTCATGGGTAATTTTGACGGCACTTATATCAATTATGCCAATAAAGCTACGCTTTTGAAGCAGGTTAAACGTCCTTTCTATGTCATTGCGATCGGTGACAAGAACGTACTGAAAAAGATGGCGGACAAGGTCAAGGCCGATGATGTGGACAGTTTCAAACCTGTGAACAGCCTTCATGCCTTCAGACAGGTAGGAACCCCTTCGGTTACTATCGAGGAGGTTAAGGGTGCAGAGACAGGTGAGACATATCCGGTGGAAAACGGAGGAACGGTTAAGACTGATGACAAATATAATGTCGCTCTCAGAATCGAAGGCGTTCCTGAATTCCTTAATGACACCGCCACGTTGAATCGTGGAGCATTGGATATCAGACCCAAGCCTCTCCAGTCAGTTGATGTGATTGACGGTATGGTCAAAGTTCCGGGCCGTAATCTTAAGGAGACCACCACTATGGGTGTCCAGGTGGTTTATGTAACTCCCGCATGGGTTTCGGACAGCAATTCCGAGGATGATACCGACATCAACAGCCAGCTGGGCAAGACGTTCAATCTGGAAGTCCTGGTTGACGGACTGCTGAAAGGCGTCAGTGGAATTTCGGGCAATTCGATCGGTGAGAAGGTCGAATTCTCCGTAGAACCTGAGACAAAATAAGTATCGAGAGTTATAGATGAAATATTAACAAACAACAATAGACATGAAAGCGATTTATTTTCTCGTTTCGTCGAGTTCCTGGTACAAGGAGAATCCCTTGAAGGTATTCACGGAATATTTCGAGAAGCAGGGTGGCTTCACTGACGCATTCCTGATGGCGGCAATTGTCGCCGCCGTGGTGTGTGTGCTCTACTACGTGATCTGCCGATTCTCCTTCTCGTGGTCAAAGGTCGGCACATGGCTCGTCGCTCTGGTGCTGACGGGATGTATCTCGTTCGCTGCCACCGGCATGCAGACGGGAATCCATAAAGGTGACCGTGGTGCGCTGCCTCACGTATTGCAGGAGCAGGTTAAGAAACAGAAGAAGGCAGGTCTGTCCGATTCTCAGAAGAGCAAGATTAACAAGGACCAGGCCAAACTGAAGCGTGAGTTCGCTAAGCCCTATTTCGTTTCCGCTCCGGTTGACATGCTCTGCTACTCCAATGTGGTATACAGCATGATTCTGTTCTACATCTTCTCGCTTGTGATCAACGGAGCTTCCCGTTACGGAGTTTATATCCCGCATCGCGGTTTCTTCTCGCCCAAGCGGAATTGAGTTAAATTCTCCTACTAACCAAAACACTTACAAATGAGGACATTTGTTTTTGCAATCGGTGGTACCGGCGCACGTGTGCTGCGTTCGCTCTCGATGCTGTTGGCAGGGGGAGCGGACGGCACCAATATCGGTGACGAGATAGTGCCGATTATCATCGATTATGACCGTGAAAACGGTGATACCGACCGCGCGCAGGAGGCTCTGGACTGCTATGAGCATATCCATAATCTTTGCTACAGCAAGGATGAGGAGGGAATCTCAGGAAAGTTTTTCTGTGCTCCGGTCTATAAGCTCAAGGACCTGTTCGGTGGTGCCGGTGGTTTTGAAGAGCAGTCGCGATTTGAGATTTACCTCAAGGATGAGGATACCGACAAGACATATGCTGACCACATTGGCTTTACCACGCTGGGAGATGCCGGTAATACATCTCCGACGCGCCATCTGTTAGAGGCTCTCTATGACAATTCGGATGAAAAG
This sequence comes from Bacteroidales bacterium, assembly GCA_019416425.1. GTDB lineage: Bacteria > Bacteroidota > Bacteroidia > Bacteroidales > Muribaculaceae > Lepagella. Next base: position 35,002 of record DXXK01000034.1, read on the forward strand.
GATCCCAAGACGGAGTTACACATGAATCTTAAGAAAGGCTTCAAGGGATGTCCCAACATCGGGTCGGTTGTCACAAAGTCTCTGGAGAACAGCATAGAGATTCAACGTTTCTTCGGATTGATAGGCCCAGAAGACAGAATTGTCATAATCGGTTCTATTTTCGGTGGAACGGGTGCGTCCGGAATACCTACGTTGCTTGATATGATACAATCCAGAGGTAATCTGGATAACAATCTTGTTGCTGTAGTGGCTATAACGCCATACTTCAAGGTTGACAAAGACGGTTCAAGTGCGATTAATTCCGATACCTTTACCGCAAAAACCAAAGCGGCTTTGGACGCATATGAACTGGGCTCAAGCGTTAATGTGCAGGCCAATGCAATCTACTATGTTGGTGATAAGTATCAACCGGGTACCTTCAAGAATGAGGAGGGAGGCAAGGAGCAGAAGAATGACGCCCATGTTGTTGAATTGGTCGCCGCGATGGATGTGATTGATTTCATCAATCGCGACAGAAATACAGCATTCCCTGACATACATTCAGGGCGCCGGATTCCTGCGACGGCATTCGAATTCGGATTTGATGATTTGACACCGGCGGAGATAAAAGCCGGTGTGGATCCGAATCTGTTAGGATTCAAGCGTTTCTATAAGACCGAAACGTTTGATCCTTATCTCCTGCCCCTGTGCAGGTTGGCGATATTTGATAAGTTCTGCCGTAACTTCCTGTTGGATCCTTCAAATATACAGGATCGTGACGCGTGGGCCATCACGTCTAAACTCAAGGATAACAAGGAACTCTTGAAGTACCTTAAGAAATTCTGCGATATGTTTGAGGGGTGGACTGGAGAACTTCAGCAAAGCGAAAGGAAACGCGGTGTGGCGTTCTTCAATTTCACAAAGAATTATGGAGATCTGATGCAGGGCATCAAGGCATGGAAACCCAGAGCGACAGTAGGTAATCATGATTTTGGTCGTGTGGAACTGATTACAGATGATAAGATCCGAACCAAGCTTGGAACCTATGATAAGTTGACAGCCGCAGGAGTCGACCATAAGGCTGAAACCTCCGGCAAACCATTCATGAAGGCGATTGATGAGGTGATTCGTATATTGATGAAGGAATCAGTTCTAAGCCTTCCTAAAAATCCTTATTGATATGGGAGAAGCATTAAGACATCATCCGATATCGACTCAGACCCAGTTGAAGGGTGTGTCGAAATCGAGTATCGTGACTTCCGATGCGTACAATGTGAACAATCGCAATCAGGCCGCCGATATGGATGGCTTGATGGCAGGTGTCAATGTAACCAATAAGCCAGGTTCGTCAATTCCGAGTATATTCGGTCGTATGATATTTTTCCGTACGGCGTTGCTGAATGTTGATGTTACAGCCTCGCATGAATTAGGTGGAACTCCTGTCTATGACTACATTGTGTCGCAATGGCTTGACCTGCTTGAAATCGTGTTCAACAAGAACGCATCGTTATCATTCGAGCAGTGGAATGCTAAGCAGCAGATCAAAGCTCTGCGTGCGAGCAACCACGTTGAACTTGCTGATGCTTTTGAAAAACAAGTTGCGAAATACTTTGGGGAGAGTTTGGAAAATATCTATCTGATATATCAAGACAATCCGGATATCCCCGGAAACAAGATTCTGTTGGGCGGCACATCGCCGTATACATTGGTGTTCACATCTCCTAATTGGAAAAGTGACAAACCGGTACGTCCGTTGCTGCACCGGCAGACGGCATTCCGTGAATTTCTCTACAAAATATACCTTGCGCTTAATTCGGACAACAATCTGAAGCAACAGGTGTATTATCCGGATTATACCACTGCCAATGTGGCCTACAAGTCGGTGGAGAATCCCTCTTGGAAACTAATCAAAGGGCTGGTTGACTACATCAAGAACAGTCTGGCTCATGAGAGTGATCAGGTCCTGAAAAAGAATATTGAAGGTCTTGGTGGCAAGTATACATTAGACCAATTATACAAGGATTATCCGGTGGTTACGAGTGATGTGGATGGCACAGCTCGTAAAATCCCAGTGGCAATCTATAGGGTACCCAATGATTACAAGAACGTAAATGGAACGCCACTGACTCTGAAGCCGGTCGAAGTAGACCTGATGGGTCGTTCTCCCTCAAGGATTCAATCTGACTTCTTCATCGATTCAGATACGGACATGCCATTCGATGCGGAGAAGACTCCGTTGATACTGGTCAAGGGTTCAGATTATACCGACATGGACTATTATGACCGGCTCCCATGGAGCGGCGATACTGTTGTTCCGCAGATCGAGAACTTTGATGAAGTAGTCCGTGATATGCCGGATTGTGACGCATATCGTCACAATTGGCTTACAACTATTGATTTCCTTGAAGACCGTCTCGTGTCGTTGCCGTATGAGATGAGCACCGCAAACTTCAAGGGTGTTATCAATGTCGAGGGCCGTGCTTACCTGTTGCCTATCAAGCCTAAGGCCCTGAAGTATCTGAAGGCAGATACTATCATCAACAACCTGCAGTGGGCCTACGACAACATGAAGCAGACCATAACGGTTTCGTTGTCGGTTCCGGTACGCGACAATTCGGGCAACAAGCACAATAAGATTGTGCTGTCAAGGGAGTATTCCATAAATGATGATGTTGACACCATTTCCAAACGCGGTCCCTTGGAGGAGCCGATGTCGGTAGGTATCAGCCCCTTGTTGCGAATTGATGATCCGGCACATGAGGCGGAGAACCGTTACTACTTCTTCCTGCAGTATCCTACAAAGAGCCTCTTCAACGATGTTGATTTGAAGTTCTACCAGGTAGGCAGTGACACGGAATTGACGGCTATGGGTCAAGCAATCGTTCCTGATACTCGAGTCCATCTGACCAACTCAAAGATCTACGGTCTGCATGGACGTAAATTCGATGCCATACGTCTTAACATGTCCAATGGGGTGGATGAAGTGTCAGCCATGATATTCCCACGGTTTGAGAGTGTAGTTGTGGGCAATGAAGAATATTACTACAGCATAGACTTCGGAACCACAAATACACATATCGCCTATGCCCGTAAATCCACCGCCGAAGTCAAGAGCTTCAGCGACAATGAGATTAAGATTCAGGCAGTGTATCTTGCTGCGGTTCCAGATGCGGCAGTTGCCAGGACTCAGGGTGTCGGAATCGAGACTCTGATGGATAGGGTCTACGGCCGACGCAGCGAGGCGACCGCACAGGATCAGGCGCGTGAATTCTATCCCAATTTCGTGGGCAATGATTTCTCGTTCCCGATACGGACAGTAGTATATCAGGAGACCGCTATACAGAACAAAGGCCTGTATGGAGCAATTTCCATTGGGTTCCGTTATCCAAAGGAGCCTATCAGAGAGCAAGAGTACTATTCCCGAATCAAATGGGATCTGAACTCAAACAGGGTTGCGAATGCCAGCGATCGTGCCGAACGGTACTTCGAGCAGTTGCTGAGCATGATTCGTATTCACTGGCTAAAGCAAAACAACGCGGACCTGGATGTAAAACCCAACATAGCGCTTACATTCCCGTTGGCCATGACCAATCGTGCCACAGTGCGACAGATTTGGGAGCAGGCATATAGGAAAGTGTTCGGCGATGCGGCATGGAATCAGCGCAAAATCAGTGAGTTTGCTGAATCACTGGCCCCTGCACAGAGTTTGATATCGCAAGGACAGTCAATCACTTCCGGCATTTTGAATGTCGATATAGGTGGCGGTACCACGGACTTGCAGTACTACCGTAAGGAGGGAGGCCGTCAGTTGGCCCGCTACAATTCGGTGCTGTTTGCTGCCGATGACTTGTGGGGTTGCGGTCTGGAGAATGTCGGCGATGTTGCGAATACGCGTAATGTCCAAGATAACCTCTATACCCGTTTTGCGGACGAGCTGATGAGAGGAAAATCCAAGACCATCAAGATTGGATTCTCGGAAATTCCGTATGACCAGATTTCGCTGACAGGCAAAGAGAAAATCAACTTCTTGCTGCGAGATGAGAAGAACCAGTTTGCCAATGCCATCGCCAGCGAGAACAATGGTAACAGTGATGCACGCAAGGTAGCGTTCCTGCATTACGGAGCGATTATCTATCATATTGTCAATTGGATTCAGTCGGATGCCAATATGAGGAACAACTTCCCTGCGATGATCAATTTCACAGGGTTCGGTTCGAAGTATATCTCGACGATCTTCGGTGTCAACTGCAATGATGATCTGAGTGACTTCACCAAGAAGTTGATCAAGGCATTCGGTGTGACCAATCTGCCGGACAATTTCAGCATCAAGTTCAGCGACAATCCCAAAGCTGTAACAGCCGAAGGTGCGGCAATATTCGCCAAGGCAGGAGGTGCCAACATCCCCCAGCGTCCTACCTTCCATTACGGGTATGACAAAAAGGAAGGTGATCCGAACGGGTTGACGTTCAGCCAGGTTACTGAGCTGAGACCGCGTGTTGTGGAGAACTTCAAACGATTTATAACGGGACTCACTTCGGTGCAGGTCGCTGGCCTCACATTGCCGTCGTTCACGAACGGTCAATTGACTAAGTTCCTGAACAATTCCGTTGAAAGTTATGATGACATGTATGCGAACCTTCATGATGAAGAGAACGATCCTACGGGCACTAATCCCATCAATGATTCGCTTTTCTTCTGGATGCTGAAGGAGTCGTTATACGATTTCGACAAACCAAACCAAACCAAACTTTGATTCATTTTAGCCGGGAGGGATGTCGTGGATCTCTCCCGGCCATAATCCTTATGATCATGGGACTACCATACAAAAATGAATTAAATGACATCATGGTTGCAGTTACGGAGGTTAGGCACAAGGTTGAGACTGACAATCTGGGTGTCAATCAGTCACTGACTGCAATCAATGACCGGTTGTCCGCAATTATGACGCAGATTAATGATTTCGGTGCCAGAATGGAGCGCATGGAGAAACAATTGAGCCGGATGCAAGCTCCTAAACCGTCGAGCACCCCGATATCGAATGACTCAAGGGTGTACGATAAATTACAGAAAAATTCACCGAAACATGAGTCTAAGCCTAAACCAGAACTCAAGATTCAGTCAAGGCAGTTTTATGCTGTAATGGTAGGAAGCGGCAGTCTGGAACTCTACGAGATGGAGGATACTGACAAGGATTTAGCTCCCTTCTTGGCGACGGTAACCGGCAACAAGGGAACGGTTGAATTCAATTACTCATGCGTGTCGACTCTGTTGCCGCGTGCCAGTGCTGACTTGTTGCCCTTTTTCGAGTACGACTTGCAATACAACCCTCCGACATCTATCGAGGCTGTTAATAAGGCGAACATAACCTTTGACGGTGAGAAGTGGATAATGGATAAACCTATTAAAATTATCATCACATGAAAGAATATCCAGGACAAGCACCGTTGCTGTGGCCTTTGTTGGAAAGAATCGAGGTTCTGGAGGGTCAGTTGGCAATGATGACAGACAGATGCAACCAATTGATTGGATATTGCAATCAATTGGGAAGTTATCTGGGAGTGGCGCCGTTTGATGCAAATGTGGTAAACGGCATATCACAAGTAATGCAATCAACAGGAGGAACGGTTGTTGCAGATTCCAATATCAAGTTTAGACCGGTAGAAACTCCATCTTCCAAGCCTGACCCGGAAGGTCCCCAAGCCGTCGCTCAATCTTTGGCCGTTGTACGCATGTATGCGGACGACGTACAATGGGACGGTGAAGACAACAGTGAAACACGTAAATATTTCTTCTACGAAGATTGTCTTTCGGAAATCCAAGACATATTTGAGCTCGAACTTAACGGTAATCAGGGTCAGTTTAGTGTATCTTCCAACCCTCAGGTTCAGAATGATATAATCTTCAGTATAAATAAATTGGAGAAAGTCGTCGATATTGAAGGGCCAGAGCCAATGGATTATAACTGTCAGGTTGAAACTCTTGAGATGGGTGAACTTGAAAAGAACGATTACATGTGGGTGGTGAAGAAACGTGCAAAAGTAACCTTCAAACCAAAACAAGAGAATCAATGAAAGCAAAATATATAGCTATTGCTTGTGCGGCATTCATGATGATGGGTGCGTGCAGCAAAGACTTCCGAATAGACAGCGTAACCGCCAATGTGGAGTCGGTAGAGGATGGTGGAACTGTAGTGCTTGATAACGGACTGACAGTCCATATTCTTGGTCTTGCCGCAGAAAACTCCTTTAACGAGGAGTATCTGAAAACAAATCTGATAGGACACCCCATCTCTCTGTATCCTGATTCGCAGGGTGACCAAGTGTTCTATTCGATGGATGACGAGATCTGGGCTTATGCGGATATCGATGAGACCGGCGAACCGTTGACCCGTAAGATTCTCACGATGGCCGGTAAGAACGGTTTCGATCCTTCGCAGGTAACGGATAGTCTTGCCGCATATACCGAACTGGTGAAGAAGAAGATTATCCCCGAATTGGATGACAATCAATTGGCTGCCAAACTGAAATCATCTTCAATGTTGGTATTCGGACAGAACGCTTCAGGCAGCTGGATCGGCACGGCATTCTTCATCAACGAGAACGGTCTGGCCATTTCCAATAACCACGTGGTGGATCATGGTGCCGACTATCGATTCTATCTTTCCACCTCCGATGGCAAACTGGACCTGAACAATGGATATAAGCTCAACCGTATAGTCTATACTTCCAATTACAAGGAGGGACCCGATTATACCATTTTCTATGTAGATCTGGATAACGACTCAAAGAAGGCTATAAACTATCTGTCGGTTGCCAGCACTCCACTTGGAGACGGCGAGCATGTAGCCACGGTGGGCAATCCTGCCCCCGGTGTTGAACTGCTTCCCATGCGTTTCTCGTCAGGCCAGATCAGCGCCCGTGATACGGATAAGATGCGTTATGGCATTAACGTGCCTATCACTCATGGATTCAGTGGCGGTCCTCTCATCAATAAGTACGGTGAGGTTGTCGGAATCAGCTCCAGCGGTTACGGTGAGGCCAATCTGAACTTCGCGGTGGATTTCGAGGTAGTACGTAAGAAGCTGGACGAACTCAATCTTCCTTATGCTGGGAAATAAACTGTTTGAAAATCTTGTCAGAAACACGGCCCGAAAAGGTTATGATGCCTCTTCGGGTCGTGTTGAAGACATATATCAGCTATCCCAACGGGAGATAGACTCTATACTTCCATCCGGGTGTGATTTGAGCCGTTATGGATTCAAGTATAAAGGGGAAGCACTTGACGCCATATACAGAATACTACGGAATTCAAGCAGGGTGGAAGATGGTGAATCCACTGACTATGTGGATTGCAGTATTCTCGGTGGCGGTGATGTCCTGACTATTGCGGATAAGGATGGCGCACGAATTTCCCTGATGTATATAGGTGATCTGCAGTTCGTAGTACTGGAAGAAGAATACTGCACGTTGCTGTATGGTGATATGCTGCAGATTCTGCAGGTGTCCATTACAAAGGGCCGTGATCTCACTGCAAGATGTCTGACATCAATCGGGGAGATGTATCCGGATCAGGAAAGTTATTTCCATATGGATTCCATCAGTTCGTTGAGAGTGCTGAGAAATTCAGCCGTAGTAGGAGTGTCAAAACTTGCCTCAGAATCTGTCAAGGATGCGAACGTAACGACAGAATGCTATTTTGTAACTTCCTATCAGGACCATTTCCATCAGCTTCATGCAACGACCGATGTAGAAACCGCGCTGTTTAAAGTGGACCTTGTGGATAAGACTTTCATACCTAATCCCGATATAAATCCCGATAAATTGAGCTTGGGGGAATTGAATAAAGCGATACACGAGATTTGTGACTTGTGTGACTGCGAGGGTGTGGTAGATAATCTCTATCTTGGAATTGAAGTAGAACAACCTGGCATGGTGCGTGTTACGCATGACATGTCCGGTGAGATTGTTCTGGAAATCACTTCAAAGCCCATCATTAAACAGCGAACAGTTAACGCTCAGTAAGTTTAGAAAGGTATGAAACTTGGTAAGTGTCCTAAATGCGGTCAGTTGATAGGAATCACTGATGATGATAACGGATATTCTACGATTTGCACATGCAGCGGCTGTGGCAATCGAGATTACACATATGCCTTCTTCGGCTTGTCGGGCGTCCAAAGACAGGGCGGCTACGATTCGCTGATGTCTGATGAATTATTAGAGACAATCGAATCTGTCGCTGCTGATATACATCATGTCCAATTGAATAATCTGATTCCTCATCTTTCACAGCAATATAATCTTAATCCTGATATAATCAGGTTGCTGATTAACCTGAGACTGGACAGTATGGGGAAACTGCGGAAATTCAATCCAAGGTTGTTTGTCAGACTGGATTACTCGGTTGTTTCGGTGGCTGAACTGATGGATAATCTTAAAAGGGAGACGTCAAGAATTCTGGCACATGGTGAAAAAAACACTATCTCTGATGAAGATGTCATGAAGCAAGCCGGAGAGTCCCGTTGGAGGGGTTTATATGATGAGCTCAACCGAAAGTACGAGAAGATCCGCATTGAACGTGATGAATTTGAGAAGGTTGCCCATCGTCTTAAAAAGGAAAATGATGAGCTCCATGATCAACTTGGATACTGATCAGGATCATGGAGATAATATATAAACTGATAAATTTAAACATATTACGCATAATTGCGTTGATTAAAATTCAATACTAATGCCTTACTGTGGGAATTGTGGAAGTTATTTGGAGGAGGGGGCAGCGTTCTGCGGACGGTGCGGATGCAAGGTCGCTCCTCCACAAACGGGTTCCACTAACGGAAATAACAATAATAACGGTTTCGGAAACGGAAACCAAAACCAGTTCAATGGATACAGCAACCAAACCAATGGATATGGCAATCAAGCCAATGGGTATGGGAACCAGTGCTATGGATACGGTAATCAGGGATATGGTTATGGGAACCAGTCGAATGGAGCCGGGACGCAGGGTAACGGCGGATTCGTCGGGGGACTGAACGAGTATATGGGGAATACCAATGCTGTCAGCCTGAACTGGAAGGATCTGTTTACCGATGTGTTCAAGAAACATACCAATGTGGAGGCCGAGGATGTCTTCATCTGCGGTACGTCCAAGACTACGCCGCCGCTGAGCGAGGTGTCCGAGACTTGGCCCAGACCGTGGCTCTACAGCCGGGTGTTCCTGTGCTTCGCCATCACTTACGTGCTGCTGTACATCTGCTGCTGGATTTTCGGCAATCCCAACGCATTGCCGGGTGCCATCATCGTGGGTTCGTTTACCGTTCCTTTCACCACGCTGGTGCTGTTCATGGAGGTCAATGCCTTCCGTAACATCAGCGTCTACGACGTGATGAAGTACTTCCTGATCGGAGGTTGCGCGTCGCTGGTGGTGACGCTGTTCCTGTTCAATCTGGATGTGGTGGATACTAATCTGTCGACAACGTGGGGTGCGATGATGGTCGGAGTAATCGAGGAACTCGGCAAGCTGGCTATAGTCTATATCCTGATCAAGCGGCTGCCGTCGTGCAACTATATCCTGAGCGCCCTTCTGGCGGGTGCTTGCGTGGGTGCCGGTTTCGCGGCATTCGAGTCGGCGGGATATGCGTTCCGTAGTTTCCTGAGTTTAGGATGGGACGGTATGACCAGCAACATCTATCTGCGCGGCATCCTGGCGCCGGGCGGTCATGTGGCATGGGCGGCAGTGTCCGGTGCGGCTCTGGTATTGGCCAAAGGTCCCGGACCATTGAGTATGGACGTGTTCAGCAAGGGGCGTTTCTGGAAAATCTTCGCTATACCTGTAGTGCTTCATGGATTGTGGGATGCCCCGATCCTGGAAGGTTACCTGAAACTTACGGCTTTGGTGATATTGATCTGGATCGTGGTGCTGATCCTGATCAACATGGGTCTGGACGAGGTGAAAAAACTTAAAAACACTCAAAACTCAGCAGCATGAAAATATGTAGCAGATGCGGGGCCGAGATGCCCGACAATATATCATTCTGTACCCACTGTGGCAATAAACTGGGCAATCCGGTAGCCGAGCAGCCGAAGACTCCCGGCGGAAACGGGCCGACACCTCCGCCATTTCCTCCCGGAGCAGGCGGTAACGGCCCGGCGCCCGGTGGCTCGACATCCAAGCCCAAGTCAAAAGCCTGGAAGATTGTCAAGCGGGTATTGATCGGTCTTGTGGCCGTTGTGGTAATCCTGTTCGTGTGGATCCAGAGCCGCATCAACTCCACGACCTACATTGTCCTGAACTCCCAGGGCGAGGTGTTTGCCAAGAATGGCGGTGAGAAGGAAATCGGCATTGACTATGACGGAATCCTCTGGCAGGTGAGCTACAAGCCAAGCTGGGTCAGGATTGATGAGAAGGATAATTCATTATTGATAAAGTGCGAGCCTAACACCACAGGCCAGGACCGTGAGGACCATATCACGATCAAGTCCGGCAAGGTGGTCCAGGGGCTGCCGGTGGGTCAATACGGAGCCGCCCAGTATGTCCGGTTGTCGGAGAGTTCTTTGACCAGCGACCGTTCCGGAGGATCCATCCATATTGACGTCCAGACCGACGGCACCAATCCTCAGATCGAGTATCCAGATTTCTGCCGTATCGAGGATAAGGATGAGAACGGTTTTACGCTGGTGGTACCGTCCAACAATGACTATAGCCGTTCGGGTACAGTCTATGTCCAGGAGGATGGCGCGCGTGCGTCGCTGTATATAGCCCAGGAGGGTAAGTGTTCAACCTGCAACGGCAGCGGCAAACTCTCATGCTCGGCTTGCGGTGGATCCGGAAGCACCTATTGGGGTATGTACAGCTATCAGTGCGGCTACTGTGGCGGCAACGGCAGTTATCAATGCAGCTCCTGCAACGGGACTGGTTATCGTTAAGGTTATGATGACGGTTGAGGAGGCGATCAAGGTCAGGCGGTCGGTGCGGACGTATCAGGATACGGCCGTGGCGCCTGAGGTGATGGAGTTCGTTAAGGATTATATCGGGAACCTGCGGCAGGCGCTGCCGGGCTGCAAGTGCCGGATGGTGTTGCTGGAGCGTAAGCTTGACGGCAAGGTCGGTACATACGGGGTGATCCGGAACGCAGGTTATTTCTTAGCTGTGGTCCATCCGAAGGATTCCGACCTGGAGTCAATTAACGCCGGTATAGTGGGCGAGCGTCTCGTGCTGGAATTGACACGTCGCGGTATCGGCACCGTCTGGTTAGGTGGCACTTTCTCGCGTGGGGCAGTGGGGAAGATGGTCAAACCTGCGCCAGATGAGGCCGTCAATGTCGTGATTGCGTTCGGGGTTCCAGCTGAAAAGGAATCCTTCACAAGCCGAATTATGGCCTCGATGGTCAAGGCACGTTCGCGCAAATCGTTCCGGGAAATGTTCGACATCCGTACGTTCTCCGCTTTCCGCCCAGGGCTGGAACTGATGCGTCTGGCGCCCTCGGCGTCAAACCGTCAGGAGTGGAGCGTCACGGAAACCTTGTGGGATATCGCTCCCGGTATGGGACGGCTTGATTTCTTTACAGCCGACATGAACCGCTTCGCCGCGTTGGATTTAGGTATCGGCATTGCCCACTTTCTGGTCGATGCCCCGACAGGACATCTGGCCGTGGTGCCTGATGGCGCAGGAATGGATCCCTTAAGTCATTACCATATCACTTATGTCGCTGAATGATGCCGAGAAATAATTTGTGACAATAGCGGCCCCATTCGGGCCGCTTGTTTTGTTTTAACAGATAAATTTACTAAATTTGCAGTCATCCAAATTCAGACATCTTCAGGGACATGAGTAAAGAGAAACACACGGTCAACTCCGACACTAAGACGGATGCCGAATGCGGCAGACACGGTTCCTTCTGGCGCCGCGCATGGCTGATGTACTACGACGGCTTCCGAAACATGACTGTCGGCAGGACGCTGTGGATCGTGATCCTGATCAAACTGTTCCTGATATTCGTCATACTCAAATGGATTTTCTTTCCCGACTTCCTGAATTCGCGTTACGACAATGACGTTGACAAGGCAGTGGCGGTTCGCGAGAACCTGACCAAGGACAAGAACGACTGAACCTTCCTGAGTTTAAACAACCTTAATATAATCCACTATGAATGATTTGATCAATGTAGTAGAATGGTCGAGATGGCAATTCGCATTGACTGCCATTTATCACTGGCTATTCGTTCCGCTTACGCTGGGACTCTCGGTGATCGTGGCGGTCATGGAGAGCATCTATTTCAAGACCAAGGACGAGAAGTGGCTGGCATGTACCAAGTTCTGGATGACGCTGTTCGGCATCAACTTCGCGATCGGAGTGGCCACGGGCTTGATTCTGGAATTCGAGTTCGGTACCAACTGGAGCAACTACTCCTGGTTTGTCGGCGACATCTTCGGCGCTCCGCTGGCCATCGAAGGCATCCTGGCCTTCTTCATGGAGGCGACGTTCTTCGCAGTCATGTTCTTCGGCTGGAAGCGCGTAAGTCCCGGCTTCCATCTGGCCTCGACATGGCTGACCGGCATCGGAGCCTCGATCTCGGCTCTCTGGATTCTTGTGGCCAACGCCTGGATGCAGTATCCTGTGGGCATGCGTTTCGATCCGGAACAGACACGCAACGTTATGGATAACTTCTGGGCACTTTTCTCCGGCATCGCCGTCAATAAGTTCTTCCACGCCGTGTTCAGCGGCTGGGCGCTGGCAGGCGTGTTCGTGATCGGAGTCAGCTGCTGGTTCCTGCTCAGAAAGCGTAACGTCCCCTTCGCCACACGTTCCATCAAGGTAGGTGGCTGGATCGGTCTTGCCGGTATGCTGCTGACTATGTACACGGGCGATGGCTCGGCCGTACAGGTGTCACGCCACCAGCCAATGAAGCTTGCCGCCATGGAGGGCCTCTACAACGGTTCCACCGGTCAGTCGCTGGTGGGATTCGGCATCGTCAACGACAAGAAGGAATGGAACAACGATGAACCTGAATATAAGTTCAGCATCGACATCCCCTACGGATTGTCGATACTGGCGCGTCATAATCCCCATGCCTTCGTTCCCGGCATCACCGACATCATAAATGGCGTCGACATCAACGAGAACGGCGATACCATCAATACCGTAAGCTACGCCGAGCGCATTGAGCGCGGCAAGGCGGCCCAGTTGGCCCTGCGTGACTTCGGTGCCGCGGCCAAGGCCGGTGACGAAACTGCCAAGGCCGAGGCCCAGCAAAGGCTGGACAAGGATTATGAATTCTTCGGTTACGGTTACTTCAAGGACGTGAAGGAGGCGATTCCTCCCGTAGGCCTTACTTTCACCATGTTCCGAGTGATGGTGATTCTGGGCTCGTTCTTCCTGCTGTACTTAGCAGTATATCTTTTCCTGGCCTATAAGGGTAAGAATTATCTGGACCGTGCCAAGTGGCTGCAGTGGGTCGGTATCATCACCATGCCGCTGATCTGGCTGGTATCCGAGGCCGGCTGGGCGGTGGCCGAGGTGGGCCGTCAGCCCTGGGTGGTTCAGGACCTGCTGCCCACAGGCGCAGCGATCTCCGACATTCCGACATCATCGGTAGTCGTGACCTTCTGGATATTCGCGGTGATGTTCACCCTGTTGCTTGTGGCCGAGCTCAGTATCATGATGCGTACCATAAGCAAGCGCTCGCAGACAAATCTCGAAATCGATAACCATTAAAGCTCAAGAATCATGACACTCGAATTTTTTCAAAATTATTGGTGGGTACTGATCTCGGTATTGGGCGGTATCCTGGTGTTCCTGCTATTTGTGCAGGGAGGACAGTCGATGCTGTTCGAAGCCCGCAGCGAGACTGACCGTGCGCTGATCGTGAATTCGATGGGCCGCAAATGGGAGCTGACCTTCACCACGCTCGTAACCTTCGGCGGCGCCATGTTCGCGTCGTTCCCGCTGTTCTACTCCACCAGCTTCGGAGGCGCGTACTGGCTCTGGATACTGATACTGTTCACGTTCGTGCTTCAGGCCATCAGCTACGAGTACCGATCCAAGGGTGGCAACATATTCGGCCGCAAGACGTACGACATGTTCCTGTTCATCAACGGCACCATCGGCGTGCTTCTGTTAGGCGTGGCCGTGTCGATGTTCTTCTTCGGCGGCGAGTTCACGGTGAACCGCGCCAACCTGACCGACATAGGCAATCCGGTCATCTCGACCTGGGCACCGACGCATGGCTTCGAGGCGATCTTCAACTGGAAGAACCTGATACTCGGCGTGGCAGTGATTTTCCTGGCCCGCTCGCTGGCATGCATGTACATGATCAACAACGTGAGCCATGACTCCAACTTCACCGGCTGGCTGCGCCGCAAGTGCTTCATCAATTCAGGCATATTCCTGGTGTTCTTCCTGTGGTTCGCCGCGATGCTGTTCACCAGCACGGGATACACGGTTATAAGCTCCAACGCCTACGGCACAGTCGTGGAGGAGACACCGTTCAAATATTCAATGAACATGACCCATGGCTGGTGGATAGGCCTGACCTTCCTGATCGGAGTCATGCTGGTGCTGACGGGCATAATCCGGGCATGTTTCTGCCAGGGCTCCAAAGACGGTATCTGGTACGCCGGCATCGGTACATTCCTGACCGTCGTGGCTCTGTTCTGGGCGGCCGGTTTCATGAACACACCGTTCTATCCGTCACTGAGCGACCCGGGCAGCTCGCTGACGCTGGCCAATGCCTCGTCTTCGAAGTTCACGCTGGAGGTAATGAGTTATGTCTCGCTGCTGATACCCTTCGTTGTGGCCTATATAGCATACGTATGGCACAGCATGGACAGGAAGAAACTCACTCCCAAGAACGTGGAGGGCGGCGAGCACGCCTATTGAGACACAGACTCATCATAAGGAAACGCAGGTATTCCATCCGGAATGCCTGCGTTCGCTGTAACTAAGCTGAAGACTGACCGCCGTTCAATCATAGATGTCGCCGGTGCCTTGATGGATCTTGGTGACTTTCGTGGCCTTCAGCGACTTGGCATAGATGTCGCCGGAGCCTTGGTTGACAAGTGTCAGCGAGGTCACATTGCCACCGACGGTAATGTCTCCGGAACCGGAATTGGTCACCTGGAGCGATGTGGCCGACACTGCCGGAATTGAGATGTCGCCGGATCCGTTGAGCGCGGCTGTAACCGAGGTCGCCTTGATGCTCCGCACCGAGATGTCGCCCGATCCCTGAAGATATATCTTCAGCGCATCGGCATCGGAACTGTTGACCTTCAGGTCGCCCGATCCGTAGATGCACAGCTGCAGAGCCGAGCCTTTCACCGTGTTGACCGAGATGTCGCCCGAACCGTAGGCAACCAGCATCACATTGGAGGAACCAAGGGTCTCGGCACTGAGGTCTCCGCTGCCATAGGTGACGAAGGTATTTACATTCTGTCCCTTAATCTTTATGACTACATCCAGGCTCGATCCTTCTGTGTCTCTGCCTGACGCCGATTGGAATACAAGTACTCCTTCGGTCTCGATAACCCTGAGCCGTGCCAGGTCCTGGTCCGAGCCGATAAGCTCCACCCCCGGCTTACCGATTGAATACTGCACGTCGGCCGAGGTATAGTTGATGACCTTGGTCAGGTCAGGACTGATGCTGATTGTCTTGGTCCTTGCCACCGCATCAGGCGAAAGCAGGCAGATGACTGCGGCGGTGATGCCTGCCGCCAATATCTTGCTGATGTTCATGTCAGAATGTATTTAGCTGATGGATACAGGATGATTGTTGATTGTCACGGAATCCCATTGAAGGAGTCGCTGTGTATTATGAGTCCGGGCATATCACGGTCCAGAGACGAGAAGTCCGACTCCAGGTCCTTGGCTGCGACGCACAGGTCATCGGACAGGGTTGTCAAGCCTTCCAGATTCAGCCTGTCCAGAATCTTCAGGTCAGCCAGCGATCGGCTCAGGTTGCTGTCGTAATGCTGGGAGGAGTCGCGTTCCAGACCGTTTTTCCAGTTGATTACGGCTATCTCGCAGACATTGGGGGCGTCGCTGTTCCATATTATCATCTGAACCACCTTCTTGCCCTCGTCGATGAGCTTCTCGTAGACCGTGTATTCCTGCGACCCCTGTGTGGTCTTCATCATGACCTCCATATCAGGATTCTTCTTCAGGTACTGCCGAAGGATCTCCCTGGCCTTGGCTACTGCTTCCTCCGAATAGCATTGATATGAATACATGGACGAGAATCCCCGGCTCAGGCTTATGTAGCGCGTTCCCGTAATGTTGGACCAGTACTTCTTGTTATGCGAGAAACGTCCGGACACATATGTACTCTCCACGTTGTCCATACCGGCCAGCTCGGTGAACACCTCCTGGGCCATGGTATTGCCGGACAGAAGCATGCATGCCGTGACTGCGAGGACCGGGACTATCCGCGGCATATGGAATTTCTTGTTATTGGTTTTCATGAGAGTTTTGACATTATATAGGTTTGACTTGATATCAGTTGTAAAGTTTAGTCGTTTCCATCTCGTACTTGGCGTTGACGGCGCTCATTCGGTAGACTTCCTCCGTAATGCTGCAGTCCAGACGGTTGAACACCGAGCAGAGTATGGCTTCGGCCTCGCGCTCGTCCCGGACCACGCGGTAGTTGCTCGCGATTAGCTGTTGTTCCTCGGCCTCGGTCAGGTACATGTCGGTTTCCGCCACGGTTTCCTTGAGATCTTGGACAGGCTCTACATTACGTTTGGCTTTCCGTGGAGCCTTTCGTGCGATGGCATGGGCGGGGGCGACCCGGGCGGAAGGCATGGAGACCGGTTCCGTCTTTACGGATACGGCAGTGTCAGGAGTTGCCGACGGAATGGCGGCAGGGGCGGTAACGGCCATGCGTGTATCGGGAGCCATCTGGTTATGATCGGTCGAGACAAGGGAATAGATGGTTATTCCGGCAACCAGACAGGCCGCTGCACCGCATGCAGCGATGATACGTCTGCGCCATCTTCTGGCTATGCCCGCGGCGTGGCGCTCACGTGCCATCTCCGTCCGGAGCGCGGTGTCGATGCGGTTGGACAGATTCTCAGGAATGTCGACGTCGTTCTCATCGACAGCGGACATGGCTCGGAACACCTCGCGTTCCATTGCCAGATCCTCAGGAAGGTCACGGTCGGCAGCGAAGAATTCCTGCAGCCGCTGTTGCTCGGCCGGGGAGGTGTCTCCTTGATACCACCTTGCAAGTATTTCTCTTATTTCAATGTATTCTGTCATAATCATTAATTCTTATTCAGTAGTTCCCGAAGTCTCCTGCGGCCTCGCGACAGAAGCTGGCGGACATTACTCTCGGTCTGGCCGGTGGCTTCGGCAATCTCGGAATTGTCAAGGCCGCCGAAACTGCTGAGTCTTATGACCTTGCCTTGGCCGGGCGGCAGGGAGTCGATGAGAATCTCGATTCGTTGCCGTGTATCCCGGTATTCGGCCGATGACCGTTCCTCCGGTGCCGGGGTCTCCGCGACCTCATCGATTCCGACCGAGCTCTTACGGCTCCGTAGCATCGATATGCATTCACGGCGCAATGCGGTCATGGAGTACAGGCGAAGCTCGCTGTCATCCTCAGGAATCCCGTCGCGGTAGCGCCACAGTTTCACCTGTGTCTCCTGCACCACGTCAGCGGCATCGTCGGGAGGCATTCCCATCCTGAGCGCGACACTGTACATAAGCCGCTGCAGAGGCACGATCCGTTGTCGGAATTCCTTTTCGGTCATTGTCCTTACCTGCTTACAGTTCCCGGTCTATCGTTATTTGTTGCCGCCCTGGCCACCTTGTGAGCCGGACGCTTCCTTCTCGATATTCGCGGCGGTACGCTTCACGTTGGCCTTCAGCCCACCGAATCTGAACGAGATGTTGAAACCCACGTTCCACTGGCTGTAGCGGCTGTGGCTTGTGATACGGGCCGATTCAT
Organism: Bacteroidales bacterium; assembly: GCA_019416425.1. Taxonomy (GTDB): domain Bacteria; phylum Bacteroidota; class Bacteroidia; order Bacteroidales; family Muribaculaceae; genus Lepagella. The sequence continues at coordinate 52,919 of DXXK01000034.1, forward strand.
CGGACTGGGTATATCCGCTGGTGCGATGTGTAGGCAGGATATTGTTGAGGCTCAGCTGTAGTGTCAGGGCATCGTCCTTAAGGAACGAACGGCTTGCTCCGAGGCCGTAGTAGTAACCGTTCTCGGATCCCTTGCTCTGCAGGTCCAGCCATGGGGTGTAGAATCCGCCGTATGCGCTGAGCCGTACATTTCCGGGCATCGTGTAGTTTATGTTGGTGTTGGCATAGAACTGCCATCCATGGTTCGAGGCCTTCAGCATCTCCGAATCGGAGTGCAGATAGGAGTAGTCGGTTGAGAAGTAGAGCGACCAGCGGAGCTTGTTGGTTATGTTCCAGTCACCGTTGATCTCCGCGCCGAACCTGTGGGCCTTGCCTACGTTGGCATACGTTGAGTTCAGTATATTGTCCTTCATGAAGATGATGTCGGTAATCATATTGGCGACATACATATAGTTTACTTTTGCGCTTCCGGAGAACTTGCCCTCGTAGTTTGAGTAGGACAACGATACATTATGGCTTTTCTGGCTTTCCAGGTCAGGATTTCCGTAACTGATCTGGCCGGGAGTCAGAACGTTGACATACGGATTCAGGCTCCATAGGCCTGGACGCGAGATACGCATCTGGTAGGCCATGCGCAGGTTCGATGCCTGGGTGAAGTTGTAGCTTAAAGCCGCGTTCGGGACAACGTCATCCAGACGGGTGGTGAAATCGGGATAATCTCCGATTCTGTACTTCAATCCCATGCGGGTGTGTTCATAACGGACACCGGCTTTGACATTCCACTTGTCGAACGAGCCTGACCATGACGAATACAGAGCGTAGATATCCTTGAACTGCCTCATGTCCACGCGCATGTTCTCGTTCACGACGGCATCGGCGTAATCTGACCCGAAATATGGACGCTTGTCGGAATCCGATGGATTGAGGTTGATTTTAGCTCCGGCTTCAAGCAGGTTGTGTTTGTCCAGCTTGTTGGAGTAGTCGATCTGCAACACATGGGTGCCGTAGCCTGAGTTCTCCTTGTTCATCGAGAAGGGGGTCTCGGAGACCGTTCCTTCCAATGTCTCGATCCGGTAGTCATCCTTCATGCGCTGCCAGCCGTAATCATACTCGTACGAAGCGACGAGCGTATGGTCCTCACGTCCGAAAGTGTGCTGATAGGAGACGGAGAACCCTAATCCGTTGTAGGAGCCTTCTGACCGATAGTCGCGGCGAAGCTTCCATATGGTGGCCATGTCCGGGCCGTACATGGCCCGGTTCTCGCGGCCCTTGTTGTTCCAGTTGTTGTTGGAGCAATATCCTGAGAATGTGAACAGGTTCAGCGTATCCGGTTCCCATGACATGTTGATGTTCGCACCGGTATAGTTCCATCCGTTTTTGGAGCGGGAGTCGCTTCTCATCAGGTGATTCGGACCTCCGGTCAGATCTTCGGTCTCGCGTGTGTTAGTATTGTATCGCGGCCATATGTCGCCATTGTTGTAGTTGACGGTAGCGTCCAGCATCACTTTGTTCATCTTGACGCGACCGTTGACATATCCACCCGCATGACGGGAATTGAGCCATGCCGACACCTGTGTCATGAAGCCGCTCAGGTCGGTGTTCTTGTCCGTCACGATGTTCAGGATTCCACCCACGCCCTCGGCCTCATATTTGGCACCGGGCTCGGAGATCACCTCTATCTTCTTGATCGATGCGGCCGGTATCGACTTCAGGACGGTCTTCAGGTCGCCTTTCAGCATCGGGTCCTCATGTCCGTTCTTCAGGATCTTGAAGCTTGACTGACCGTTTACCTTCACGTTATCCTCGGCGTCGACAGTAACTCCCGGGACCTTGCGCAGGATTTCCAGTATGTTTGAGCTTCCGGCTTCAGGATCCTCGGTTACATTGTAGGTTAGTGTAGCTCCATCGCTCTGCACCAGTTTCTTATGCTCGACAATCACGAAATCCTCCAGATCGGTATATCCTGCACCTTCGATGGTGTCGGGTTCCGCCGTCGGCGAAGTCGTTACAGTATCGGCCACTGCCACAGGTGCTGCCGTCAAGGCATCCGCGTCTGTCCTGACGGCAACGGATTCGGTTGCTGAATTATACAGGTATGAAAACAATATGGAGGCCGTGACGGCCGTCAATTTCCAGTTCATGATGAAATCCTTTTAAATTATCTTGTTGATTCGATCAGTTTAATGTAACTCAGTTTAACACGAAGGATGTAGCTGCCGGCTGCATGATAATGCCATCACTTCCGAAACTGCTACATTAACCTAACGCACATTATCTCCAATCTGTGACATTCCCATCTTGAAAATCCACACTATATTTTGTCAGCAGTCTTCTTTTTGCTAATTTTGCAGACAATTATAATGGAAAGGATGAAATCAGTATCAAAATTTTCTGAATAGTTCATACGGCATAAAGCATGTGGAAATTTTGCGATGCTGTTCGTAAGTGTATTCTCTCTGTTCCTATGTATGTCATTGCAGAGCAATACATTCTCCATAATGTTCCATGTTTTATCGGCCTTGGCTGATGCGTCCGTGATAACATTGCCTTTTCTGTTTCTACAAGGACGATGGCAGTATATCGGTGCTGGAGTATCTTTGTTCTGGGGAATAGTGGTGTTGGCAAATGTGCTGTACTTCAGAAATTTTGCCGATCTTATTCCAGGACCTCTGTATTTCAGGAATCAGATTGGAGATTCGTTGGTCCTTAACAGTGCCTTTCAATCTTTAAGATGTTCTGATATCCTTATTGCTGTTTTCAGTTTCTTTCCCTTGATTCTGCTGTTTTGGCGCGGATGTAGTTATACCACCAGATCTGACAGAATGCTGATGTCGATTGTAACCGTAATCATCTTTGTGATGAGTTGGGCCGGTACTTTGACTGGAGAGATTCGAAGATATCGCATATGGTATCCTGATTCAAAAGAAAGTGTTATGGAAATAATCTATCCTGACGATGCTTTGAGTTGGATTAGTTATTATCGTGGATCAAATTTTACAGGGTATGCGGTCAGGGTCCTAAGCAAAAGCCTTAACAATTATCATGAACTGACTGCAGAGGATTTGGAGGAAATCAGGTCGTGTATAAGATCGCATTCATATGGTGGTGAGATTATTCCTTGCATTAACGAGCCGGATAATCTTATATTTATAGTAGTGGAATCTCTCCCTGCCCGGGCGTTGAGCATGGCTGATGCTGAATATGTCGCGCCGGTGTTGTCATCACTGATGAATGATTCTTCGTCGGTGACCGTGAAGCGTAGCCGCATTCTTATTGAGTTAGGGCAGTCATCGGACGCGCAGTTCATATATAACACAGGACTATTGCCATTGAGGAACAACATTTTTGTGACCTATTATGCAGCTAATGACTATCCCGGCTTAGCCAAGGCATTGAAAAAGGAGTCTTTAGAAATCATAGGGGAGAAAAAGACACTATGGTCACATGCGCTGACAAATAAAAGTTATGGATATGACAGGATTCTGGATAATATCGTTGATTGGAACGCTTTGAATCAGGATGGGATAATTCTGGATTCGGCAGTCGAGGAGATTAAGAAGGTCAGGAAACCATTCTATGCTTTTGTCACGACACTATCCATGCATGATCCCTATGATGTCGTCAAGGTGAAACCCAAGTTGTCTCCAGATTCATTGTCCGATTCAAATCCTCGATATCTGGAGTATATGGAGCGTCTTCACCATTTTGACGAGTCGTTGGGTAGGTTCCTGCGCAGGCTCAAGAGTTCAGGTCTGTATAACAATTCATGTATTGTTATTTCGGGCGACCATCATATCCGTCCAGAGGCCGGTATTCCCAGTCTAAATGATGATGCAGTGCCTCTGATAATTCTAAACAGCCCGATTAAGGGAGAGCATGCGACGGAAGCGACGCAACTGGATGTGTTTCCGACGATTCTGGATATTATGGGTGTTGGCGACTATGAGTATATGGGAGTTAAGTATAGGGGCCTTGGGAAAAGCATTTTCCGCCAGAAACCTGGTTCCGGACCTGAAATGCCTACAGACAGAGATTATGAAGTCTCGGAAATGATAATACGGCATAAATAACACATAAGCATATGTCAGTATATGTCGTACCGTGATAAGATCCGAGATGCCGCCGGTTATAGGGAGAGATTGAACCGATTCCTGACAGACAAGTGCTTGCTGTTCAATCCATATACGGTCTCAGACCGTAAGCTGTGGGATGGAATCCAGAAGATGCGATGGCGTGGAGAATTCTCGCTTACGCAGATGCTGCTGCTTCATATAGAGAATATCATTAGCGAAGGGACGGAACTGCAGTCCCGCGAGCATGTTGTCTGCCGTCTTGGAGACTCCACCGAGTCATTCATCAAGGAGATGCATGCCTTTACCACGAAACGTCCGGCGGATGACTCGTTGCAACAGATCCGATGTACAATCAATGGCCATCCCATAAGGCATTCAGAGCAGATTCGTTCCCTTGTAGGGAAAACGGTTTTTGTAAGTCGTGCCATTACGACGGTTACAAGATGGGAAAGCTATTCGCGAGCTCTTGCCATGCATAGACTGAAGGGCGACCTTGCTGTTGACGCAGCCATCATACGTACGGCGATAATCAATTCAAAGCTCGAGATGCTGGACCGTCTGCTAAAATATCCCCACGCCCACGTCTATCTTGATGGCGAGCCGGACGAACCGGTTGATATCGAGACCCCCATAAGCAAGCTTAAGGCTGTGATTTCCTCATATGCAACAATAATCCCGGCAGCTGATTGAGCTAATGGTGAAAAACAAAACAGCGCATCCGTATCTGACAAGGCGGGTGCGCTGTTTTGCTATGGTTTGTGTCGGCAATCAGACCACAATGTTGACAATACGGTTGGGAACCACTATGACCTTCTTGGGGGTCTTGCCGTCCAGCCACTTGGCGGCTCCCTCGTTTGCAAGAGCAGTTTTCTCGACTTCTTCCTTGGAACTTCCCGCCGGCACTTCTATAGTGAAGCGTGTCTTGCCGTTGACGCTGACGGGATACTTGACAGTGTCCTCGACAAGAGCCGACTCATCGACCTCCGGCCATTCAGCATCCACAACGCTAACCTCATGTCCCAGACGATGCCAGAATTCCTCGGCGATATGTGGCGCAAACGGAGCGATGACACGGGTGATCGCATCCATGACCTTGCGGTTGGTGGATTTCATGGCACTCAGCTCGTTTATGGCAATCATGAAGGCCGATATCGAGGTGTTGAACGAGAAGTTCTCGATGTCCTGCGTCACCTTCTTGATGAGTTTATTGACACTCTTGGCCTGGTCCGCAGTCATCGGTACATCCTTGTTCAGATCTACATTCTCGAACAGGTTCCACAACTTGCGCAGGAACCGGTTAACTCCGTCGATACCGTTGGTGTCCCAGGGTTTGGACTGCTCGATCGGCCCGAGGAACATCTCGTACAGACGCAGTGTGTCGGCACCGTAGCGCTCCACGATGTCGTTGGGATTGACAACGTTGAACATGGACTTGGACATCTTTTCCACAGCATTGCCGCAGACATACTTGCCGTTTTCAAGTATGAATTCCGCGTCGGCAAAATCGGGACGCCACTTCTTGAACGCTTCCGTGTCCAGCACATCGTTGTCCACCATGCTGATGTCAACACGTATGGGTGTCGTGTCGTAATCCTTGCGGAGTCCCTTGCTGACGAATGTATTGGTTCCCTTGATACGGTATACGAACGAGCTGCGGCCCTGAATCATGCCCTGGTTCACCAGTTTGCGGAATGGCTCATCCTCCACGACCTGTCCCAGGTCATAAAGGAACTTGTTCCAGAACCGAGAATAGATCAGATGGCCTGTGGCATGCTCGGTACCACCGACGTAGAGATCGACATCGCGCCAGTATTCGTTGGCCTCCTTGCCGACAAGCGCCTCGGAATTGCGCGGATCCATGTAGCGGAGATAGTATGCCGAGCTGCCTGCGAATCCAGGCATAGTGCATACCTCGATGGGATAACCATCCTTGGTCTTCCAGCCCTTGGCACGTCCCAGCGGCGGCTGGCCGTCCTCGGTAGGAAGGTATGAATCAACCGGAGGAAGCTGCAGCGGCAGTTCGGATTCATCCATCAGACACGCCACGCCATCCTTGTAGTAAACCGGGAACGGCTCGCCCCAATAACGCTGTCGACTGAAGATGGCGTCGCGCAGACGATAGTTCACCTTGACGCGGCCTATACCCTCGGCCTCGATGAATTTCTTGGTCTTCGCAATCGCATCCTTGACCTGCAATCCGTTGAGGTCCAGTTTCGGCCCTTTTGAATTCATCATGACACCTTCCTTGGCGTCGAACGATTCCTCGGAAACATCGGCACCCTCGATCAAAGGAATGATCGGAAGGTCGAAATGGCGTGCGAACGCATAGTCGCGGCTGTCATGGGCAGGAACGGCCATGATGGCGCCGGTTCCGTAGCCGGCCAACACATAGTCGGATACCCAGACAGGAATCTCCTTGCCGGTCATGGGATTGACGGCATAACTGCCGGTAAATACGCCGGAAACCTTCTTCTCTATCTGGCGTTCACGCTCGGTCTTGTGCTTAACCTCGTCCAGATAGGCTTCCACAACCTCTTTCTGCTCGGGTGTGGTGAGCATCGGAACGTATTTAGATTCAGGCGCCAATACCATAAACGTCACACCGAACACCGTATCGGCACGTGTCGTGAAGATCTCAAGACTGAAATCGCGACCGGCGACAGGGAAATTCATCTCGGCGCCTTCGCTTCGGCCTATCCAATTGCGCTGGGTCTCCTTGATGGAATCGCTCCATGCCAGTTTGTCAAGGCCGCTCAGCAGACGCGGGGCATAGGCCGATACCCTGAGGCACCACTGGCTCATCAGCTTTTGCTCGACCGGGTACCCTCCACGGACTGAGAGGCCCTCGGAAACCTCGTCGTTGGCCAGGACGGTACCCAGTTCCGGACACCAGTTCACCATGGTTTCTCCGCGATAGGCAATGCGGTAGTTCATCAGCACGTCGGCCTTCTGAGTGTCGGTCATTGCGTTCCACTGGTCTGCAGTAAAGTTCATAGCCTTGGAACTTGCGGCATGTACACCATCGGTGCCGTTCTTGGCAAATCTTGCTACAAGCTCCGCAATCGGCAGTGCCTTGTCGGCATCCAGGTCATAGTATGAGTTGAACATCTTCATGAACGCCCACTGTGTCCAGCGATAATATTCAGGGTCGCAGGTGCGAACCTCACGGCTCCAGTCGAAGCTGAATCCAATCATGTCAAGCTGGCTGCGGTAACGTGCGATGTTCTCCGATGTAGTCTTCTCAGGATGCTGGCCTGTCTGGATGGCATATTGCTCGGCCGGAAGTCCGTATGCATCGTATCCCATGGGATGGAGCACATTAAACCCCTTCTGGCGTTTGTAGCGCGAGAAGATGTCGCTCGCTATGTATCCCAGTGGATGTCCCACATGCAGGCCTGCTCCGGAAGGGTAGGGGAACATGTCGAGCACATAGAACTTCGGCTTGGCCGTGTCCACCTCGACCTTATAGGTATTGTTGTCACGCCAGTACTGTTGCCAGCGGCGTTCTATGTCATGATGATTGTAGTCCATAATCTATAATCTGTAGCTATGTTAATTGCTTTTCATTCGCAAAATTACAAAAAAATCCCCATGTTTCGGGGACTAATGTCAATAAAAGTTCAAATGCCAATGATTTTATTTATATGGAAATGCGTCTTGCATCGTCAAGCTGGAGCCGGTGCGCAAGTTCTTCCGGAGATTGCGAGCCTATCACCAAAGGAGCCACCATCAAAACCTCGCTCAGGATATTGGCATCGGAATGCGTCATCGACGCTGACAGCTCTGAACGTGGCTTAAGGCAGATCAGGAAATTGAAAGCCAATGACATGAATGTCGTATAGATCAACAGTGCCACCAACGCTCCTGCCATTGAGTCCACCACCGATGACTCTCGGTGTCTGAATATCCTGGCAAATATGCTTAGACAGAATGTGAAGATTAAGAACACCACCAGGAAAATGCTTCCGCATGCGATGGTGGAATAGATGAATTCCGTCTCAGGTCTGTTCAGCGCAATGGGGAATTCCCGCATGATCTCGGTCTGCAACGGGATTCTGAAAATATGCGCGCATACGGCTCCGAACAACAATCCGAACAACCGCGGGAGTTGGCGCCGGAATCCCTTCCGGAATCCAAGGACTATAGCCACGGCAATCAGCGAGATGGCAATCAGGGAGAGAAGCCAGCCGGACATCAGTCTGAAATCAAGCAGACGGCCATTGCCGATATGCCCTCCTCACGACCTTCGAAGCCTAACTTCTCGGTCGTGGTGGCCTTTACGGACACCTGTTCAATCTCCACATCCATGGTCTGCGCCAATGACGCACGCATTTCCTGAATGTAAGGAGCCAGTTTAGGCTTCTGAGCCATTATAGTCACATCCACGTTGCCAACGTCGTATCCGTTGTCACGAACCAGATCCATCACCTTGCGGAGCAATATGCGGGAGTCAATGCCCTTATAGGCAGGGTTGGAATCCGGGAAGTGTTTTCCAATATCGCCAAGAGCCAAAGCTCCGAGCAAGGCATCGCACAATGCATGAATCGCCACATCGGCATCGGAATGCCCAAGCAGACCTAACGAGTGCGGCACATTGACACCGCAAAGCCACAGGTCACGTCCCTCGACCAGACGGTGAACATCATATCCCTGACCTATCCTGACCATATCACCTGCGTCGTTTGCCCATCAGGTCACGCAATCCATCCATGTCGAAGGTCAGCGTGAAACGAAGGGTCTGGTCCAATGGAGAAGACTGTGCCGTTGCCAGCATGTAGGATGCGTCCAGTTGCACTACATTCAAGGAGAAGCCTGCGCCGAATGCGAAATAGCTTCGACCACCCTTGTTGGGATGCTCATAGTTGTAGCCCAGACGTCCGAAGAACTGCTGGTTATACACATATTCAGCGCCGAACGATACACCGATCTCCTGCAATTCCTCCTTGGCGCCGCCCGGAGCGTCGCTGAAGGATTTGAAGATACCGGTGATTGGCGACATGCTGTTCCACTTGTCCCAAGCCTCATTGTAGGCGTTGACATCGTTGTCGAACTGGTCCAGACGCGGCATGGTGGGAACCAGCAGTTTGTTCAGGTCAAGACCGAAAGCCAGCGTATGGTAGTCGGCCAACGGGAACATGAAGTTCGCGCCAAGACGCAGGTTTGTGGGGAGGAAGTAGTTGTTTGTGCCTCCATCGTAGCTCACCTTGGTACCCACGTTCGAGATATTGAATCCCCACGAGAACTGGCACTCGTTGCGTCCAATCATAGGGAAAGTGGTATAGTATCCCGCCAGGTCTACCGAGAAAGCCGAGGCAGCATGGTTCTGCTCGCCGGTCTGAGTGTCCTGGAACGACAGGTCCGACAGTATGTAACGGAGCACAACTCCCATCGAGAATTTAGAAGATAGCTTTCGGCTGTACCCCACGTCAATAGCCATCTCATATGGATGAATGGTCTGTGCGTTGACATTCTTCGATCCTTCGGTGTAGCCTGTCGTCACCTCGCCAAGGCTGAAATAACGGAATGAAGCAGACAGGGCCTGGTTGTCGCCCGAGCCGAGCTTGTAGTATCCCGCCAGGTTCGCCAGGAAGATGTCGTTGACAATCTTGCGCAACCAAGGGGTGTAGCTCAACGACAAGCCACCCTGCGACCATCCGAAGGCGTACTTCGAGGGATTCCAGTATTGGGAGTTCATATCCGGGTCCGTTGCCACACCAAGGTTTCCCAGAGACGATCCGCGGGCATCCGGAGCGATACTCAACGTAGTCACACCGGTATTGACCGGGTTGAACATGTTGCTCTTGATGTCATCCTCCGCCTGAGCAGTCAACGACAGGGCGGAGATTGCCAACAGGGTTGCATATATCTTTATATTATTCATATATCGTACTACAGTCTATACATTTATAAACTTGAAAACGTGCTCAATATTGCGGTGCGGGTTAATCCATCACCGAGAAAGTAACCCACTGCGATCGGCATTTGCGTCCGTCATTGGCCTGAACGGCGGCACGGTATATACCTGCCTTCCGGCCGGAACAGTCCCATGTGACCAGTCCATCGACGTCAGTTTCCTCATACACACGTCGGCCGTCAGTGTCGAAAACCACCAGGACAAGACCGCTTCTTCCTTTTGAATCTATGTTGAAATCCACTGAGTCTATGCCGTACGTCTTAGGCATCGTCAATTCAATATCGGCATTGTCATGCTCTATGGTAAAGTCATAAGTCTGCTCGCCCGTATTGTTGCCCATCAGATCCACGCTGCTGAATCTGGCTGTGTGCCTGCCGACGGTGTAGTCTCCTACGTAGATGCAGGCGGAATAACTGGCTACACCTCCGGAACCCACAGCACCGGAAGCCATCGATATCGGCTTGCCGTCAATATGCAGTATCGTACCGGCACCATTGCCTATGCCCGGCAATACCCCTACATTATCGGTCGTTGTCAATGTCAATATGTCGGTATCCGCATCAAAATCCGCGCTGACAGCAGGTGCGACAGAGTCAGTCTCGTCATCTCCGGGCTTCTCGGCCCGGTTTGCCTTGGCCATCGGTACGGCCTTGTATCCGGATGCTCCAAGGCGCTGCGAGGGGTCGTACGCACTGATATAAAGATGCATATTGTTGGTCGAACCGGTAGTGGACAGGAATCTGTCGCATTCTTCCGTCATCGGAATCTTAGCCGAGAACTTGCCATTCTCCACCTTGACTGTAATGGATGTCACAAGCACGTCGCTTACGTTGATGGCATAATTCGGTTCTGAGGGTTGCGTGCGTCTTTGCGTAGGTTGGCAAAGTTTCAATACAGCTGTGCCGTTGAAGGCCTTGTCCCCGGCGTTCTTCGATACGACACCGTTGACCAGAATGACATCTCCCGCGCGGAAGGTTCTAAGGTTCCCGCTGAATTTAGAGCCAATGCCACGTAATGGCACAGGAATCACCAACGCTGGGTCGCCGATATATTCGTACACCAGCTTGTTGCTGCCGTTCACATTGTTATTGCTTTTCGCACGCGCGTAAACTTCTCCTATCGTCGGAGAATATATACGAGAGTCGCCATTCCTGTCTTTATACAGGCTTTCAGCCAATGACAATGCAAGCTGATAGTTCTGGTTGGCCCAAGCCATGCGCGTTGACCCAATTGCGCCGACAAGTCCATGGGATGCGTGCAATACGCTTTCCATAACCAGTCCGGACGCTCCTTGGTCGGGCAACATCTGGTCGCAGCCGGAAAACATCATAAATGATGGGATGCGATTCTTCAATTGAATAAAGTCTCCGGTTCCTAAATATGCCCCCAGTCCCACAGCTGTGGAATGACCAATATATAATGATATTAATTTCCCTTGGTTCAAATTAATCTTGACCAGATCGGTTACATTATCGTAGAAATAGAAGTCCGGAATCAATGTTGTGTGTCTTAAAGTTCCGGCACCGGCATTAATTGCATTATTAACTATGTTGATGCCAAATCCATATGCCTGGTTGTCATGCATGTGGTCATCGCCCGAACAACCCAGACTCATGGACTCATTGACCAGCCAAGCCATGCCGTCCCCGTCGAGCTCATCAAGGTATCTTTTGATCTTGCTTACCGCGAGCTTGCAATCCTCGCTGTCAATGACGGGAAGCAGGCCGACTCCCACATGCATCTGTGCGGATTCCTGAGCAGTGGGCGGAAGATTGTCGTCCGTATTCCCGTAGAACCCCATTGTCAAGGCCGGCACACGTTCGGCCAACGCTCCTCCTTCCTGCATTCCGATCAGGAAATTGCCGGGCATATATGGAGTGTTGTGGATATTCCGGGCGTCACTGCGGATGGGCCCAAGCAACAGGACGTTCTTCAACGGCTCACCTTTGCGTTCATGCAGCATCTTGACCAGCATTCGGTAAGCCATGGGATGAGGATTGCCGCCGGTAAACTCATTGTAAACTTCATCGATTGAGGCTACCGCTGCGTTGATTCCATCATGTTCCCGATGCAATTGCGCGATTTCATCGGCGTAATCACGGAATTCAGGTACGGTGATTATCAAGAACGAGCAGTTCTGAACGGCATGAAGATTCTGATTGGCAACCACTACCGGATTCTCAGGAATCAGCTGGGGCATCGTCGGGTTGAACACCATCAAATCAAGACCTGTTTCCAATCCCCTGAAATACGCCTTGCCGTTTTCCTGGTTAAGGACAACCGGGGCGCCCGGATCCGTCACATCCATCACGACCCAGGTGTCGTTGACCTCTACATATCCATTCTGATTGTCGGGACAGAACGTGCCGAGCCGCTGTTGCGTAAGGCCTGTGTCTGTCGCAGTGATTCTTTTGGGATAATTCAACATCCACCAATCGAAGTAAATGTCGGCGTTGTTGCCGCCGTTAAGGGTCACGCCTATTCCAACAGCGTTGGCGTTACGGTCTATTTCCCGGGATGCCGAGCCCTGGAAATCCATACCATTCTTGTTGACACCTGGCGGCTGTGTATACCTGACCTGATGTCCCGAACCTGCGATATTAAGAGTCATGTCGGCTGTGGCTCCGGTTCCGTCGTTGCTTGTGCAAAACAGCATGGCTTTCGTCGACAGCGTGGCTTGACGTCCTTCCTGTATGTAATCCACCGGCACATCCCATGTCCTGGTCTCTCCAGCCTTCATATTGTAGTCCCAGTACAACAATCCGGACCGTTTCAATCCCTGAATGCGGTCGTCGTTGTTAATGCGATAGTCATAACCGGAAGAACAATCGACTGCATCGGGTTTCAGGTCTGAGGCTTTCTCGCCTGGAGCCATATCCAGTGTCGGCACACCATCTGTCAGGAAATAATGCCCGCAGTTGCCAAAGGTGTTTTGTTCATCGAAAACATAACCGCTGGAACCAATCCTTGGATTGCTGAGACCCTGTCCGTAGAAGTAAATTTTATTTCCATTACGGTAAAGCGGAACCTGCACCAGATCATCGGCAACGTTGTTCTTGCCTCCTGAAACCATATCATAGGATGTTGTCTTGCCCCCTTGTCCGAACACAGACACATTTTCTGGATCAAGCCCCATATCCCGTAATCGGGAATCCGACAGCTCGTAAACGCCGGCATCCTTGACTTCCACCTTAATCCATCGACCTTGCGCGAGGCGGCTGTTTTCGCTGAACGTATACTGACCGGAATATGCCGTAGCAATTCCCGCCACCACTGATGCAGCACAACACAGGACCCGAATGTTCTTAATCAGACTCATCGTATATTGATATCTAAGACCTTATTACTACTGTTATCCATGCATGAGGAATATGCCACGAGTTTATTGCCAATGCTCAAAGGCAATCCGGCCGGATGGAGTGCCGTCATCACGATATCCCCCTCCTTCATGGTAATGTCTCTGCTAAGCCGTTCCAATATCTCCGGAAAGCCGCGCTGTATGTCATTATGATTGTAGCAGAGCTCGTTTTCTCCACATCTCACATGCCATTCGTTAGGGAAATCCGTACAATTGGAGAAATTTCCCAGCATACAGCATTTGTCGAATGCGACCGCGCGGCTCCAGGGCTCGCCCTTCCGCCTCAATTCATCAAGCATGTCCACAGCGACGGCGCAGGCTCCAACAGTCATGGCATCGACATATCGTGATGCGAATCGAGCTTTAATACCCTTCCCTAATCTGGAAATCCGATAAACCAATGTCGGAAATACCCTGAATTCATGCGCGAAATCAGGGACGAAAAATGGTTGTCCGGAACGTAACAGCGAGGAATCGGGTATCTCATACCATGCAGGGGCTCCTGGCCCGAAACAGCACTCGTTGTCCGGGACGCCATAATTGCGTACAATTGCGAATATCTTCATGACTTCAATTCTCCCAGACGATTATAAATCAATGCAAGATGAGCGTAAATAGAAGTATTTGCCATAACGACACCCTCGGCGACCTTGACCCTGTAAGGAGTGAAATTCCAGATGGCTTTCATACCCGCCGCGATGGCAGCGTCGGCGGCTTCCTGTGCAGCTTCCGCCGGAACCGTCAGGATACAGATGTCCGCCGGGTGACATTTCATCTCGGCGTCGATATCGTCAAGATGGAACACCGGGACTCCCAGGTCTTTGCGGCCTACAATGGAGTCGTCCGTGTCGAAACCTGCGATTATCTGTAATCCATATTTCGTAAGGCCTGAATCCCGCATCAGGGCAGATCCCAGGCTGCCGACACCGATTACGTATGCATGGTGAGGCTGGCTGAATCCTAAGAAATCCCTTAATACCGAGCACAGTGTGTCGACTTCATAGCCGATACGTGTCTTGCCTTTAAGATTCAGGAATGACAGGTCCTTGGCTATCTGCGATGCGTCAACATTGAGAGCGCGTGCCACACGTGTCGAAGAGACATGCCGTTCGCGACGGGCCTTTAGTATCTCGACATACGCCAGGTACCACGGCAATCTACGTAGCGTGGGTTCCGGAAGTATCATAGTGTTCAACGGTGTCATTGCGCGGTTACTGCGAGTTTGCTTGTCTTGGACGACCATGTGCCTTGCGGAGTCTCCACCCGCACGCGGTACAGGTAAATGCCACGTGGCACGCGTGCGCCGGCCTTGTCCGTCAGATTCCAGTAAGCATTCATCACAGCCTGCATACCCGATGAGTCCGTATTCGTCTCGCTCCAGACCTCACGTCCGTTCAGGTCCATCACGGTCAGCTCGTATTTCATGTCGGTGTTGGGCTGGTCAAGGTGAATATAGAAATTCACGCCCGAGCTGGCAGGATTGCAGTCCGTCCCGACATTGACTATCTCAGGATCGGCCGTAGCCTTGACATTGAATTCAATTGTACAGTGTGACGAATTATTGAGATTGTCCCATGCCTCCAGGGTGAGTTTATGGTATCCCGGAGCCAGATCGCTAAGGCTGTATGCTATATTCCCTCCGGTGCCATCGACATCGGGTACGAAATAATGCGCCACATCGTCGTAGAAGGTGTCATCATCCAGACGGAGGATGATCTTATGACCTACGCCGGCATCCGACAGATTGATGCCAGAGTCATCCGCCAGACGAGCGAACACCACCGGATTCACATTGACGATGTCCCCATTCTTGAACCAGGAATTGTTGACATAGAATTGCTCAATCTCAGGTCCTTTTTCATCAGCTACGGCTTCGTCCCTGAAGCCATAGACATAAAGGGATTCGGTATGGCCGTTGGCTTCCAGCCCTTGGTCCGACCAGGCATACGCGTTGATCAGGGCAGGTTGATAGTTGTTGCTGATTTCCAGAGGAACTGTAAGGTCGATATTCCATCTGCCTTCCTTGACGCTTGCCTGAGCCATTCCAAGACGGGTCTTGCGGTCATTGTACAGCATGACTTTACCGTCCGATCCATTTCCAAATGTCTCGACTACAGTCTCGGCATCGTAAAGCTGCAACGCCACTGTTCCGTTGAAAGCGGTATTCAGATTGCCTTTCGAATCCCGGATGCTGCCCGCAAGCACGAGCCTTGATCCGGCCGGAATCTCCGGGAAATCGGTTTCAGAGACATCCAGCCCGTTAATCTTATCCACGCTTACCTGCCCGTCGATGTTGTTGAGTCGCATTGCAGGATCACCCATCAAGGCATAGCGTAGGCGGTTGCTGTCTCCGATGTTGCGGTTCAAAGCCGCTGTAAACGCATCTCCGACCGGGAGCATGCGGCCGTCCTCACCGTTCAGCAATGCCTGGGACGCGAATGCGCTGTTAAGTACACCGTTGGATGAAATATACACAGTGCGTGTTGCGGCAATCATTCCGCATATTCCCCCTTTGGGATTCAGCATCAGGTCCTCGCCGGCCGATACAATGGCCTCATCCCATGGCATGAAACGACATGTGGCCGCATAGATGAACATCAGATTCGGGTTTTTCATACTCTCGATATCCGACCATTTCCACAGATGCTCGTGCCCCCAGCCTCGGTCGCCGCCATGGCCAATGTAATTGGTGAACAGTACACCGTCATTATAAGCTTTAAGCATCAGGTCCGTGACCTGTGGGTACGACGGTCCCGCTGCTGTTGACACCAGAGGATAAGAGTCAAGATATAATCGGTCATACAGGTAGCTGGAGCCATATCCACCAAGTCTCAAGTTATCATAAGCCCGTTGAGACTGTTCAAGATGGATTCCATTGTCATTGTCATCGGCAATCATCAATATCTTGTTGCGCCAGGCTCCCATATTCGGTTTCTCGATATGATTCACTATCTTGCGTGCCGTGGATAACGCCTCGCCGGAACTCTTGACAGGCAGCCGGCCGACTGCTACATAGACTTTGGCATCCTCCATCTTGAATGTTCCGTCGGCTGAGTCATCGAGCATGCCGATATAGCTGTCGTTGCTGAATGATGTTGTCTCGGACAGACCTGTCTCCGATTGCCATATCGGAACCGGAGTGAAACGCATGTTCTTGAAATCATTCGACAGACCTTTGGGGTCGAAGCTTGGCTTGCCCATAATCAGACAATAGCGTGGAGCACCGCCGCGGTCATGCCACATCTTCAGTAATTTACGCCAAGCACCGACATCCTGCTTGCCGTTTGAGAATTCATTGTAGATGTCCTGCGGATCAAGCACCAGGACATTCATGGCGTCACGCTTGTTGTGCATGTCGGCAATCAGTTGAGCTCCCTGACGATACGCGTCAGGAGTGATTATCAGCATGTCGGGAGCCGGAGTCCCATGCAGGTCCTGGTTGGATACGCGCCTGCCAGGAGCAGACGTCAAGCTCACCTGGTCGGGATTGAAAGCCACGAATTCCCGGTATCCTCCTGCTGTCACCTTCAGCGATGCGACGGATTCGTTCAGACTGTAATCCACTTTAGCAGGATTTGCAGGATCCGTTACATCGTAGACAATCGTCGATGCGCCGCATCCATCGATGCCGATGGTGCTTCCGGCAGGAAAATCGCCATAAAAATGAATCTGCCCGTTATTGAGCTTGATCAGGCGGTCATAGAACACCTCGACATAATCAAGGCGTGCCATGAAAATCACGCCGGAATAACTATATTCCATGCCGAGACTCAATTTGCTGTCGGTATGCCGTACCTGGAATGAACGTTCGGAGAGTGCTCCGTAATTGGCATTAGGCACACCACCGATAGAATCCTGTGCGGCACGGGGCACCGTGATGTCTCCGACCTTATAGGTCATACGAGAGCCGCCTCCCGAGATCTTGGCACCATAACGTACGGTGATATTCAGCTGGTCGGACGCACGGTCGGGTACATCGAAATTGAATGTGCGTGAGCGGGTGCCACGGAAATCCTCGCCCAGGTATGTGCGCCCTGATTCGCCCAGGTGCTCCAGATCCTGTTCATGCACCTGACGGTCGGTGAATCTTGTAACCGTCGGTGCCGTATTTCCTTTCATGTCGACAGTGGGGACATCCTCGGTGACCTCGCGGTCGCTGAGAAAGTAGTGCGTCACGTCTGAATAGGGGTTTATGGTATGCACAAATGGACGCGCGGCGCTGACGCCACGCTTCCAGCTGATATGGTTGCGGGCAAAAAACACTATTCCCCGCGATGTGCGTACCGAAGGCTGCAAAGGCAGGTCATCGACCACTGACTCGTTGAGGTCATCCGGCACCGTTGCTCCGCCTGATCCATATACGCGCACCTTGGAGGGATCCGTGAATCCCAGACTGCGGAGCTGCGTATCGGTTATCAGCGTCATTCCCGTCTGTGTGACCTGTACGGTGGCCCAGCGGCCTTCGGATAGTACGGAATGCGCGGCGTAATGCTCTGGCCCGGCAGCATCGGATGCCAGTGAACCCAAAGCCAGCGTTATGGCTAATATGATATTGCTTAGAACGTTCTTGATTTCCATTTCCTTAAGAAACGGAATTTGCCATTGATTATTATTTTGCGGACTGCCTCAGATGCTGCTCCCATTGTGCCCTGTTTCCGTGAAACACATCAAGGTCGACAACTCCGCGTATTCCCGGCACTTTGCCCCGATGGTCGTACTGCCAGAAAGTCCAGTTTCCGTTTTCCGTGTTTTCGTTGAACGAGCATATCCAATAGGGCATACCGGGGCACGTTGGATATATGAAACGCTCATATCCCTGTTCGTTGGAATAGAACATCGGCCTGTATCCCCGCAGAGTGAGCATGTCCACCATATCGGTAAGCCTGGAAGCGATGGAATCGACGGGGATGCCTGAAGGATTGCCTTGCTGCTCGACATCTATCACCACTCCCAGTTCCAGCGGCCGGCTCTCGACCGCGCGGAGCAGATTCCTGGCTTGGTCGATGCCGTCGCTGTCGAAACGGAAAAAGTGGTATGCACCCCTCATCAATCCGGCATGTCCTGCCTTCATGTAGTTGAGGGCGAAATTGGGATCGCGGAAGTCGACGCCTTCGGTAGCCTTGATGAAAATGAACTCATAACCGGCCTTGGCTACGGCATCGAGATTCATCATTCCCTGATGCGCCGACACATCGATGCCGCGTATCGGGAAGCGGTCCTCGCTGACATGCGGTGGTGTGGTGATGTAGCGGTTCCATGAGAACAGGATCGTAAACGCCAGCAGCAGCAGTACGGCAACGAAGGTCCAAAGTACCCCTATATCCTTGAGCGGCCGCTTGTGGAGCATGTGAGGCTCGTCGGCATAATCCAGCATTTCCCGGTCTCCGCTGCTGTCTCCATAAGCCGCGATGTGGTATTCGGAACGGTCCGGATATTCCGAGCATAGCCTGGCCACCTTTTCAGGGCCCTTGCAGTTGGGTGACAGGAAACGGCCCGTCAACAATCCGTTTGCATCCGCCTCGACTTTTGTGCCGATTGTCTTGTCTATGCCGTTTTTGCGTGCCCAGGGCGCTATCCATTGCTCGATGCTCGCGGAGCATATCACGGTTTCGTCCCCTCGCTCCTGAGCCTGTCTCAACGCATCGATGCCTTGTTGCCTGAGATTACGGTCCACCACGTCGGCAAAAGCGTCGCCATACGCCTCGAATGCACTCAGTGACATGCCTCTGTACAGTTCCCCGAACAGATGTTCCTTGGCCTCGCCGCCTTCCTTCAGTCCGAGTTTCCAGGCTGCAAGCACAGGCAGTGACCTGAGGATCGCGTGCAGCAAACCTTTCCATCCGCGGGAGAATCTCGCGAACAGCAGAAACGTGTCACGCCGAGTAAGCGTGCCGTCAAAATCGAATGCCGACAGTCCTTTCATTTTAATCTACTGCAAATATACACATTTTTTTGAAAATTTGAATTTGATTCCCGGAATAAATTGCTAAATTTGCAGTCACACATTTAACAACATAGCCATGAATAAAACACATCCGTTGATAGCAATAGTGATTCCGTGTTATAATGAAGAAGAGGTGCTGCCGATTTCCATTCCTGAGATTTTGCAACTGTTGGATTCAATGATGAATCAAGGCGAAATAGATGCAGGGAGCTTCATTTTGTGCTGTGATGACGGCAGTCAGGACTCAACATGGAGTATAATAAGTTCAATGCATCGATCTGATCAACGGGTCAAAGGAATTTCACTGGCTCATAATCGTGGTCATCAGAATACGCTTATGGCGGGATTGATGACAGTCCGTAGCTTATGTGATGCGGCCATAACAATTGATGCGGACCTGCAGGATGCGCCTGAGGCAATGAAGGACATGATTGGCATGTTCAAAAACGGAAGGGACATCGTTTACGGAGTGCGGAATGACCGATCCTCGGATCCGTGGTTCAAAAGGACATCAGCCAGACTGTTTTATAAATTCCAAAACAACATGGGTCTTGAAACGGTCTATGATCATGCTGATTATAGACTCCTGAGCAGACGGGCGCTGGAACTTTTGAGCGAGTATACTGAACGTAATCTGTTCCTTAGAGGATTGATTCCCCAATTGGGTCTATCTTCGGGGACGGTATATTATAGCCGTAGTGCGCGGGCCGCCGGTAAAACGAAATATCCTCTGGTGAAGATGCTTAATTTCTCGATAGATGGGATCACGTCGTTTACTTCCAAGCCAATAAGATTCATCTTCATCACCGGGTTGATATTTCTTATTTTAGATCTGTTGGTGGGAATATGGGTGCTGATGGCATATTTCACAGGCAGCGCCATCAGTGGCTGGCCTTCCATTATGTTGTCGATATGGTTCTTGGGCAGCCTGATCCTAATGTCAATCGGAATCGTGGGGGAGTATATCGGTAAGATATTCATAGAGGTCAAAAGACGCCCATTATATGCCATTAAAGAAACGATGGGTCTATAATTGGGTATTGACTTATTAATAACAACCGGGAGTGCGTCGGCCGACGCACTCCCGGTTTGCAATAATAAACCTTAAACTATTCTGGTAAAGCCTTCTTTATTTGGCGCCAGTAAGCGTGAATGGAACCTTTGTGCGGATGTCGCCTGCCGAGGCTCCGATTAATGCTTCGAAATCACCCGGTTCGCTGACCCAGTCGTGCCTGTAGGCGTCAAAGTACTTCAGGGCGTCGGCGGTGATCTGGAATGTCACGTCCTTGGTCTCGCCAGGTTTCAGAGAGACTTTCCTGAAACCTTTCAGTTCCTTGACCGGACGGGGCACGGAGGACTTGAGGTCTGAGATATATAACTGTACAATCTCTTTGCCTTCGCGTTTGCCGATATTGGTCACAGGTACAGTGACGGTAAATGTATCGTCCTTTGTTCCGGCGTTCCTGTCTATGGACGCTTTGCCGTACTTGAATTCAGTATAGCTCAATCCGTGACCGAAGGGGAAGGTTGGCTTGAGTTT
Source organism: Bacteroidales bacterium (assembly GCA_019416425.1). Lineage (GTDB taxonomy): Bacteria > Bacteroidota > Bacteroidia > Bacteroidales > Muribaculaceae > Lepagella. The sequence continues at coordinate 73,747 of DXXK01000034.1, forward strand.
GTTCTTGTCGGTGAAGCGGTATCCAACGAAGATACCCTCGTTGTAGGGCATATCCATAATCTCGTTGCCCAGGGCGTCTACACCGGGATGACCGGGATACTCGCCGAGCTTGTGGGCGCCGCACTGGTCGAGCGAGGCATAGTAGGTGTAAGGGAGCTTCCCGCTGGGATTCACATCACCCATGAGCAGACTGGCCAAAGTGTTGCCGGTCTCGTTCCCAAGATACCAAGCCTGAAGGATTCCCTTCACGTCTTTGGTCCAGGGCATTGCCACACCTGTACCGCTGATGTTGACAACAACCATGTTCGGATTTACTTTGGCGATGTCCTTGATCAATTCATTCTGCCCGTATGGGAGATCCATCGACAGGCGGTCGGAATCCTCGGCGTCCTGATGGTCGCTCTTGTTCAGACCGCCGATGAACAGGACGATATCGGCATCCTTGGCTACCCTCAGAGCCTCGTCGCGGAGTTCCCGGGCGGAGCGCGAATCAGCCAGGTTCTGCCCGGTAACCACACCGTTGTAGGATGTAGTGGTGTCGCCGACATAACCGCGAGCATAGACTATCTCGGCGTCATTCCCGACACGCTTGCGCAGGCCTTCCAGAGGGGTGATCTCATAGCGGGCCTTGAGCGAGGAGGATCCACCGCCCACTGTCATCATCTTGATGGCGTTCTCGCCGATTACGGCGATCTTCCTGGTCTTGTTCAGGTCGATGGGGAGGATATTGTCCTTGTTCTGAAGCAACACCACACCCTCCTGACCGATCTCGCGGCATGCGGCAATATGTTCATCGGAACCCATGGATCCGTAAGGTCGGTTGCGGTTCATCGAAGTGCGGAATGTAAGACGCAGTACACGGCGCACCTTGTCGTTGAGTTCCTTCTCTGAGTAGGTCCCATCCTGAATACCCCTAAGATAGGGAGTGGCCAGGAAGTAGTTGTCGTAAGCGTTGGACCTGCCGTTGGTCAGACCATTGGTCCAAGACCCGAACTCCATATCCAGCCCACCGTCCACAGCGGTACGGGTGTCATGTACGGCACCCCAGTCGGATATGACCGCGCCGTCGTAATTCCATTCGCCTTTCAGGATATCGTTCATCAGGATGGGATTGTAGCTTGCGTGCTCGCCACGGAACAGGTTGTACCCACCCATGAACGACCATGAGTTACCCTTGGTCGCTGCGGCCTTGAATGCCGGTAGGTATATCTCGTACAGCGTTCGGTCGTCAACGATAGGGTTTGAGGTGTGACGGTTGATCTCGTTGTTGTTCAGGGCGAAGTGCTTTACACAGGTGGCGACGCCATTGCTCTGTACACCCTCCACATATGGAACTACCATAGTAGCGGTGAGGAACGGATCTTCTCCCATGTATTCGAAGTTGCGTCCGCACAGGGGAGTGCGGTAGATGTTGACTCCTGGACCCAGGAGCACGCTTTTGTTGCGGAACCGGGCCTCCTCACCTATGCTTTTGCCATACAGCAGAGCCATGTCCGGATTCCAGGTGGCGGCCAGAGCCGTCAGCGAGGGGAACGCGGTACAGGAGTCATTTGTCCATTTGGCTTGTTCCCACTCGTCCCACAGGACCTCGGGACGGACGCCCAGCGGGCCGTCGGTGCACCATATTTCCGAAATGCCCAGACGGGGCACACCGGGCGAGCTGAACTTGGACTGGGCATGGATGATGTTGATCTTCTCCTGCAGCGTCATGCGTGACAAGGCATCCTCGATACGTTCCTCCAGCGGTTTGGTGTCGTCCAGGTAGACCGGGGCGGCAGCGAGGGCCGTTCCCCCCGCTGCTGCCAATGCTATGCTTAAAATTATCTTGCGCATGATGTTTAAAGCTTAATCATGTTGATGGTACCGTTCTGGATTCCTTTAGTCAGGTCGATGGTGACGCGGTATGTGTCGCCCTGCTGCAGCTTGACGCCGTCGGCCAGTTCGAAGTTGTCGCCGGCCTTTAGCAGTTTGTTGGCGGAGCCGACCATCTTCAATGCGTTCGGAGCGAACTCGCCACCCCAGCCGTTCTGATGGAAGAACTTGAACGACAGGTAATCGGCGCGGAAACGGTCACCGGTAACGGAACCTGTTTCGGGACCGGCCTGACCGGTGAACTGGAATACTCCTGGCTTGACCTCTGCCATGCAGTAGGCTTTGCCGGGATTCCAGCCGAACTGTTCGTTCAGGGAGGGGGAGCCGACGCCCCAGCCCATCAGCCACAGGGCTCCTGTGCCGTTGCCCTGCAGGGTCATGTCGCTGCCGTCAGCGTTGACGCGGGTGGCACTCAGTGTGCCGCCCGGCTTGTTCAGAACCACGTTGTAGTATCCCTTGACGGGCAGGAAGGTGATCTCGTATGCATCTTCGTCGAACTTGAAGTAGTCCGGGTCATAGTAGAGGTCGTCCAGGGCCGTGAACTCGCGGAACGTCAGCTTGGAATTGCTGTCCAGCTCGATCACTGTGGAATATATCGCGTTGTCGCTGGTCTGCATCTTCTTGCCGTTCAGGTAGATCGGTTTCTCCTCGAACTGCTGTTCGCCGGCATAGTTTACCGACATTATGGCATCATGGATACCCTGTGTCAGATCCATTGTAATCACATATACGCCGTTGTCCTGCAGCGTGACGCCATCGTTCAGGAAGAGGTTTCCGTTGTCATGGCCGTTATCGCCTGTTCCGACACCGATCAGGTTGGAATTCGATTTCAGGTCAGCGCCGGTCAGCTCGACGCCCCAGCCCATCTGTCCGAAGAACTTGAAGTTGATTGCGTCGGTTGCGATTGTCTTGCCGCCGACCACGGTGATCTGGTAGGTCTTCTCGCCGACGGGAGCCATGCAGAGAGCGTTCTCTGTGGTCCAGCCCACCTCGTTGGCCAGCGAGGGGTGACCGATGCCTGCGCCGATGATCCAGAGGGCGCCTGTTCCGTCGTCGTTCAGGGTAGCGGCGCCAGTTCCGCTCAGCTTGTAGACACGGAAGTACTGCAGCTTGGTGTCCGCGATGATGCGGTAGTTGCCCTGGTATGCGTTGAATGTCAGCGACCCGTCCTCGTTCTTGGTGAAGTAGTCGGGATTTATCCACCAGTCGTTGAAGTTGGGGAATCCGCTCGGTACGATCTTGTCGCCCTTGGCCAGGCTCATGTCGATGCTGGCCGAGGTCTCGTCGATGGGAGTCAGCTGCTCGTCGTTAAGCGTCATGACCACAAAGGGCGATCCCTCGAAGCTGAAGGTGTTGAACGATATCTCATAGCGGCCGGGGGCAGCGTTTGAGAAGGGAATGTAACCCTCGGCGCCGACCTTGATCTCGCTGTTCTCATAACCGAACACGGTCACGTTGCCGTTCTCGCTCATGGCCGGCGCCACGATCTTGCCGCGGACTTCCTGGGGGAAGCGCTGCTTCAGCGCATACACATACCTTTCCTTACGGGCCAGTTTGTACTCGGTGCCGTCCTCGCACGTGAGAGTCAGTTCCGGATAGTCCGGATGGGACAGGGAGACATCATACAGCTGCTCGGTGGTTGTGAAGTGGATGTTCTGAAGGGTCAGACGCAAGGTGGCCTTACCGTCCGGGATATTGGGATAATAGGGAATATACAGGGAACCTTTGTATTCCGCACCGTTCTCCTTGGTACGTATCACCTGCTCGTTGACCATCTCGTCGCCGAAGTAGAGTTCGGCATGGATGGTCGACAAGGGGACCTCGGCATCGAAGGCCTTGACTTTGAAGGTGAGACTGTCGCCGAAGTAAGCGCTTCCAAGGTTACCGGTTACATCCATTGTGGGAAGTCCGGCTGCCCAGTCGTCATCGTTGCAGGCTGTCAGCATGGAGCATGCCAGCATCGAAAGGGCTATTGTCTTAATGTATTTCATTGTTTAGTCAGTCTTTGGGGGGTGGGATTATTTCCATGTTAGCGAAACCGCGCTGCGAGCGGGAGCGGTAACGGTGAAGTGGTGGGAGCCGTCGTCCACGGTGAAGTTGGTGTTCTCAGGGTTGGAGTTGCTGATGACCATGGCGTAGGAACCGTCGGGATTCTTGAAGGCCGTGTATGTCAGACCCTTTGCCGAGAAACCTTTGGTTCCGATACGTACGGCGCCCGGCTGAACAACGCTTGACATGTGGGCTATGATGTAATAGTGTGAGTTGCGGGTTATCGTGGTGTAGTTGCGGTTGATGTCCACTGCGCCGTAGCATGTGGAGCAGCCGCCCGGACGGTAGGGACCTTTGTCCTCGTCGAGCATCAGGTTCCATACGATCACCCCCTTGGCCCAGCGGTTCACGGTGCCTAAGGCAACCTGTTCCATGTCGTCGGTAAGACGCGTGCCCAGGTCGCGGCCTTTGTTCCATTCGCCGATTGATGTCTCGGTGAATACCAGGTCCATGCCGGGAGCGGCGTTGTGGACCACGGTCAGCTCATCCTTGTCGCCTCCGTAGTTATGGTAGGCGGCTCCGTCCAGGTACTGCTTGGCTTCGGCATCCTCGTAGATCTTGGTGGGGTAACCCTTCTGACTGGCGATGTTGTCATAGTTGTAGTTGTGGTCGAATGAGTAGACCTTCGTGTCCAGGCCGGCCTCCTTGAACGCCGGACCCAGGCCGTTCTTGATGAAGTCACGTTCCTCTTCCCAACCCATGTACATAGAGGCGCTGTTGCCGCGGTTCAGAGGCTCGTTCTGAGGTGTTACGGAGTAGATCTTGATGCCGGCCTTCTCCATGGCCTGAATCCATTTCACGAAATACTGGCCGTAGGTCGCGTAATATTTCGGGTTGAGCTGTCCCGATGTCCACTGGTTGTGAGGCTTCAGGTCCGTCAGGTTGTTAACCTTCATCCAGCGTGGGGCGGTCCAGGGTGTACCCATGATCTTAAGGTCCGGGTTCACGGCCAGGATCTCCTTCAGGATGGGAATCACGAAATTGTTCTCCTCGTCGGTCAGGGCGAAATTCTCGATTCCTTCCTTGTCGCAGCAGGTATACTCGCTCAGGGAGAAGTCGCTGCAGCCAATGGAGATGCGGACATAGCTGAAACCGTATCCGTTCTCGGGCGAGAACGTCAGCTCCAGGAACGCCTTACGGTCCTCGGGCTTCATGCGCATCAGGTTGTAACATGTGGAACCTGTTATCGCCACGCCGAAACCGTCCATTGTCTGGAACTGCTCCTCGGGGAGCAGACGCACGGTGGAAGGCGACATGTTGTCGGTCTTGCTGAAGTTCAGGAAACTCTCCGTCAGGTCCTGCGAGCGTGAGGACGTCGTGGTCAGGACCTTCACGTCGCCGGTGGTGACTTCCGGCTTGTCAGGCTCCTGGTTGCCGTTGTTGTTGGGTGCATCATTGCCACCGCAGGCGGTCATTATCAGACCTGCCAGTAGTGTTGTCGCTATAAACATCTTGCTTTTAGTCATGTACGTTAAAGTTTTCTAATAATTCAAAACGGATCAATAGCCCGGATTCTGAACTACATTGGGGTTTGTGTCGAGGACGTCCTGCGGGATTGGCAGCAGATAGCTGTTCTTGGTGTAGGGAACCGCCATCGGCAGACGTCCGGGATCGTTGCGCTGTGCAGCCTCCATGGTCTTCTCCAGGATGCCGAGACGCACCAGGTCATACCATCGCTCGCCCTCGCATGCCAGTTCCAGACGGCGCTCGTTCACATAGAGGTCGAACAGGGTCTCCCGGTTACTCTTCTCGTTGGCGGTCAGTGGCTTGACGCCTGCGCGGTTGCGGATCTGGTCGATGATTGCAGCAGCGCCTGCCAGATCGGGAGTCTCTCTGCAGAGCAGAGCCTCGGCCTTCAGCAGCAACAGGTCGTCGTAACGAAGGAAGAACACATTGCTGTAACCGGAACGGACCTTGTACATGAATGCGTAGTTGTCCGAGGGATAATAGTTGCTCCAGGCACATTCATAATATACAACCGTCTGCTCCTTGCGTTTAGTATCACCCGTCTTGTCGAATGCTGCCAGCAGGTCGCGCGAGGGAGTGATCCATTTGGCCCAGCTGAAGCTGTTGTCCCAGTCCTCCAGACAGCGGCCGTACATCCAGGACGCCCAGTTGCCGGAACCGACAGCATAGTGGATCTCCAGAATCGATTCCTTGGTGTCGGTGGCTACGGGAGTGGCGGTGAAGCCATCCTTCACGGCGCCGTCAACGTTGAAGAGGTCGCCGTAATCATTGCAGAGTGCGTATCCGCGCTGCGTGAGCTGGTCGACATACTGGATGACCTTGCCATAGTCTCGGACGGGCTTTTCGGCGTAGACTTTTGCCAGTAGGGCACGTGCCACATCCTTGCTGAAGATCGTCTTGTCGTCGGTGCCTTCCGGAGCATACTTGAGTGCGTCCTCCAGATCCTTCAGGATATACCCATAAGCCTCGGCCTCCGTGTTCTGTGCCGGGAAGTAGCTTTCGTAAGACTCCTCGATGTTGTCGGATGTGATGTCCTTGGGGACGGTGGTCACGATCGGGATGTTGCCCCACATGCGGACCATGCGGAACCAGATGAACGCTCGGAGCACCTCGGCCTGGGCGCGCATGGTGTTGATCTCGTCCTGGGTCAGGCTGTTGTCGGCCACTGATGCGACACCGACGATGAACTTGGTGCACTTGGCGGCCTGAAGCATGTAGTAGTTCCAGTCGCGGTTCACGCAGAGCGTCGTTCCGTTCAGGTCGTTGGTCGCGGGATCCACCACCTCGGAACCCGTCGTCCCGGCGTAGGCGTTGTCACTGTGGACATCGCCGATCAGCAGATAGTCCAGCTGCAGGAAGTTCTGGTTGCCGCGGAAATCGTTGTAGAGGGCCGTCAGGGCGCTCTCTGCGTCAGCGCGGTTCTGATAGATGGTCTCCTCCTGCTCCTCGTCTATGTCACCCTCGGTCACGTCGGAGTAGTCGCTGACGGGATTGTAGTCCAGCGAGCACGACACCATTGATGCCGAAACCGCAAGGGCAAGACCTATAGAATATATTTTTTTCATTGTTGTCGTGAATGTTAGAAGTCAATGTGAATACCGAATACGTAACTCTTGCAATGAGGATAGGTGCCCCAGTCAATACCCTGGACGGCACCGCTGCTGCCCCACTGGTTGACCTCGGGGTCCATTCCGGAATACTTGGTGAACGTCAGCAGGTTCGAAACCGTGAAGTAGGGCTGCAGGCGCGTGATTCCGATCTTGCGGAGTGCCGGGAAGGTGAAGTCGTAGCTGAGCGAGATGTCCTTGATGCGCAGGTAGCTGCCGTCCTCGACGAAGTACGTGGAGTTGCGCATGTTCCATCCGGCGCGGGGCACATCGGTGATCTGGCCTGGAATACGCCAGCGGTCCAGGACCTTGGTGGTCTGATTCTTGCCGTCGTACATACCCTCCGTCTCCATGCGCGAGGCGTTGAAGATGTCGTTGCCGTAGGAACCCTGCAGGAAGATGCTCAGGTTGAATCCCTTCCATGAGAAGGTGTTGGTCATGCCGAAGGTGAAGTCGGGGTTAGGGTCGCCGATGAACGTGCGGTCGGACGAGGAGATGCGGCCGTCGTTGTTGAGGTCCTCGTACATCATGTCGCCGGTCTCGGGGTCCACGCCGTTGGCTATGTAGCCGTAGAAGCCACCAAGGGAGCGGCCCGGCTCGTTGCGGACAACGGCTTCGTTGACATTCTCGCTGGTGACGGCGTCCAGATAGACCTTCTGGAGCTCCAGCTTGTTGAGCTTGTTCTTGTTGAACGACATGTTCAGGTTGGTGGTCCAGCTGAACGCGCCGATGAAGTTGCGCGAGGTAATGCTGAACTCAAATCCCTGGTTGGTCATCGTGCCTTCGTTACGCTGGATTGAGCTTGCGGCTGCGGATCCCGAGGGTAGCGATACCCACATCAGCATGTCGGTGGTGCGCTTGTAGTACCAGTCGGCGCTGAACTCGATGCGGTTCTGCAGTACGGAAAAGTCGACGCCGACACCGGTCTGGGTTGTTGTCTCCCATGTCAGGTCGCGTGTGCGGAGGTTGGCCTGGGAGATTGTGGGCACCGCGGTCTCGTTGCCTTCCTTGAACCATTCCACACGGTTGATGTTGTAGCGCTGCAGGTACGCGTAGTCGCCCACGCCGTCCTGGTTGCCCGTCATACCCCAGCCTGCGCGGAGTTTCAGATCGGAGATCCAGTTGACATCCTCCAGGAACTTTTCCTGCGAGATGCGCCATGCGGCCGATACCGAGGGGAACGCTTTCCAACGGTGGTCGGGGTGCAGTTTGGAGGAGCCGTCGTAACGGATGTTGGCTGAGATAAGGTAACGGGAGTCATAGTTGTACGAGACACGACCCAGCACAGACATGATGCCCCACTGCGAGGCGCTTGAGCCGGTGCCGGTCCAGCTGATCTTGTTGGCGGCGTTCAATGTCTGGATCTTGCCGTTACGGTAGTACTGGCCGTTGATCCAGTTGTTGGAGTAGTCGGAGTCGGTCCAGGACGTACCTGCGGTGATGTCCCAGGTGCTCTTGCCGACGGTGAAGTTGTAGTTGGCGACGTTATCCCATGTCAGGACAGTGTTGCGGTTGCGGCCGTCGTAGCCCTCGCCGCCCTGCTCGCGGCCACGGGTGGTCAAGTTGGGATCCAGGAACGAGGTGTTCCATCCGTTGCGGCGGTCCATGGTGAACTTGGTGGAGAACGTCAGGCCCTTGATGATGTCGAAGAACAGCTCGCCGGAAGCCAGCAGGCGGCTCTCGCGGTTGCGGTTCGCTTTCTGGCGTGCCTCGTTCTCGAGCGGGCTCTGCATGTTCAGGCCGTAGAAGTTGTTATAGTAACGTGTGGGATCGGCGGGATCCCATATTGGGGCGTACTTGGGGGTGTTGATGACAGCCAGGATTACGCCGCCACGGTTACCGACCGTACCCATGGCGCCGCCGCCGTTGGATGAGTAGTCTGAGTATACGATGTTGGCGCGGGCGGTCAGCCACTTGCGGATCTTGCCCTCCACGTTGGCGCGGAAGTTGTAACGCTGGAAGAAGGAGCTCTTCAGGATACCGCCGTCACGCTGGTAGCCGCCGGACAGATAGTATTTGATCTTGTCGGACTGCTGCGATACGGACAGCTGGTAGGTCTGGGTGTTTCCTGTACGGTAGGTCTCGTCGAACCAGTCTGTCTGGTCGGTAAGCCCGTCGGGCAGATGCACCAGTCCGAGCTCGTCCATCAGGTCCTTGTACTCGGCGGTGTTCAAGGAGTTGATTTTCTTGGCGACATGCGAGAACCCACCCTGGACGTTCAGCGAGATCTTGGCGTCGCCGGTCTTGCCGGACTTGGTCGTGATGATCACGACACCGTTTGCGCCTCGCGAGCCGTAGATGGCGGCCGAGGACGCGTCCTTCAGGATCTGCATGCTCTCGATGTCGCTGGGCGAAAGGAAGTTGACATTGTCAACAGGTACGCCGTCCACGACGTAGAGGGGTTCGTTCGATCCGTTGAACGAGGTTGTGCCGCGCACGCGAACCGTCATTCCGGCGCCAGGGGCACCCGTGGGCATCTGCACGGCCACGCCGGCGGCTTTGCCCTGCAGGGCCTGTGCGGCCGACACGATGGGGCGGTTCTCCAGAGCCTGCTCGTCGACGGTCGATACGGCAGTGGTCAGGTCCTTGCGCTTTACCTTACCGTAACCGATCACGACAACCTCGTCAAGGCTCTGGTTGTCTTCGTTCATTACGATGTCCATCTTGGCCTCGGCTTTCTTCTCGATGGTGAGATAGCCGATGTAGGAGAACTTGAGGGTGGACCCCGTCGGAACGGAGATCTTGAAATTACCGTCGACGTCAGTTGTTGTGCCCATGCCGGCATGTCCCTTCACCATGATGGTGACGCCGATCAGAGGCTCGTCATTGCTGTCAGTGACCGTACCTGTCGCCGTGAAGTTCTGCGCGTATGCTGGCAAACTGCATAGCATCGTCAGAACCAGCCACAAGGCATTCAGTCCGAGTTTCCATTTAGATTTCATGCGATCTTGGTTTGTTAGTTATGATGTTGTTTGTGAAATTGAGTCAGATCTTCATGGGGCCGTTTGTCATGGCCTTAGTTTATCGTGGCAATGCAAAGTTACATTATTTAACAAAGCGTTTTTCGGCGGTTAAAAGCAAAAAGTAAGGGGCCAAAGGCCCCTAAATTATTGAGATGTAATTATATGAAAAAACGAGACTGAATGAAATAAGTAAGAAAAATTATTCACTAAAGTAGTCTGGTCATGCGTCCTCGCGGATGAACTGGCCCAGTGTGTGGACACGTTCGGCGAAGTCTTTCTTGTCCACCTTGGCGCGGTTGCGCATATTGTAGCGGTAGTTGTAGACGGTCTGCGGGGAGCAGTGCAGGAACTCGGCGATCTTGACGCTGTCGGCGATTCCCAGACGCACCAGCGCGTAGATGCGGAGCTCGGTGTTGAGGAGCTCACCCTCCTTGGGCGTGACATGCTGGTCATCCTGCAGCAGGGTGTTGAAGTCGGCTACGAAGTCCGGATATATGTGCAGGAACACGGAATCGAATGAGTTGAACAGTTTCTTCAGTTCCTGTTTGGTGGTGTCGTTGCCCTCGGTGGCCCTGATAATGTCGGTGTACTGTTTGTTCTTGGCCTTGGCGTAAACCGTACGTCGGAATTCCTCCATCCGCTTTATGTAGTTCGAGCATATCGTGAAAACCGAGCCGATGTACTCCTCCTTGACATAGTTTGCTTCGTTAAGCTGTTCGTTTTTCCGTTTCAGGTCATAGTTCAGGCGGTTCAGCTCGTTGTTGGACACCTCGATATGCTTCTTGGCCTCGGAAAGCTCGATATTGTTGCGTGCCAGGTCAGCGCTTACCTCGGCCAGATGCTCGTTGCGGTTGCGCAGCCGTCTGTTCTGCCTTACGATCCATGCGGCGGCTATCAGTAAAATGAGTGCCAGCAGGGAGGCTATGATCAGTGCTGTCTCAGTCAGGTGGTTCTGTCGGCGGATCCGTTCCTGGTAGACCTTGCTGATTTTGTCCAGCACACGCATCTCGCTCAGGGCACGCACGCGGTTGGGGTAGGAGATGGACTTGTTGATGCTGTAGTTTATGTATCGGTACGCGCGGTTCACGTCGCCAGCTTCGTAGAGCATGTTGGCCAGTTCCTCCATAGAGGCGATTTCGGCATTGTCGATCGCGATGTCCACTTCCGCGGCCAGAACCATGTACTTGAGTGCGTTCAGGGAGTCGCCGGCTTCTTCGTACAGCTTGGACAGGATGTACGCTTCCTTTGCGTCCTGGCGGCTGTTCTTATCGGACTTGTCGATTTTGTCGACCAGAGCCGGAATCAGGGTCGAGTCCTTGGTGTCGCTCCCCAGAACATCCCAGCTGCGGAACCACAGATACTCCGGATGGCCTTTGGGAATGATTCTCATTATGGAATCCTTGTACGACCTCTCCATGGTATAGTACATATTGGAGTCTCCTCCACGGTATGAGCCAAGATGGCTGTATAGGAAGATCATCATTCCGTAATACTGAATCATCTCGTCGCGCGACAGCCCCGTTGTGTCGATGGAAAGCATGGTCTCTTCGGCGTTCTGCAACAGGCCGGTACCTGTCAGCATGTCGGTCTTGCGTATCAGGCTGGCGAATCTCCAGCTGCGGTTTTCTGTCTGGTTGGCCAATGACATGCAGATGTCGATGTATTTCATGGCCGAGTCGATGCGGAATATCGTATATTCATCAGCCAGCTGGGACGCATAGAAATATCTGTCGATCGGGTTGGTGGCGCGCTGGTATCTGTGTGTCAGGTCCAGTGTGCTCCGTTTCTTCTGGATTTCGTATTCACTGGCTTTGTCGAGTGTGGAGTCCAGGCTTAGAAGATAGGGCTCCGATTTGGATGGCTTGTGCCCGCAGGAAGCAACGCCTATGTGCGCCAGCAGACAGATGATGACCAGATACAGGAGTTTATTCATGTCGTTGTTATGTTGTTCAATCTGAAAAGGAGACCAAAAGTATATAAAAATGCTGAAAGGACAAAATTTTAAGATGTTTATTACCAATCCTGTGATTTGCCACGAATGGGATGATTTTCGGGTGTAATATGTAAATGAATATTAAAATCGATACATATATTGCCCATAAATGTTAAAGAATATTAAATGCAAGCGAAATTTTATGTTATAGAGCATTGTTTTAAAAAATAATTATTAATTTTGCATCGAGTTTTTCATGGTATTAGATTTTTAAGGTTAACGCAAGATTGAGTGTCGTGATGACAATCAATCTTTTTTTATGTCCCTACCTGACGTAAATCACCCCCATGACCACCGGCAATGCCATTCGACACTACGATTTGTAGATTACAGCTAAATTGCTTATCTTTGTACATTTAATCAACGTACAGCAATCAACAACGCAAACAGAATATGAAGCATAGAAGTATCTTGAGCGCGGCGGCACTGACAGTTGGAAGCCTGTCGGCGCTGTGCTGCACCAACCTGATCGCCGGCAAAGGCGCCACTACCGACGGCTCGGTGATGATGTCCTACTCCGCCGACTCGCACAATCTGTTCGGCTACCTGCATCACGCCGCAGCCGGAACCCATGCCCCCGGCGAGACGCGCAAGATTGTGGAATGGGACACCGCCAAACCGCTCGGTGAGATTCCACAGGCACCCGTCACCTACAACGTGGTTGGCAACATGAACGAGCATCAGGTAGCCATAGGCGAGTCCACCTGGGGTGGACGCGAGGAACTTGTGGACACCACGGGACAGGCCGTGATGGATTACGGCTCGCTGATCTACGTTACGCTGGAACGCGCCAAGTCGGCACGCGAAGCCATCGACATCATGACCGATCTGGTCCAGAAATACGGTTACGCCTCAAGCGGCGAGTCATTCACCATCGCCGATAAGAACGAGGTCTGGGTCATGGAGATGATCGGAAAGGGTGCCGAGAAGGGTGCCGTATGGATTGCCGTACGTATCCCCGACAACGCCATCTCCGGCCATGCCAACGAACCGCGTATCCGCCAGGTGAACCTGAAGGACAAGGAGAACGTACGCTACGCCAAGGACATGATCAAGTTCGCCCGCAAGCGCGGCTACTTCAATGGCAAGGACGAGGATTTCTCGTTCGCCGATGCCTTCGCCGAGCATGACGCCGGAACCCGTCGCGGATGCGACGGACGCGTATGGTCGTATTTCCGTCGCTTCAACGACGGCGCCGACCGATACTTCGCATGGGTGGACGCCAAGAGCGACGAGCCGATGCCCCTATACATCATCCCGGACCGCAAGGTCAGCCCGGAAGGCATGCAGGAAGCCATGCGCGACCTGTTCCAGGGCACTCCCTACGACATGACACTTGATGTAGGTGCCGGACCGTTCCATGTACCCTACCGCTGGCGTCCCATGGATTTCGAGGTGGACGGCCACACCTACACCATGGAGCGTGCCATCGCCACACAGCAGACCGGATGGAGCTTCGTCTCGCAGAGCCGCGACTGGCTCCCTGACCCCGTCGGCGGATTGTTCTGGTTCGGTACCGACGACACCAACACCACGGTCTACATGCCTTTCTACTGCGGAATGACCCAGGTTCCGGCCGAGCTTCAGTATGGCGACGTGAACACCCTGGACCTTAACTCGAATTTCTGGGTAAACAACATAGTGGCCAACGAAGCCTATACCCGCTACGACCGCATGATTCCGGACATCCGCAAGGTGCAGTGCGGACTGGAGAAAGGATTCTTCAAGGAGCTGCCCGGCAACGACACCATGCTGGCCGGAGCCGTGGAGGCCAATGACATGGAGGCTTACCGCAACGCGGCCAACCGCTTAGGCGCCGAAGCCGCAAAGAAGGCCACGGACGCCTACCGCAACCTGGCGGGATATCTGTTCGTAAAGTTCATGGACGGAAATCAGAAGAAGACCGACAAGGACGGCAACTTCATGAAGTCGGAGTACGGTCTGCCCCTCTATCCCTCCTTCCCCGGCTACGACAGACAATATTACGAACGTATCGTCAAGGAGAGCGGCGACCACTTCAAGATCAAATGACCGCCGTCATGACGAAATAAACAACGCGACCTTCGGATGAAGGTCGCGTTTCTTTATATTCGTAATATTTCGGTCAGATGTCAAAAGACTCCTGTTGCCGAGTATCGAGTTCACGCCTGTAGCGTATGGCCTCAATCCGGTATTTCACGCCGTTTACCCACACTACGCATACCATACCGACCAACGCCAGGACACCGGCGGTAACGACCACGGTCTCGACGGCGACGCGCAGAATGGCCAGCGTCACACATATTATCGTACCAATCACCGACAACGCTATCAGCGCCACCAGCATTCTTACACCAAGGCTATGCCTGTCATAGCCGACTTTAGTATCTTCTACCATTCTTCGTTCCATCTCGTCTCAGCAAACTTTAGGGGATTTAATGTCGTAACATTACAACATCGGAACCACAGAAATGGTTGACAAGACTTCGTGATATCAATGGGTGTAAAGAAAGCGCTTGATACTTCGTTTGGGAGTCTTCTCGAACTCGTTGGGCATAAGAATTATCTTGGATATACGCTCATAAGGCGCGACAAGCTCGTTCAATTCCTTGCGGATATTCTCCATTGTTCCCTCCATATTGGCCGTGGAGACATCGAAGCGGTCCAGGGCGTCATAGTCCGGGTACACCAGACCCACCAGCTTGCCGTCACGCTCCACCACAAGACTCTCGGCGACGAACGGCATGTTGTTCAGCTTGGCCTCGATTTCCTCAGGGTAGATATTCTGTCCTGATGCCGACAGGATCATTGTCTTGCTGCGGCCGCGCAGGAACAACGTTCCATCGCTGGTCATGGTGCCCATGTCGCCGGTCTTGAGCCAGCCGTCACGGTCCAGAACCAGCTCGGTGGCCTGAGGATTCTTGTAGTAACCCTTCATGACGTTCGGACCCTTGACGCAGATCTCGCCGGGGATGTGCTCCGGGTCATCCGACAGAATCAAAGCCTGCATGTCAGGCAGCAGACGCCCCGACGAACCGGGAATGAATTTCCTCCAATGCGTATAGCTGATCAGCGGACCGCACTCCGTCATGCCGTAGCCGACCGTGAAGGGAAACTTGATCTTGTGCAGGAACTCCTCCACCTCATGGTTCAGCGGGGCGCCCCCCACTATGACCTGTTCGAACTCGCCGCCGAAAGCATCCACCAGCTTGCGCCTGATCTTGCCGTAAATATAGGTATCCAGCAAGGGCACAGCTAACGTCCAGCGCATTGTTCCCTTGGAGATCATCGGCAGAATCTGGTTCTTGTAGATCTTCTCCAGGATCAGCGGCACACAGATCACCAGGTTCGGCTTCACCTCATTCAACGCCTTGATCAGGATGCGCGGCGAGGGAGTCTTGCCCAATATGGTTATATGCGAGCCGACGGCCAGAGGCGTCAGCATATCGAACGCGCATCCGTAGGCGTGCGCCATCGGCAGGAACGCCAGCGCACGGCTGCTGCGGAAATGGAGCTGCGTGTCGATACCGAAACATACATTGCCCGCCAGGTTCCCGCCTGTCAGCATCACGCCCTTCGAGAATCCCGTGGTACCTGAAGTATAATTGATCTCCACCACTTCCGAATTGTCGCGGTCGGCATAATGGATATCGGTCGAGCCGTAACCCTTGGGATATTTGGCGCGGAAGCGCCGTGTCAGCAGACGCAGCATCCGGTTGATCTCGAAGCCCGGACGTTCATCCAGGCACTTGAAGTCCTCGATACTCAGCACTCCCTTCAGGTTCAGCAGTTTCTCAGGCTCCATCAGCTCCCATATGGACTTGGAGACAAACAGCAGCTGAGCCTCTGAATGGTTCACGATGTGAGTGACGTCATGCGGATTGAAGTCCGCCAGAATGGGGACTATCACCGCGCCGTACGTCACCGTAGCCATGTACACCATCACCCAGTTCATGGAGTCCTTGCCGCAGATGGCGATCCTGGAACCAGGCTTGACACCGATATTCTGGAAGAACAAGTGAATCTTCGCGATATTGGTGGCCAGTTCGCTATAGTTTATAGTCTTGCCCGAGACATAATCCGACAGCGCCGGGAGATCCCAGTTCTCGATGAAGCTCTTCTCGTAAAGCTTGATGAAATTCGTGATCTCCATGGTCTAACCTTCCAGGGCAAGTTTATAGATTTCGCGGCAGTCTTCCATCGACAGCGGCACGTAAGCACCCAGTGTATCGCCCATGTTGCGGTGCAGCGACTCGACCATCATGTCGATATCCGGCTCCTTGCCCACCAGCTCGCGCAGATTGGTGGTCAGACCCATGTCGTGGTAGAAGTTCTTCAGTTCAGATATACCCTCGTCGATTATCTCCTCCGTATCCTTTCCCACGGGGTTGACGCTCATCACATTGATGGCGAAGCGCCACAGCTTGTCGGGGTTGCGTCGGGCGCAGAACGTCATCCATGCGGGGATCATCACAGCCAGACCGGCTCCATGCGCCACGTCGTAGAAAGCCGAGACCTCATGCTCCAGACGGTGTGACGACCAATCCTCGACCTTACCTACTCCGCACAGGCCGTTGTGGGCCAGCGTTCCGGCCCACATCACGTCGGCACGGGCGTCATAGTTCTCGCCGTCCAGACGCAGGGTCATGGCCTGGTCCATCACGTCGCGCAGGATGGCTTCCGAATATGCGTCCACCAGCTGCGTGCCTACCGTCGGCGAGAAATAGCGTTCGTAGATATGCGCCATCATGTCCACAACGCCGCAGGCCGTCTGGAACCAGGGCAGCGAATAGGTCAGCTCCGGGTTCATCACCGCGAAGCGGGGACGGAGCACGAATGGATAGCGCACGGATATCTTCTGGTGGGTCTTCTCGTTGGTGATGACGGAGTTGCCGCTGCCCTCGCTGCCGGCGGCCGGAATGGTCAGAACCACACCCACGGGCAGAGCGGCGACAGGCTGCGCCTTGCCGCAATAGAAATCCCAGAAGTCGCCGCTATAAACGGCGCCCAAGGCTATTCCCTTGGCGGCATCTATTGGGCTTCCGCCTCCGACGGCCAGCAGGAAGTTCACTCCCTCGCGAACGGCGACCTCTATACCCTGATAGACACTCGCGGCGGTGGGGTTGGGAGCAATGCCGCCATACTCCACCCATTCCAGGCCGGCGGCCTCGATGGAATCAGTGATCTGCTTGAACAGACCTTCGCGCTTGATGCGGTCGCTGCCGTACACTATCATTACTCGCTGGGCTCCGTAACGTTTCAGGGCCGCGCCTGTCTCTTTCTGTGTGTCACGTCCGAAGATGAACTCCGTAGGCGACTGGAATCTAAAATTCTCCATATCTTGGGTTTTCGTCTATTTTCTATCTCCTTATCACCTCGTCACTATGACTTAAAAACACCTCGTCACTATGACTTAGCACCTACTAACATCTATAACAAAGTCGGGGCGCCTTTTGGGCGTCCCGATGAGAGTTTCATGAATTCAAATTTAAATTCGGGTCAGTCCAGGGCGCCGCTTATGGCGTTGGCAATGGACTTCATCCTTTCCGGATCAGGATCCGAAATCTTGTTGCTGAAGTCCATGTCACCCTCTCGCTCCAGCGGAACGAGATGGATGTGCGCATGCGGAACCTCCAGACCCAGGACCGTCACACCTATCTTTCGGCAGGGTATTGCCTTTTTCATGGCTTTGGCGACTTTCTTGGCGAACAACACCATCCCGGCCAGCTCGTCGTCGTCGATATCGAAGATGTAATCGGTCTCCCGTTTGGGCACCACCAGGGTATGGCCCCAATTCACCGGGTTGATGTCGAGGAAGGCGAAATAATTCTCGTCCTCGGCGACTTTGTAACAGGGTATTTCCCCGGCTATGATTCTTGAGAATATTGTCATGGTTGGTGATTTTTAAGCCCGAACGGCGCCGGGCGCTGGTTACGCAAGTGCCCGGCTGGCTGCTTTGAGGCCGGGCAGAGCAGCTATGTAGGTAACTTAAATGTCGATTTTAATAATCTCGAAGTCCATTACCCCGGCCGGGACCTGGACCTTGACCACATCGCCAACGCGGTGCCCCATCAGGGCCTTGGCGATCGGCGTATTGCTGGCAATCTTCATCTCACGCAGGTTGGCCTCGTTCTCGGTCACGATGGCGTAGGTCATCTGCATGCCGTTGGCCTTGTTCTTGATGGTGACCTTGTTCAGCAGCTGGACAATCTCGGTATTGAGTTTCGAGTCATCAATGATGCGTGCTGTCGCCACAAGCTCCTTCAGCTTGGAAATCTTCATCTCCAGCATACCCTGAGCCTCCTTGGCGGCATCGTACTCGGCATTCTCCGATAGGTCGCCCTTGTCGCGGGCCTCGGCAATCGCCTGCTTGATCATAGGGCGCTGCGCCTCCAGGGCCGACAGCTCCTCCATTTTCTTATTGTACCCTTCCTGGGTCAGATATGTTGCCATTTTTCTTTTATCCGATTCTGTGAAAGATAGTAAAAAATACCCCTGAGACATACTTCTTGAAGCACCTCAGGAGAAGTGGGTGCACGACTCATCATGCCGCGCCTACGACTTACGATGCAAAATTAGCTATTTTTATCCATTCCACCAAAATATTCCGCCTTAATTTTTATTAATTCGTTTTTTAGGGCAGAAAATGCACCTTATTCTATCTGTTTTCGGAAAAATTTTCGTAACTTTGGCAAGTACAATACGCTTTTCGCCATGAAAGGCACACCAAACCACAAACACATGTCAACAATCAACGAGACACAAGACGAGATAATAGAGGAATTCGGGGGTCTGGGCGAAGACTGGATGGACCGCTACGCCTACATCATAGAGCAGGGCGAGACCCTGCCGGAATTCCCGGAGTCGGAGAAGACGCCGGCCAACCTGATCGATGGCTGTCAGAGCCGCGTATGGATCGCCGCCCACCGCATGGATGACGGCCGCATTCATTTCGACGCCGATTCCGACGCACTGATCGTGAAGGGCATCGTGGCCCTGCTGATGCGCGTGCTCAACGACCGCACGCCGCGCGAGATCCTGGACGCCGACCTCTACTTCGTGGACCGTATCGGTCTGGCCCAGCATCTGTCGCCCACCCGCAGCAACGGACTCGTGGCAATGGTGAAGCAGATACGCGACTACGCCACCGCGTTCCAGTTAATGGATGAGGCCGGGAAATAAAACGTCGGGGTCCTGAATCCAACCGGCGTTAAACAGAACCAACGTCAAGAAACAATCAACAATCACAACCCATATGCTATTATCAATTTCTCAATTCTGGCAGGAACATTCGGCATTGGCCATCCTGCTGTGCATTCTGGTACTGGTGATACCGTTGCTGGTGTTCTACTGTATCAAGGCGCACCGTGACCATCCCAAGGGTCTGATACCCGCAGCCATCGCCAACATGGGCGAGCGCTTCGGCTACTACATCATGAACGCAGTCCTCCTGCTGTTCCTATGTTCCAAATTCGGCATCAGTGATGCCGCCGCAGGCTGGATCTACGCCATCTTCTATTTCCTGATCTACGTCCTTAGCCTCCCGGGCGGCATGATTGCGGACCGTACACAGAAGTACAAGGCCACGATCATCGGAGGCCTGCTGTCCATGGCTGTCGGATACGCACTCCTGTCGATACCCGTCTTCTCCGACGGTCCCGCCGGAGGGGTGTCGTGGGTACTGGTGTTCACATGCTTCGCCCTGTTCATCATAGCATTCGGAAACGGTCTGTTCAAAGGAAACCTTCAGGCGATCGTGGGCCAGCTCTACGACAATTTCGAGGCCGAGGCTGCCAAAAAGGGACCAAAGGAACTTGAGATTGCCAAAAGCCGTCGTGATTCCGGTTTCCAGATCTTCTATGTATTCATCAACATCGGTGGCGTTATCGCACCGTTCATCGCTCCGCTGCTGCGCGAGTTCTGGCTCAAGGCACACAACCTGGCCTACAACGCCGACCTGCCACGTCTGTGTCACAAGCTTCTCAACGATGCCGGCAACATGTCGGCCGGCGACCACGCGAACTTAGTGGAACTTGCCGGCAAAGTCGGTTACGAGGGAGCTGTCGACAGCGGATTCTGCACCGAGTATCTTCAGATCTTCAACACCGGAGTTCATTTCTCGTTCATCGCATCCGTGGTGGCCATGCTTATATCCCTTGCCGTATTCGCGTGGGTAATGAAGCGCCTCCCCAATCCTGTCAAAAAGGCCAAGGACTCCGCCACTTCCGACGGTCAGGCCAACAGCGACGCCAAGGAAATCAAGCAGCGTATGTTCGCTCTTTACGCCGTGCTGCTCGTCGTGGTGTTCTTCTGGTTCTCGTTCCATCAGAACGGACAGTCGCTCTCCGTTTTCGCCCGCGACTTTGTTAAGACAGATAATGTCGCTCCCGAAATCTGGCAGTGCATCAATCCATTCTTCGTGATTGTGCTCACTCCCGTCATCATGCTTATATTCGGAGCACTGGCTCGCAGAAACAAGGATATCTCCACACCGAAGAAGATTGCCTTCGGTATGGCCATCACTGCATTGGCCTATATATTCCTGATGGTGGTATCGATTGTCTACAACTATCCCTCGGGCGAGGAATTCAAGGGTCTTGCCGAGGCAGTCAAGGAATCGATGAAGGCCGGACCGGCCGTACTGATCCTGACATATTTCTTCCTCACCGTGGCCGAGCTGTTCATCTCCCCGCTTGGTCTGTCATTTGTGTCGAAGATCGCGCCGAAACATCTGCAGGGCATCTGCCAGGGTTTGTGGCTGTCATCAACGGCTATCGGCAACCTGTTCATCGCACTGGGCGTAACGATGCTCAACTCCTTCCCGCAGCAGTGGGAATGCTGGGCCGTCTTCGCCGGCCTTTGCCTGCTGTCGATGACCGTGATGTTCTCAATGGTCAACTGGCTGGAACGCGTCACCAAATAAAGTCGAAATCCGGGAGTCCGCCCGACGGACTCCCGTCACAAACAGACCCCGCAGCGCCCCACGGGCGACCTGGACGAACAAAACGAGCGGATGCATCATCCTGGATGCATCCGCTCGTTTTTGCAATATTTAGGAGATTAATAAGAAATTTACTATTTTTATGCAGCCTAACCGAACTACACAGATTATGAGAGACTTATTGAGACTGATCTGCATGGCTGTGGTCCTGCTGACGTTCACGCAATGCGGCAAGGATTCAGAACCCGATCCGGAACCCGAGACCGTCTCGGAAACCTGGCAGCTCACATATAATGACTATCATCTTTTTATGAATGCGAATTCTGATGAATACAGGAACCTGACCCATAACGTGACGATTGTCAATAAAGGTGATGAACTGACCTTTATAGGATTGTTCCCTGAATATCCTGAATCCTCTATCAGAGGCGAGTCAAATGGATACACAGTGAGTATTCCCGATGCGCAGATTATCGATATAAATGGCAACGACACTGTATATTTCCATTGTGGTTATGTGGATTTCATTTATTATTATTGGATCTCTAAAAATGAGGAGGAAATGCACATAGATTTCAAACCTGGAAGTGGTAAAAATATAGCTTTTAGGATTCAAAACGACGGCCGTAAAATGATAGCCACAGCGAACCAGTTTGACAATGGCAATAGGGCTTTCTGGATCAGCTCGGAAAAGGATGGGCACATATCTTTCAATTCTCCCACCGACCTTCCGAACTTCCCCAACATGTTCGAGATGGAGTTGATTAAAGTCAGCGACAGCGACAAATAGGCATTCTTAACAAACCGGTAAATCAGTGGAACACGAAGAGGCGCGTGGCTTCGTAACGGGGGAGAGCCATGAGCTGGACATCGGCGCGATGGTCGGTGGCGACCTCCATGGCGTTGCCTACACGCTTGCCCCCTTCTTCCTGGCTCTGCCATTGCGTCACCCTGGATTACCCTCCATTTCATCAATCTGCTGAGAATCAATCATGGGATTTATCAGACATCCGGCAGAATCGTGTGGCGCACAAAGCCGCAAAGGGGGCATTGGATGGGGTCTCTGGACAATGGGTCATCTCCTCGGCCATCCGGAGTATCGGCGTTTCCGCCAAAGACGCGAAGGAATCGAGATTCCATACGCCAAGGGCGCCAAGCCATCCGGACGGCTTAGCGAAATCCGCGTCCGGGGTTATCCATAACCCTCTGCGAGCATAGCGGCTGATGCCGGACACTGATTCCCGGGGATTGATTTAAAGCGGAGCTCTTTTGAATGCGGAGCCCTTTGCGGCTTTGCGCGCCACCACACGTGCCCGGCAAGCGGCACCGCGGCACCCTGAATCACCCTCCATTTAACCAATCTGCAGAAATTCCACCATGGAGATTTTTCAGACTCAATAAAGCGACGAATCAGGAAATAGTTATCTTTACAAACCGGTGAATCAATGGAACACGAATAGGCGCGTGGCTTCGTAACGGGGGAGAGCCATGAGCTGGACATCGGCTCGGTGGTCGGTGGCGACCTCTATGGCGTTGCCTACACGCTTGCCGGACTCCTCCAGAGCGTCACGCACAGCCTTCAATGCCTTGGACGGCGTGTTGTTGTCCTTGGACAGATGGCACAGGAAGACATATTTCAGTTCCGGCCGGAGGATGCGGCGCAGGAACGCTGCCGTGTGCTCGTTGTCCATATGGCCGTTGCCGCTGGCCACGCGGGCCTTGAGATATTCCGGATATTTGCCAAGGCGCAACATGTCGCGGTCATAGTTCGACTCGATAACCAAATAGTTGGCCTGACTCATATAGTGGTCGGCACGCTCAGTAACCTCCCCTAAATCGGTAGCAAGAACAAAGTTGTGATGACCGAAGGTTATTGAGAAACCCATGTTGTCGGTACCGTCGTGCGGAACGTCGAAGGCTACGATCTCCAGCCGCCCGATCTTGAACGGTATCTCTTTGAATATAGGAGTATGATAATCCTTGACGCGTTTCGAGATGTTATGACGCCGCAACATTCCGTTCAGCACCCGGGGCGTGCAGTACATGCTCATGTGCCGGTTGCTGCGTAGCAGCTGATAGGCATACCGCACATGGTCGGAATGGTCGTGAGTCAGCAACAGCGCCTTGACATCCTTCATGCTCAGGTCATACTTCTTCAGCGCCGCCTCCACCAGGTCCGTGCGGACTCCGGCATCGACTATTATGCCTCCCGCATCGGTGCCGATGTAACAGCTGTTGCCGCTGGAGCCGGAACCGAACGAGATGTAGAAAAGCCTTTCCGAAACGGATTTCTTATCTTCATCGCTGATTGCCAGTTCAGCTTCGGCCTCAACGCCTGCTTTATCGGCAGTCAATGCATCTGGGGTCGTTATTTCATCGCCCCATTCCATGAATTCCTCGAACGGCAACGTGGGCTGCGGGAAGGATATCTTGCTGCCTCGCTTCATCGTCGGGCCGCCCCCTTTCTGGCAGCGGCCGGAGCCGCAGAGGCCACATGGATCAGGAATATTGCCGGACGCTTGTCGTAATCGTATTTGGCGTTACGCCATGACTTGGCCGGACGTGTCACTATTTCCTCGCGTTCAGGGTCGGTGATGTCGGCGGCGACGCATAGCAGCGTGTCCGGGCGCAGCGACTCTGCAAGAGTCTGTACCATCCGGTTGTTGCGGTAAGGCGTCTCGATGAATATCTGTGTCTGGCCTGTACGCTGGGCCATGCGCTCCAGCTCGGATATGCGTGCCGCACGGGCAGGCGCATCCACGGGCAGATATCCGTTGAATGCGAATCCCTGACCGTTGAAGCCGCTGGCCATCAACGACATCAGGATGGATGACGGACCTACTAAAGGCACTACCTTCAAACCCTCGCGCTGTGCTATGGCCACGATGTCCGAACCAGGGTCGGCTACAGCGGGACAGCCGGCGTCGCTCATCAGGCCAATAGGCACACCGTTTCGCAACGGTTCCAGCCATGACGAGACTCCCGCACGGTCCGTATGCGTGTTCAGTTCATGGAACTCACATTCGTCAATGGGAAACTCCCGGTCCCAGCGGCGCAGGAAGCGACGGGCACTGCGCAGGTTCTCCACAACGAAGTGCCGCAACTGGCGGACTATGCGCAGATTGCCCGCGGGGAGCACGCTGTCCAGCGGCCCTCCGCTTAATTCCACCGGAATCAGATATAACGCGGAAGTCAGTTCCATATTTCAGTTTCGGTTTGCCTATGCAAATCTAAGGTATCACAAAATTAACAAATTCCCGCCACTAATACAAATATTGCAAGAATCTTATCAGTTCCGGTCGGTAACAAGGGGAATGTTTTTGGCCGCGGTGATGTTCATTACAGCACCTTCGGTTCCCTCGGAGGCTATCACCTTGCGTGTTTCGATGCGGAGATATCCACCCCCGAAATCATAGACCGCCCTGTAGATGGTGTCGCCCTCCAGAGGATCCTCCTCCTCGCCTACCTCCACCTTCACCACATCATTGTCGGTTGTGTTGAGGCTCTGAACCAGATAGGATTCAAGATCCCAAGGCAGCAGGTCGCCGACATGGGTGTTGCGGATCACCGCCGAAGTGGGCGACGTGACATCCACCTCCCACTGACCAGGAGTGCCCTGGAGATTGGTATAGAGGGGGCGTCCGGTGCCGTCGGTCAGTACCCCATGGAAATCGTAGTCGGCCGAATCGAGTTCTTCACCGACATTCAGCGCGTCCACCAGGCTGCGGACGGTCATGGCTATGTCGTTATCGGCATGGTAGGCTTCCGGTGCGGCTACATATGCCGATTCGCTGACTGCAGTTCGCTTCGCGCCGCTGCAGCCGCTTGTCATTGTCAGTACCAGTGCCACTATCGTCAGTGACAGGTTTTTCATCCTAATGCGAAACACTTTTGTAAGTCACAGAATTTCGTTGCAAAATTAACGTTTATTTTCGACATAAACACATAAATGTCAATAAAAGTTAACAAAAAAATGATGATTTTTATAAAGTCAGGACATGACACATGCGACGGATATCGTCATACCCGCCGCATTTACTATCCGAAGCAATGTCAGAAGATCGGGAACGACTTGGGCGTGCAGATGTATTTCTGCACGAAATCCTCATCGGACATGCAGAGTATCAGGATACCCTGGACCAGCATGAGCAGCGGCCAGATGCCGCATGTCACCAGCGACAGCAGGATGGTCAGCAGGCCGGCCGAGACCTTACCCATGATGAAGTATTGGATACCGAGGCTTCCGAACAGGATGGCCATGATTCCGCACAGTATCTTCTTGCTGGCAGCGTCGGGCGGACAGTTGTACGGGCCGTTGGGTTGCTGAGGATTATACTGGGTGTTGTACTGACCCTGAGGCTGACCGTACTGACTATTGTACTGCTGATTGTATTGGCCCTGCGGCTGACCAAAGGGTTGCTGATACTGATTCTGCTGACCGTAAGGGGTCTGATTGTTGTATCCGTTCGGATTCTGATTGTCCATAAATCAAATAAAATATTAACATTGGTCTCCCGCACCGGCGGGATTCTTTGCAAATATAGGACTTATTTCCCATATCAACAAATATAAAGACCGCACACCACGCACATTTATATCACTCCCCACTAAATTCCTCATAAATTTTCATCATTCCCCGAATTTTGCTAATTTTGCAGATATGGAGACACCGATACCTGAGGGATTTAAGGAAATGATACGGCAGATGCCGGACATCGATGGCGAGGCGCTGCTGGCTGCCCTCGACACCAAGCCGTGCGTCAGCGTCAAGATCAACCGACGTAAACTCGGCGACCTGACAGTCAAGAGGGCCGAGGATATATTAGGTTACAACGGGTTGCAACCCGTTCCATGGTGCCCAAGCGGTTTCTATCTCCCCGAACGGCCTCAGTTCACGCTCAATCCGCTGCTCCATGCCGGAGCATTCTATGTCCAGGACGCCAGCTCGATGATCTACGAAAGCCTCGTTACAGAGTATTGCTCCGGGTTCGCTCCCGGACTTGCCCTGGACATGTGCGCAGCCCCCGGCGGCAAGTCCACCTCAATACTCAATGCGCTGCCCGACGGATGGACACTGGTTTCCAACGAATTCACGCCCCAGCGCGCCGGAGCTTTACGCGAGAACATGCTGAAATGGGGTTATCCGTATATTGTGGTGACCAACAACGACACCGCAAGGTTCGCCGATAACGGCGAGCTGTTCAGCCTTGTCGCCGTGGACGCACCCTGCTCCGGCGAAGGCATGATGCGCAAGGAATCCGTGGCCCGAACTCAGTGGAGCCCGGGACTGATCCGTCAATGCGCTGCACTGCAACGTGAAATCATCGGAAACGCCGTCAATGCCCTGCTGCCCGGCGGGATACTGATATACTCCACCTGTACCTTCAACCGCACCGAAAACGAAGACAATGTCCAATGGGCAGCGGAGGAATTCAATCTGTCAGTGCTGCATACTCAACGGTTCATGCCGCACATCACACGCGGCGAAGGCCTGTTCGTGTCAGTGCTTCAGAAGCCGGGCGTATTTTCCGCACCTAAAAACAGCCGCAAGACACTGGACCGTGTGCTGAAGAAATGCCGCGTTCTTGCCGATGGATTCCCCGGACCTGTGCAGAAAGGGAAAGAGCTGCTTCCAGACCCGACAGCTCCTCTGAACGTGGACTTCGATGCGAACAAATTACCCGCCGCCGAGGTTGAACTTGAAACGGCGCTGGAATACCTGCGACATAACCCGCTAGCACTTCCCGCCCACGCACCGCGTGGGCTGACGGTAGTGACGTACCGAGGTCAGCGATTAGGGTTCGTCAAGAACCTCGGTACTCGGGCAAACAACCTATACCCAAAAGAATGGCGAATAAGAAACCTATAAATACCGAGTCGGCCATCTTTCCCGTAGTGGGAATGATGTGCGCCGTATGCGCCAACACAGTGGCAAAGACGGTCGAGGCGATGCCTGGCGTGGAAAGCTCGGAAGTAAACTATGCAGCCGGGACGCTGAGCGTCAGGTGGGACCCGGATGTAACCGACCCCGAGGCCATGGCCCGCGCCATTGATCAGGCGGGTTATGCCCTGATTGTGGAGAACGACCAGGAAAAGGCCGAGGAAGCCGCCCAGCAACGTGAGCAGAAGGGATTCCGCACCCTGACATGGCAGATGATTCTGGCATGGGTGCTGACAATTCCGTTGGCCGTGCTATGTATGACACACGTACACTTCCCCGGCGCCAACTGGCTGTACATGCTTATGGCACTGGCTGTGATGGTGCTGTGCGGACGCGGCTTCTACCGCCGCGGATGGAAGGCCGTGACAGCCAAGGCCCCCTCCATGGACACACTCGTGGCTCTATCCACAATCGTCAGTTTCCTCTTCTCGCTGTTCAATACAATCTGGCCCGAATACCTGACGCACAAGGGGATGCAGGCCGACCTATACTACGAGGGTGCGGCCATGATCATTGCCTTTGTGCTGACAGGCAAGTATATGGAAGCACGCAGCAAACGCCATACAGGCGATGCATTGCGCGCATTGATGGGGTTGCAACCCACTGAGGCGTTGCTCCTTAACTCAGACGGCACGTCGAAGTCCGTGCCCATAGCCGACATACGTCCCGACGACATGCTGCTGGTGCGCCCCGGCGAACGGATTCCCGTGGACGGAACCGTCACGGAAGGCACAGCTGCCGTGGACGAGAGCATGCTGTCCGGAGAACCCATACCGGCGGAGAAGACCAAAGGCTCCGATGTCACGGCCGGAACATTATGCAGCAACGGTTCGCTGACGGTCCGCGCCCGCCGCGTGGGGGCCGCAACCGAACTGGCACGAATCATCGCATCAGTGCGACGCGCCCAGAGCTCCAAGGCTCCTGTACAGCGTGTCGTCGACAAGGTCAGCTCCATATTCGTTCCAACGGTCATTCTACTGGCCATCATCACCTTCGTGGTGTGGATACTGATCGGGACACGATATCTGCCCCAGGCGCTGGTGACCTCCATATCCGTCCTGGTCATAGCATGCCCGTGCGCACTGGGTCTGGCCACCCCCACGGCCATCATGGTAGGCATAGGCCGTGGTGCCTCCAACGGCATACTGATCAAGGATGCCGCAGCGCTGGAACAGCTCTCCAAAATCGACATCGTTATCTTCGACAAGACCGGCACACTGACCAACGGACATCCGGAAGTCAGCGACGTGTTCTTTGCCGCCGACCTGGCACCTGAGGCCCAAGCCACCCTGAAGCGTGCCCTCTATGGCGCCGAGGCGCGTAGCACCCATCCATTGGCGGAGGCTATCTGCACGTATTTTGACAAGGAAGGCATCGCCAAGATGGATCCTGAGGAATTCCGCTATACTCCCGGCCGCGGGATCAGCTGCGCTTCGGGGGGAATATTATATGAGATAGGAAGCCCGGCACTGGCCGAGACCTCGGATAACCTTGAACTGCGGATGCATATCGCCGACATGGAGCGGCAGGGACTCAGCATCGTGGTAGTGAACCGCGACGACCGGCTTGCGGCTGCGATTGGCATACGCGACTCCCTGCGTCCGGGCGTCGCCGACATGGTGGCGCGGCTCAAGGCCGATGGAATCACCCCCATACTGCTGACCGGCGACCGACGCGCCTCCGCCCTGACCGTGGCGCATGCGGTCGGCATCGACAAGGCTGTGGCCGAGGTCATGCCGGAACAGAAGCTGAACCAGGTGCAGGAACTGCAGGCCCACGGCCATAAGGTGGCCATGTGCGGTGACGGCATAAACGATGCCGAGGCGCTGGCCAAGGCCGATGTATCGATCGCGCTGGGCGGCGGCTCCGACATCGCCATCGAGACCGCGCAACTCACCTTGGCCTCAGGCGACATCTCCCGACTCCCGATGGCACTGAACCTGTCGCGCCAGACACTCCGGGTGATACACCAGAACCTGTTCTGGGCATTCATCTACAACACAATCGGCATACCTCTGGCCGCAGGAGTGCTGTACCCCGTAGGCTGGCTGCTCAATCCCATGTACGCCTCGGCCGCAATGGCACTCAGCTCGGTATGCGTAGTCACGAACTCATTACGACTAAACAAGATAAAGATATGAAATTCAAAACAAACGCCCGTTGCGCAGGCTGCAAGACCCGCATCCTGGAAGCAATGAACAATAACTTTCCCAACGCTCATTGGGACATGGATCTGACAGATGCCGACAAGATTCTGGAAGTACACGGCATGCCGGAGGACTCCGAGGCAGCGGCTCAGGTGCTGAAGGTGCTGGAGGAGACCGGATTCAAGGGCACCTGGCTGCCCCAGACCGGTTATTGATGGGACACTGGTACGACCGTACCGAGACCCTGCTGGGACCGGACGCTTTAGAGCGTCTGGCTTCGGCTCATGTGCTTGTGGCCGGTGTGGGAGGGGTCGGAGGCTACGCCGCCGAGATGCTGGCGCGAACCGGTGTGGGACACATCACAATAATAGATGCCGATGACGTGGCCGTCAGCAACATCAACCGTCAGCTCATTGCGTTCCACAGCACGGTCGGAAAGTCCAAGGTGGAACTCTTCGCCCGGCGTTTCCGCGACATCAATCCCTACATAACGGTAGATGCCCTTCAGGAATACATCGAGGCGGACAAGGTTCCGGAACTTATGTCCGGTCATTATGACTACGTCATCGACGCCATCGATACCGTCGCCCCCAAGATGGCGTTGATAATCCACTGTCTGCGGCACAAGGTTCCCATAATCAGTTCGATGGGCGCAGGGGGAAGGATAGATCCTACGCGCGTGGGATATTTCGACATATGGGAAACCCGCGAGGACGGCCTGGCGCGCGTAGTACGGCAACGACTGCGCAAGGAGGGCATCCGCAGCGGACTGAAAGTGGTTGCAAGCACCGAGGCACCGAGACGTTACTCCATCATTCCGCTGGAGGAAACCAACAAGCGCTCCAGTTTCGGGACCATCGCCTCGATTCCTGCCATGTTCGGAATTTATCTGGCGAACCATGTGGTCGTGAAACTGGCAGGCATATAACATCATACGACATTAAGACGGCAACAACATGCTTGAGATCAGAAACATAAACAAGTCATACGGCAACCTTGCCGTACTTCGCGACGTAAGCCTGACTGTCGGCGAGCGGGAGATAGTAACCATACTGGGACCCTCGGGCGCAGGCAAGACGACACTGCTGCAGATAGCCGGGACGCTGGACCCGGCCGATTCCGGACAGGTGCTGTACGACGGCGTGAACGTCACGGGACTGTCAGACCGCAAGCTGTCGGACTTCCGCAACCGCAACATCGGGTTCATCTTCCAGTTTCACCAGTTGCTTGCTGAGTTCACCGCACGCGAGAACGTGGCGCTTCCGGCCATGATCGGCGGTATGTCGCGTTCCAAGGCGTTGAAACGTGCCGACGAGCTGCTGGACATGATGGGACTGACAGACCGCAGCAGCCACAAACCGGCCGAGCTGTCGGGCGGCGAACGCCAGCGTACCGCCGTGGCCCGTGCGTTGGTCAACAATCCCCGCGTGATTTTCGCCGATGAGCCGACGGGAAGCCTCGACTCTCGCAACCGCGACGATATACAGGCCCTGTTCGCACGTCTGCGCGACGAGCTGGGCCAGACATTCGTCATCGTAACGCACGACCCGACACTCGCCACGATCGCCGACCGGATAGTCTCAATGGCCGACGGACGCATCATCGCGATCGAGTCAAACGCGTGCATTGCCGACGACCCTTTGGAATAATCGCGGAAATGTTGTAAATTTGCATGGGATTACGACAGCAGCGTAAATTTCAACAATAATCGGATTTCAATCATAAAGAAAATCAAATTAAGGAAATGGAAAATAAAGACCAGAACCAGCAGCAGCTGCAGATCCAGCTGCGCCCCGAGCTTGCCGACGGCAAATACACCAACCTGGCCATGATCGGCCACAACCCCAGCGAATTCCTGATTGACTTCATCTTCGCCGCCCCCGGCATGCCCCAGGCTCCGGTTGTGTCGCGTGTCATCATGAGTCCGGAAAACGCCAAGAAACTGATGTACGCCCTGACCGACAACATCCAGAAGTACGAGGCTCAGTTCGGCGAGATCATGCCTGCCGCAGCCAAAGGTCGCGCCGGAAACAACTAATCCACACTCCCCATGGAGTCTAACCTTCTTATCTACAACACGCTGACCCGGACCAAGCAGGCTTTCAAGCCTGTCCACCCGGGCCACGTGGGCATGTATGTGTGCGGTCCCACCGTCTACGGCGACGCTCACCTGGGACATGCCCGCCCTGCCATCACCTTCGACATCCTGTACCGTTACCTGACTTTCCTGGGATACAAGGTACGCTATGTCCGCAACATCACGGATGTAGGTCATCTGGAGCATGATGCCGACGAGGGCGAGGACAAAATCGCCAAGAAAGCACGCCTTGAGCAGCTGGAGCCGATGGAAGTGGTGCAGTATTACCTGAACCGCTACCATCGTGACATGGAGGCGCTGAACGTACTTCCTCCCAGCATCGAGCCCCACGCTTCGGGCCATATAATCGAGCAAATCGAGTACGTAAAGCAGATACTGGAAGCCGGCTATGCATACGAGAGCCAGGGTTCAGTATACTTCGACGTGGAGAAGTACGACCGCGACCATCATTACGGCATACTGTCGGGCCGCAACATCAAGGAGCTGCTGAACACAACGCGCGAGCTGGACGGCCAGCAAGAGAAGCGCAACCCCCTGGACTTCGCCCTCTGGAAGAAAGCCGCGCCCGAGCACATCATGCACTGGCCCAGCCCCTGGAGCGAAGGCTTTCCCGGCTGGCATCTGGAATGTTCCACAATGGGACGCAAGTACCTGGGTGACGTGTTCGACATCCATGGCGGCGGAATGGACCTGATGTTCCCCCACCATGAGTGCGAGATCGCACAGAGCGTAGCCGCACAGGGCCACCCGGCGGTGAACTACTGGATGCACAACAACATGATTACCATCAATGGCGCCAAGATGGGCAAGTCGTACAACAACTTCATCACACTGGAGCAGTTCTTCAACGGCGACCATCCGCTGCTGACGCGTCCCTACGGTCCGATGGTGATCCGCATGTTCATCCTCCAGGCCCACTACCGCAGTCCGCTGGACTTCAGCGACGAGAACCTGCAGGGTGCCGAGAAGGGTCTGCAGAAGCTGAACGAGGCACGCGGCCGTCTCAAGAACCTGAAGGCCTCGACCGACCATGACGCCGCGCTGCCCGACTATATGGGCAAAGCCCTGGAGGCGATGAACGACGACCTGAACACTCCGATCGCGCTGAGCCACATCTTCGATGCCGTCAAGACCATCAACGCCGCCACCGACGGCAACCTGAAGCTGTCGCAGCGCAACATCGACGATCTGAGCAAGCTTTTCGACACCGTGCTGACCGACCTGCTGGGCATCCTGCCCGAGGAAAGCGCAGCCGGAATCGACCTGGAACCATACCGCAAGGCCGTGGACCTGGTGCTGGAAGTACGCGCCAACGCCAAGTCCCAGAAGGACTGGGCCACTTCCGACCTGATCCGCGACCGTCTCGCCGAAATCGGCTTCAACGTCAAGGACACCAAGAACGGCGCCGAATGGAGCCTTAAATAACTACCGGACGATGGAGCTGCTCTACCAGTACCTCTGGAAGCAGCGGATGATGGGACGCAGATGCGTCACGGTCCGCGGCGAGGACGTGGAGATTCTGTACGCCGGCATCCACAACACGGATGCCGGCCCCGATTTCCATGACGCCCGCATCCGTATTGCCGGACAGGTCTGGGCCGGGAACGTCGAGATCCATGTCCGCGCCAGCGACTGGCATCGCCACGGCCATGACAACGACCCGGCATACCAGAACGTCATCCTTCATGCAGTAGCCGTCGACGACACGCGCGTCACAGGTGCCGACGGTAAGGAAATCCCTCAGATGGTCATCTCGTTGCCGGAAAGCTTCTACCGCATGTACGAGGCCCTGAGCCAGCGCATCAACGCCGTGGCCTGCGAACACTATCTGCATCTGGTTCCCGATCTGACGCGCACGGACTGGCTTTCAACCCTGGGAGTGGAGCGGCTGCAGGCCAAGGCCCGGAGAATTATGGACTGCGCGCAATCGCTGGGCAACGACTGGAACCGCACCTGCTTTGTGTCGCTGGCCCGCGCTCTGGGCTTCAACCTGAACGGAGACCCCTTCGAGATTCTGGCCCGCTCTATTCCATTGAACATCATCCATCACCACTCCGACGATATCCTGCAGATCGAGGCCCTGCTGTTCGGCCAGGCGGGAATGCTGGACACATCGCTACACATCTTCGACGAATATTACCAGACTCTGGCACGCGAATACTTCTTCCTTGCCCGCAAATACGGTCTGCGTCCCATGAACGTCAACATGTGGAAATACGCCCGCACAAGACCGCAGAACTTTCCGCATCACCGGATAGCCCTGCTCTCGGCCGCCATGACCGATGGCTTCACCATGCTGTCCGACATCTGGGAACGCCGAAACAATCCCGATGACATCCGCGAGCTGTTCAGACTGACGCCATCGCCTTACTGGTTGACGCATTCCGATTTCGACACACCGGGCAGTTCCGCAGGACACCTCTCGTCCGGAGCCGTGGACCTGCTGATGATCAATTTCACCGCCCCTATGCTCTATGCCTACAGCGCCGCACGCGGCGATTATGAATCAGCTGAAGGCGCCATGGCAATCTGGGAGGGTCTGAACCCTGAGAACAACACCTTTATCCGCCAGTGGATGTCGGCAGGCATGCAGCCGGAGAACGCCGCCGATTCCCAGGCATTGCTGCAGCTACGCAAGAACTACTGCGACTACGCCCGATGTCTGGAATGCCGCTTCGCAGCGGCAATCCTGAAGTCCTCGGCCGGAATTCCTTTCAATTGCCCCGCCTCCTCCTGAAACATATCGCATTTAACTGCGTTCTTAATATTGAAGTTATCAATCAAGCTTCACCGACAGATTTACCCATAATGATTGTATGGAACCCAGAAGATTCACACAGCGCGAGGACCGCACCTTCCAATGGACCAACGACACCGGACAGCCGGTGCCGTTGATGCAGTTCGTGACCATGCAACGTCCCGACACCAAACGGACCGACATCAAGAAATGGCTCAGATTCGGACACCTTATGGTAGACGGCAAAGTCTCGACCCAGTTCGACGAGCAGGTAGGCCCTGGCGCTACAGTCAGTTTCAACGCATCGCGTCCCTGGCCCGTGTTCCACCATCCACGTATCAAGCTTGTGTACGAGGATGATGACGTCATGGTGATACACAAGGGCTATGGCCTGCTGTCGGTCCCGACCGAGAGCCACCGCAAGGAACTGAATGCCTACGAGATAATGCGTGACTACGTGAAGGACCAGAACCCGCGCAACAAACTGTTCATAGTCCACCGCCTGGACCGCGACACTTCGGGACTGATGATGTTCGCCAAGAGTCAGGAGGCGCAGGATGTGCTGCGCCACAACTGGAACAACATCATTCTGGAACGTCTGTATGTGGCAGTTCTGGAAGGCAATCTGGAACAGGACAAGGGATATGTGAAGAGCCGTCTGACCGAGAACTCGCAGTTCGTGGTCTACAGCACCGAGAATCCCGAAGAAGGCCGTGTGGCAGTGACGCACTACGAGGTGCTGACCCGGGGCAACGGATACACACTGGCGCAGTTCTCGCTGGACACAGGCCGCAAGAACCAGATTCGCGTACACGCGCATGATCTGGGTCATCCCATCGCCGGCGACCGCAAGTACGGTGCCAAGAGCAGCCCCATCAACCGTCTGGCCCTACATGCACGTACGCTGCGCTTCGCACACCCCATAACACGGAAAGACATGAACTTCCAGACCCCGATTCCTCCGCAGTTCTCCGCAGTTGTCGGATCGCGACGGGAGAAACAAGCACCCAAAGAGAAATGAAATTAGACACAAGTTCATATTATCCCAAGTCCCCCCTGGACGATGACGACTCCCGGGAGAACTACTGCTCCGACTATGCTCCCAAAGACCCTGACGCTCCGGTACCCGAAACGGACGAACCGGATGAGGTAGTAGAGGTAATCGCCGAGGAGGCCGTACCGTCGGCACGCGACGACGACGGCTATTATCAGGATGCCGACCCGGAACCGAACCGCCCCGAGACTGATGCCGAACACGCCGTGACCCTGTTCAGCAACATCGTTTCATGGCTGATGGTGCCGTTACTGATGCCGGTCTACGGAATCATGCTGATTCTGGGACTCAGCATCCTTAGCTATGCCCCGATGGGCCCGAAGGTCGGTTTCACCCTTATAGTAGCGGCCATAAATCTTGGAGTCCCTGCGATTACCTTCCCGCTCCTGAAGAGACTGGGATTTATCCGGGACATCGGCCTGAACGGACGGACGGAACGACTTATACCCTACATCATCACGATTCTGTGCATGATGGGCACGGCATGGTTCCTGCATTCCAAGGGGTTCCCGATATGGGCGACGATGTTCTACCTTGGCGGAGCCCTTACCGGACTGGTCCAGGTGGTCGTGAACCTGCGGTGGAAAATCTCGGCCCATGCCGCCGGCATCGCCGGCATCGTGGCTTTGCTGATACAGATGACCCATGATGGATTCCCCACACCGAACCTCTTCGTATGGCAGATTATAGCCATCGCGTGCGCCGGCCTTGTGGGATCGGCCAGGCTGTGGCTGCGGCGCCATACACTCGGCCAGGTCCTGGCAGGATATGCCGTTGGATTCTGCTGCGTCTATTTCCTGATGATGATTCATTAAGACACGTGCCTAACCGCACGGAAACATTATACACACAATGTCTATCTACAACTATGAGCGTCGCCGTTCAACGGCGGTAAAGGTTGGCGGAGTGACAGTTGGCGGCTCGGCACCAATCGCCATCCAGTCCATGACCAATACCAACACAAACGACACCGCCGCCTGCGTGGCGCAGATCAACGCCATTGCCGACGCCGGTGCCGACATCGTGCGCCTTACAACCCAGGGCGTTCGCGAAGCTGCCAACATGGCCGACATCAAGCAGAAACTTGGCCGCGACATCCCGCTGGTCGCCGACGTGCATTTCAATCCCAAAGCGGCATTCGAGGCCGCCAGGCATGTGGAGAAGGTCCGCATCAACCCTGGCAACTTCGTTGATGCTGCACGCACATTCAAGAAACTTGAATTCACCGACCGGGAATACAAGGAAGAGATTGAACGTATTCGGCGTACCTTTGTGCCGTTTCTGGAACTGTGCCGTGCACATGGCACCGCAGTGCGTCTTGGAGTTAACCATGGCTCGCTGTCGGACCGCATCATGAGCCGTTATGGAGACTCACCGGCCGGAATGGTGGAAAGCGTCATGGAATTCCTGCGTATCGCTCGTGAAATCGACTTTAACGATATCGTGATCTCGGTCAAGGCCTCAAACGTTACGGTCATGGTTGAGACAGTGCGTCTGCTCGTCAGGGCCATGGATGCCGAGGATATGCATTTCCCGTTGCATCTGGGCGTCACCGAGGCCGGAGACGCCGAGGACGGCCGCATCAAGTCGGCGGCAGGAATAGGAGCGCTTCTTGCCATGGGACTTGGCGACACTATCCGCGTATCGCTAAGCGAGCCCCCTGAGAACGAGGTTCCTGTGGCATTGATGCTGCGTGACTACATAACGGAACGCGACGGCCACGCATGGATCGATGAGCCGGAAACAGTCCTGCCAGGTGAGGCACGCTCGCATACTGCCGCCTACAATGGGCCACTGCCGGGCAGTACCAAATTTGTAGCGTGGCATGCCGATAGACCAGCGGTTTCCAGCAATTTATTGGAAATCAGCGCCGCAGGTCCCAACCCTGTCGGAGCCATGGCTGCGGCAATCGACAATTATGTAGCTGCCGGAGGGCGGCAACCGGTAATGATGCGGATGGAGTACAACACACAGACCCTTGACGAACTGCGTATCAAGGCTGCGGCCGATTTCGGCATATTGCTGCTTAACGGCTACGGAACCGGTATCCGCGTGGAAGACCCTGCCTACGATTCAGACACTTTGGGCCGTCTGGAGCTTGATATCCTGCAAGCCGTCCGTGCCCGTACTTCCAAGACCGAATATATCTCATGCCCGGGATGTGGACGCACATTGTTTGACCTGCAGAGCACGTTGCAGCAGGTCAAGGCCGCTACGGCCGAACTGAAGGGTTTGAAAATAGGCGTAATGGGATGCATAGTGAACGGTCCCGGCGAGATGGCCGATGCGGACTATGGATATGTCGGCGCAGGACCGGGACGCGTCAGCATTTATCGCGGCAAGGAATGCGTTGTGAAGAACATTCCGGCCCAGGAGGCCCTACCGCAGTTATTGAATCTCATCAATTCAGATAGGGCCAAAAATATTTGATTGGTGCAAAACTTCTTTTTCATATCCGGTTTTTGCGAGATTGTTCTATTCACGAAATGATATTATTTTGACAAAATTATGCAACATGTTTCACGACATTATACTGCATGTCTTATGTCA
Organism: Bacteroidales bacterium; assembly: GCA_019416425.1. Taxonomy (GTDB): domain Bacteria; phylum Bacteroidota; class Bacteroidia; order Bacteroidales; family Muribaculaceae; genus Lepagella. The sequence continues at coordinate 111,145 of DXXK01000034.1, forward strand.
TACCAAAGAGTATCAATCAATTGATACTCTTTTTCTTTAAATTCCCAATGATATAATCAGGATATAAAAAAGTCAACCCCTTTTCACAAAGAGGTTGACAGAAACCTTAATCTTAATTTAATACTATGAAAAATACACTGCAAAAATAATCAATATTTTTCATATATGTAAATATTGGGCAAAACAAAGTGCAGTTTTAACTCTATTTAACACATCGCAGTGCACCTTCTGGAATCCGGCGCCTGAACATAGCTTGACATAATTTGTTCATATAGCAGACCGGGTATCGAACAAAAGGCATGTACCGCTGTCCGTAAGTCCTCGGCATAACGTAAACAGAAATCTAAATTTGCATTATCATGTACGGCATCACATTACCCAAAACTCTTGTAGGCACTGAGACGCAGAAGAATCTCGCAACAGCTTATGTAGCCGAGTCATGCGCATACACACGTTACACATTCTTCGGCCAGCAAGCCAAGAAGGAAGGTTATCCTCAGTTCGCGAACATATTCGCCGAGACCGCGGACAATGAGCTGCACCATGCCAAGATATTCCTTAAATACCTGTTCGAGGCTAATGCAGAGGCTCCTGCCATAGGAGTAGACGCCGGCGTTATCGGCAAGACTGTCGACAATCTGAAGGTAGCCGCGCACGAGGAGGAGTTCGAAGGCGTCAAGCTGTATACTGACGCCGCCGCAGTTGCCCGCAAGGAAGGCTTCGACGAGATCGCTGACCGATTCGCCGCCATCGCCACGATCGAGAACCATCACCGCGAGCGCTTCCTGGCCATGGCCAGGCAGATCGAGGACGGAACCGTGTTCCGCAGCGAGGACGGCAAGCCCATCAAGTGGCAGTGCCAGGTCTGCGGCTACATCTACGAAGGCGTCACACCGCCTGAGAAGTGTCCCGCCTGCTACCACCCGACAGAATACTTCATGCGCGAGGAAACCAACTACTGATCCACGATACACAATCTCGCGCTGCCGAGCCAATGTCACGATAAACTCAACTACTGACTCGCTGCTAAGCAACATAAACAAATAGCCAGTTACCCTGCACTCGGAGTCGGAACCACGAGGTTCCGACTCCGTCATGTCTTATCCCAGTACTTTCAGTCCGATTATGGAGAGAATCAGGGTGGTGATGAAGAATATACGCCAGAAGGTGGCCGGTTCATTGAAGAAGAATATGCCGACCAGGACGGCACCTGCCGCTCCGATTCCGGTCCAGACCGGATAGACAGTCCCAATCGGCAGCTTCTCGGCGGCCTTAGCCATCAGGAACATGCTCAACGCCAAGGCAATCAGGAATCCAATCCACCAGCCAATCAATTCATTGCCCGTGGCGGTCTTGGTCTTGCCGAGGCAGAACGTGAAACTGACCTCCATCAGCCCGGCAAGTATCAATATTATCCAACTCATAATTTGATTTGATTAACCTGTCCTATTGAGGGCTGCAAGAATTCTCGGCGTCTCCTTCCAAGGATCCCGCAAAGTTACAAATTTATTCCCATCCCCGCAACCATTCACAATGCTAATGACTGCAGTTTACATTGTGTCCTAAATTTGGGGACACTTTCAGCCATTTCTGTCCTAAAATTTAGGACATGTATGGTTTACTGTATTATCAGCTGAAGGTTTCGGCCAGAATGGAGGGGGATTTCAGGTTGGAAAGGCCGGGGAAGTGGATGGAATAGTATTGCAGGAGGCCGGTCAGCAGGCGGCGGCGTTGAGGGGCGTTGAAACGGAAACGACCGCAGTTGGCCGCCGTCATGCGCGCGATGACCTTCAAGGCACGAAGCTCGTCGCCTGTCACCACATCATGATGCAACGGGATGAAATCAGTCACCACCCCCTCGCGCATGTCGAACCATCTGCCGTCGCCGCTCAGGTCCGGCTGGATACCGGCATGCGGAAGCAGCCCGATCAGGAACGCCAGGTGACGGTTGGCGACAGACTTCCGCTCACAGTCAAGGCCCTCCAACGACCTGACCACAAAGTCCCATAACGCCGTGTCGGCATCCGATTGACGCAGATAGGTATTCAGGAACTCCGACAGAAACATCACGATCGACACCTTGACCGGGTTGAAATAGAGTTCCTGCCACAATATGACGGGAGTGACGGCGCCCAACCGCTGCAACTCACGGTTGCCACGGATATCCACATCCGTGGCTACCACCGACAATGGCCTGAGACGCGAATTCCGCATCCGCGCCGCCTTGCCGGTCCCGACATTGGACAGAAACGACATGCGCCCCCGCTCGCGTGTATACATCGTCACTACATTGTGACGGTCCGAATACCGTATAATGTCAATCACCAAGCCGGTGATACGTTCAAGTGCCATGAATATTACTTAACACTATTAACAAATAGCGAATTTCTTCCAAAAATACCTTTATGTTCGCGCTTTTGTGTTAAAAAATTCAAATCAAGAGCAAATTTCTTTCAAAAACGCTTTTTTATTAGCAAAAATATTATTAACTTTGCAACGTGTTTTTCATGGTATTAGATTTAAGGTTAGAGGATTAGTTGTCGTGAGACAATTAATCTTTTTTATTTTGCCCTCATCATCAGAGTCTTAACCGCATTTACCCATACGGCCGGCATGAACGGGACATTCCCTCACACCGGCCGTATATGTATATTTATCGATCTTAAGTAAGTGATCAACTTACTCATTTCAGTATCAACATAGCATCGCCATATGCCCCGAAACGATATTTCTCCTTCACGGCAACCTCGTAAGCCTTCATGACTGTATGGTACCCCCCGAAAGCCGCCACCATCATCAACATGGTACTGTAGGGTAGATGGAAATTGCTGACCATGGCATTCGCTACAGTGAAGTCATACGGCGGGAAGATGAACTTGTTGGTCCATCCCTCGTAGGTCATCAGGTGACCGTTCATACAGACAGCCGACGCCATGCCGCGCAGCACGGAGGTGCCGACGGCACAGATACGCTTGCCGTCGTCGTGCGCCTTGTTGACAAGATCCACCAGATTCTGGTCCACGCGCATCTGCTCGGAATCCATGCGGTGCTTGGTCAGGTCCTCGACATCGATTTCCTTGAAGTTGCCCCAGCCGGAATGCAGGGTCAGGAACCCACGCTCCACGCCCTTGATCTCAAGCCGCTTCATCAGTTCCCGGCTGAAATGCATGCCGGCGGCCGGTGCCATCACCGCACCCTCCATCTCGGCAAAGATGCACTGGTAGTTCTCGGCATCGGAGTCCTCGACACGGCGTTTTATATACATGGGCAGCGGTGTCTCGCCCAAAGCATACAGCGACTTCTTGAAGTCATCGTACTCGCCATCGTACAGGAAACGTAGCGTACGGCCACGCGACGTGGTGTTGTCGATAACCTCGGCAACCATCGATTCATCCTCGCCGAAGTACAGTTTATTCCCGATACGTATCTTGCGGGCCGGATCAACCAGCACATCCCAGTAGCGGCTCTCGGCGTTCAGCTCTCTTAGCAGGAAGACCTCGATCCGTGCGCCGGTCTTCTCTTTGTTGCCGTATAGACGAGCGGGAAATACCCTGGTGTTGTTGAACACCATGACGTCTCCTTCGTCGAAATAGTTTATGATATCCTTGAACACTACATGGCTGACATCACCTGTACGGGCATCAATCACCATCAGGCGGCATTCGTCACGGTTCTCCGTCGGGTACTGCGCTATCAGTTGTTCCGGAAGTTTGAATTTAAATTCAGACAGCTTCATTCTTTATATTATGGTTTTGCCGCACACGTGCGGCTGTATCATTTGAAGTCAATTAATATTCCTGTTGTTCATATCCTCGGGGAATTCCAGAGGACCGTTACTGATCAGTTCCACAGCCTGATCGATGCTAATTGCGTTCTCGATTCGGCACTCCCCCACGCGGGTCCGTCGCAACGCCGTCAGATGCGCGCCGGACTGAAGGGCCTGGCCCAGGTCGCGTGCCAACGCACGGATATAGGTACCCTTGCTGCACAGCACCCTCAATGTCAGTCTTGGCGCCTGCCAGTCCAGAATCTCCATCTCCCGTATCTCCAATGGTTTGGCCTTGATTTCCACCTCCTTCCCTTTGCGGGCGTAATTATATGCCCGCTTGCCGTCGATTTTAACGGCTGAGAACACCGGAGGCACCTGCATGACGTGGCCGATAAACCGAGGCAACACGGCCTCGATCCCTTCCCGCGTGATATGTTCCCACGGATAGGTGGCATCTATCTCCTTCTCCAAGTCATAGCTTGGAGTCGTGGCGCCGAACGTAATCTCCGCCACATACTCCTTCATCCCCTCCTGAAGCTCGGTAATGCGACGTGTGGCGCGCCCGGTGCATATAATCAACACGCCTGTAGCCAGTGGATCCAAGGTACCGGCGTGTCCTACCTTGAAACGCTTCATGTTCAACCGCCGCTGTATGGCCCCACGCAGACGCTTCACGGCATCGAACGAGGTCCACCCCAATGGCTTGTCGACTACTATCATTTCCCCACTTATAAAATCCATTCTCTAAATTTCAGATTAATACATTCCTACGTCCATCTTCGCTCACTGCCACAGCATGCAGACCACGCCCATGATGACACAGTAGACAGCAAACCACCACAACTTGCCTTTCTTGACGATGTTCAGCATCCAGGCACACGCCACGCAACCCACAAGAAACGCAGCGACAAAACCGACAACCAGAGGCAACGCACCAGTACTGGCAGCATATCCCGGCTCCATCATGTCCTTGACATCCAGCAGCATCTCGCCCAGAATGGGGATAATGACCATCAGGAACGAGAAGCTGGCCACCTTGTCGCGCCGGGTTCCCAGCATGATTCCGGTCGCAATGGTTGTGCCGCTTCGGCTCAGGCCCGGCAACACCGCCACTGCCTGAGCGATACCGATGACAATGGCGTCCCACCATGTGATGTCATGGCCCACATTGGAAGCCACCATCCTGCTGGCTCGGATGTCGCTGAGGTGCGCGAACACCAGCAGCGCCGCTGTGACGCACAGGCAGATACCTACAACCATCAGGCCACTGCCGAAAATCTGCTCGACGTAGCTTTTGAAGAATACCCCTACGATTCCCACAGGAATGCAGCTGACCAGGATCTTGCATACGTAGTAGAAATTCTCATCACGTTTGAATGTAAAGAAACTCCTGCACAAGTCACGGAACATAGGCCACAGAACCACAATAGTAGAGCATACCGTGGCGGCATGCACGATGACGTCAAACTGCAGGTTCTCGTCGGCCGGAAGGTCGATGCCTAAAATCTCCTTGAATATCTCCAGATGTCCGCTGCTGCTGACAGGCAGATATTCGGTGAGTCCCTGCACAATACCCAATATCAATGCGTCAAGCCACTCCATTATTCCTCACTCTTTTTGATTTCCGGTTCGGATACATTGTCTTTCTTTTTCGGAGTCCAGATTATGGCGAAAGCCATAAGCAGGAATCCCAGGAAAGCCAGCGTCGGCCCGACCACGATGCGCCGGGTGCTGAAGATGTCTGGATTGAACACATTCGGATCGGAACTGCCCCCTCCACTCATCAGCAGGAAGCCGATGACTATCAGAGCCAGACAGGCCCCCATCATCCAGAAATTCGTTTTCATGAAGGGCCTTTGCGACGCCTCCTCGCGCTTAAGTTCCGTATTGGGCTTTACAGACTTAGTCTTAATCATTCTCTTCTTGATATTATGGTTCAGCAGCCATCCCGCATCATCGGAACAGCTCGTCGTAATCCTTATGTAAATAATGTGTAGCCGACAGCATGGACGACAGACCGCATATCAGCACGCCGGCCACCGTCATACCCACACATACTATACCGAAGGTTCCCCATGGCAGAAATGTAGCGGTATCCATGACGCCTGCATGCCTGGCACCCCACATGACCAACGCGCAGAGCCCCGACGACAGCAAACCGGCTATCAATCCACACAGCATATTGCTCAATACTATTGGCCTACGGATAAATCCGCGTGTCGCACCCACAAGCTGCATGGTGTGTATGGTGAACCGCCGTGAGTAAATGGCCAGATGTACGGTGTTGTTGATCAGCACGCAGGCTATCAGCAGCATAATCGCCGCTATCACTCCCAGGATGACTGTGATACGTGCCAGATTATGATTCATGGCATCGACCATCTCGTCATCAGGGCTCGATACACTCTCCACCCCCGGGACCTTGGCAAGGCTGCTGCGGATTCGGGCTATGCTTTCCTTTGATCCATACTCCGATTTCAATGTAAAGGACACCTCGGGGCTAAGCGGATTCACTCCGAAAAGTTCCTGCAAGTCCTCGCCGGTATCGGCGGTCCATTCTTGCAGGGCCTCCTCGCGGGTGGTGAACCGCACGGTTCCTGCATAAGGCTGACGTTGGATATCGGCGGCAAGCCTTTGCCCCTGGGAGTCGGGAATGCTGTCCGCAAGTATCACGCACAACTCAAGGCGTTCCTTGAGACGTGTTGTCTCGTTACGGGCACCGAGCCATACCATGGCGATTATTCCGCCAAGCAACAGCACCAGTGTCACTGTCATGATCGTGGTGAAATGCGATGCCCAGAACGATATCTTGATTTCCTTATTCTTGTTCTTCATTCTATAACTGCACCCCGGTCGGTATGCCAACCAACAGGGCAATTTGCGTTTTAGAATGCAAATTTAATAAATAAGCACCCCCTTTGTCAAGTATTTACGCGTTTTTTTGTTAATTTTGCATCTGAAATGAGCTCAATTCGTCAAAAATTAACGGCATCCTACTATACATTAGGGTGCAAACTGAACTTTTCGGAGACATCGGCAATCGGCCGCGCATTGCGAGGCTGCGGCATCGCGACAGCCTCCGAAGGCACGGCCCCGGACATAATCGTGGTGAACACCTGCAGCGTCACCGAGACCGCCGACAAGAAGGGCAGGAGCCTGATCCGGCATCTGTCGCGTCAGTACCCCGATGCATCAATAGTTGTGACGGGCTGCTACGCGCAGCTTAAGCCTGACGAAGCGGCCGCACTGCCAGGCGTGGCCTTGGTACTCGGATCGGGCGAGAAACTGCGTGCCGCAGAATTCGTGGACCGATGGATGGACGACCATAATCCAACAGTAGCCGTCACCCCCTCACGTCAGATCCGGGAATTCACACCTTCGTGCGAACGGGGAGACCGCACTCGATGGTTCCTGAAGATCCAGGACGGTTGCGACTATTACTGCACATACTGCACCATTCCTTATGCCCGCGGACGCTCCCGCTCTGGACAGATTCCCGACCTGGTGCGACGTGTGGAGGATGCCGCCGAAAACGGTGCCAAAGAAATTGTAATAACCGGAGTGAACATCGGTGAGTTCGGAAATGACAACGGACAGTCGTTCTTTGACCTGATAAAGGAACTGGACCACATCGAGGGCGTGGATCGATACCGGATATCATCCATTGAACCGAACCTGATAACTGACGAGATAATCGACTGGGTCGCCGGCTCGCGTGCCTTCATGCCCCACTTCCACATTCCTCTGCAGGCCGGCTCGGACCTGGTGCTGAAGAGGATGAACCGACGCTATGGCACCGAATTGTTCCGCGAGCGTATAGAACATATCAAACGTGTAATGCCCCATGCGTTCATAGGCGTGGACGTCATTGCCGGGGCAAGGGGCGAGACTCCCGAAGAATGGCATAAGGCCAAGGATTTCATCGAGTCGCTCCCGATAACGAGGCTTCATGTCTTCCCATACTCCGAGCGCCCCGGCACAGCGGCCCTGCTGCTTCCCGACCCCGTGGAACCCCGCGTCCGGCATGAACGGGTGGCCGAACTTATAGACATCTCCGACCGCAAGCTCAAAGGCTTCCTGCGCAATGAAATCGGCCGGGAGACCACAGTCTTATGGGAACATACCGAACACCACGGCATGATTCAGGGATTTACCGACAACTACATACGCGTACAGGCTCCGTTCGATGCCTCCCTGCCGAACACCGTCACACCAATAACCCTGTCAACCGACAATATAATTCCCAACCAATGAAGAAACTCGGCGTAATAATATTGAACTGGAACGGTCGGAAATTGCTTCAGCAATTACTTCCTTGTGTCAGCCGCGACACCATATGCGACCAATGCGACCTGATAGTTGCGGACAACGGGTCGGATGACGGGTCCGTGGACTGGATCCGTCAGAATTGCCCGGAAGTCAAGATTCTGGCATTCGATAGGAATTACGGTTTCGCCGAGGGATACAACCGCGCCATCAAGGAATGCGAATATCCGTTCGTGACACTTCTGAACAGTGATGTGGAAACCACTCCTGACTGGTGGAAACCCGTACTGGGCTTCATGGAATCCCATCCTGACGCCGGAGCAGTACAGCCTAAAATCCGCAGTTTCTACAATCGTAGCAGTTTCGAATACGCAGGAGCAGCCGGAGGGGCTCTCGACAACTTAGGCTATCCTTACTGCCGCGGACGACTGTTCGACGCGGTGGAGGAGGACCGAGGACAGTACGACGGCGAAGCCATACCCGTGGCGTGGGCCTCGGGTGCTTGCCTGACCGTCCCACGAGACATTTACCTTCAGCTGGGAGGCCTGGATGCCGGATTCTTCGCCCACATGGAGGAAATCGACCTTTGTGCCCGAATATGGAACTCCGGATTCAAGTGCTACGCAATCTCTGGCTCATCGGTGTATCATATGGGTGGAGCAAGCCTGAACCAGGGGAACCCGCAAAAGACATATCTGAATTTCCGCAACAACCTGTTGCTGATACACAAGAACATGACACGGCGCGGGGGGAACAGAATGTTGCTGAAACGCCGGTTGGCCGACACTCTGGCCTGGGCAATGTTCCTGTTGAAATTCGATTTCGCCAATGCCCGTGCCGTGCTGAAGGCCCACAAAGATTTCCGCCGGATGCGCAAGAATTACAATACATTCCCCGATCACGATGTGCTGACATCTCTGCCCGGTTCCGACAAGTCAGCCATCATGGCCCGGTATCTGAGACGGAAAACCTCACTCCCATTTTAATCGTTTTAATGGCATAAATAAGTGATCAACCATAACTAAAGATATTATGGACCAAAGACCTCTCATACTTGTATCGAACGATGACAGCTATACAGCCAATGGCGTACATGTGCTGATCGACAGGTTACTGCAGTTCGGCGATGTCGTAGCCGTCTGTCCGGACGAGCCACGTTCCGGGCAGTCCATGGCCATCACAGTCACGGGACCTCTGCACGTAACCCGCCATCCCGACTACAATGGCGCGAGAATATATTCAGTGTCGGGAACGCCTGTGGACTGCATAAAGCTGGCCATGCATCATATTCTGGACCGCCGTCCGGATCTGGTGGTGGCAGGCATCAATCATGGATCCAACGCAACCATTAACGTCCTCTATTCCGGCACCATGGGAGCCACTATGGAGGGATGTGCTTTCGGCATACCGTCAATCGGATTCTCCCTGACAGACCATTCCATGAACGCGGACTTCACTCCATGCCTGAAATCAATCGACATCCTGATCCACAAGTTGCTGGAAAATGGACTGCCTGACGGCATCTGTCTGAACGTCAACGTTCCCAACATAGACACCACACCATTGGAAATGCGACTATGCGTTCCATGCAAGGGGCATTGGAACGATGAATACAAGGAATACACAGATCCTCACGGACGTCCGTTCTATTGGCTTACAGGCGTATACGAGAATCTTGAACCGGACAATGACCGGACCGACGAGTGGGCTTTGGCACATGGAACAGTATCAGTGGTTCCTGTGGCCATCGAACGGTCGGCCAACATGCAGTGCGATATGGAAATCCCTTGGCTGGAAGACGCCATAAGGGATTACAATGGCAAATAAAGCCCCGTTAAGAACAGCGCAATATTGCTTATAAATGTTCCATTTTGACCAATTTTTAATAATTTTAACACAATACGCGAATTAAATCGCCTCAAGTGTTAAAAATTGCACGCCTTATATTTGTACAGGTCAGAAATGTTAACTAATTTTGCAAAAGTTCTAAGAGAAGGACATAGCGTGGATTACATCCCCGCATAACTATACCAGACTTTTCCTCCCGGCGTGGAGTCGAAGGACTTGGCCGGGATTATCATACTTTTAAAGCGTTAGTGTTGGACGTGAGTCCAGTGAAAGATATCGTTTCATTGACAATTTATTGTTGCATTAGTAAAGTTATGGATTAATAGTTATTTTAGAATTAGGACCCACGGCGAAATCTCAAAGTGATTTGAGATTAGTCGGAAATCAGATGCATAGTGATATGCGTCTGTTTTTTTATTATATCGGTTCGTTAACAAGAACCGACGGAACCGGACCGAGTCCGATTCCGCCTCATTCATCATACATCTTAAGATTGACTATTACGGCCGACTAATATCATTCCCTGTAGTACACGCGCTTAACTCGCGGCGAAACGGAAGTAAGGATCTCGTACGGAATGGTGTCCAGAACCTCTGCGAGCCTCTCCACCGGAGCGTGACGGCCGAAAATCTCCACAGCATCGCCCGGCTTACAGTCTATGCCCGTGACATCGATCATGCACGCGTCCATGCAGATATTGCCTACGGTCGGAGCCTCCTTGCCGTTTACCACTACCTTGACAGCTCCCACCCCGAAATGCCGGTTCATTCCATCGGCATATCCTATGGATACCGTCGCAATCCTTGAGTCACGGTCCAAGACTCCCTTACGCCCATAGCCCACCGTTTCGCCGGCCTTCAACTCCCGCACGGCGATGATTACCGACCGCAAGGTAGAGACCACTGCCAACGGCTTGTCTCCCGGAAGGTCTACAGGGCTGACGCCGTATAGACCGATGCCTAACCGGGCCATGTCGTAATGATGTTCCGGGAAACGCCGCATTCCGGCTGTATTCAGCACATGACGCAGCACCTTATGGTCAGAATGGTCCACTATATACTGCGACCAGTCATGGAAACGCTTCAGCTGCAATTTCGTGTATTCATCCTGATCAAGACAGTCCGCAGTGCAAAGATGGGAAAACACACTACGCACACAGACCTGCTCCGATGCGTTTATCATGTCCATCAGCTCCGGCAATTCCTCTTCCCAGAACCCGGTTCGGTGCATCCCCGTATCCAGTTTTATATGGATCGGATAGTTCCTGACACCATTCTTGCGCGCCTCGCGAATCACATCCTGGAGCATGGTCCTTGAATATATTTCCGGTTCAAGACGGTTGGCGAACATCGATTTATAATTGGCGACACGCGGATTCATCACCATGATAGGCATCGTGATTCCCTTGTCACGCAATTCCACGCCTTCATCCAGGACCGCCACAGCCAGGTAAGCAGCTCCCGCATCCTGCAATGTCTTGGCGATCTCATAGCTTCCGGCACCATAACCCGATGCCTTGACCATACAGACGATTCCTGTACCATTGGGCAACATTCTCCGGTAACGGTTGAAATTCGAAACCAGCGCATCGAGATTCACCTCAAGAACAGTCTCGTGACGACGTGCCTCAAGCATCTCCTCCACCTCCTCAAAACGGGCCTCCGGCGACCCTTTCAACAGTATTGTCTCATTGTTGAAATCGGATGCAGACAAGTCAGACAACATTGCCTCCACGTTCTCATAGAATAGTGCATCCCCTGCAAACAGTCCCCGATGAGCACACAGCTGCGGGCCAACACCGATGAATCGCGACACCCCGGCATGACGCGTCAGTTCGGCTATACGGGCATAAAGAGTGCCGACATCCGTCGTTTCATGATGCAGATCGCTCAGGATCAACGTCAATCCGGTTCCAGGTGTCTGACGTCGGCGGGCAAAATGCAAGGCAGGACGCAATGACGAGAAATCCGACGTGTACTGGTCATGAATCAGAGCACATCCATTTACGCCGTCACTTACATTCAGGCGTGTGCCAAGACGATGCAGATCCCTGAACCGCTCGGCTATCACTTCCGGGGCAACGCCTCGCTCCAACATGAATGTCAATGCATTGGCTGCATTCTCGAAGTCAGATTCTTTCTGAATGGGTGCCGTCAACGAATGCCGTTCTCCTTTATATACATAAGACAGAGCTGCCATTCCTTCACATCCAGACTCCTTAACAAGGAAAACATCGGCTTCAGGATTGACATACGACCATGTCACAAGCCGAGCACCAGGAGCGGTTTCGGACACGGCATTGGTTATGAGTTCATAATCCTTGCAGAACATCACAGTCTTGGTCTCAGGCATTGAAGCCAGAAGAGCCTTCTCAGAGGCTTTCTCCCCGTCATCGGCAAAGCCATCGCTGTGGGAATCACCTATATTCGTGATTATCACGGCATCCGGCCGTATCGTCTCTGCCAACGCCGACATCTCTCCTTTCCGGGAAATACCCGCCTCGATTATTCCCAATCTGGCATTGGCGTCAAGACCCCACATGGACAACGGAACACCTATCTGCGAGTTATAGCTGCGCGGACTGCGCGAGATATCGCCAAGAGGCTCCATTAGCTGGTAGATCCATTCCTTCAGTGTGGTCTTTCCTCGCGATCCCGTTATGGACAACAGATATCCGCCGAAATCCTGGTTTCGGCGCGCTATGGTCTGCAATGACTTGACAACATCAGGCACGACCAGAAAATTGGCGTCATCCGTCAGTTCCATTCCTTCGGGAATCCTGGTCACAACGAAATTACGGACGCCACGGCGATAGAGGTCGCCAATATAGCGGTGGCCGTCGTTACCGCGTGTCGCAATTGCAAAAAACAGGGTACCGGCGGGATCCTCGAGTTCGCGGGAGTCCGTCAACAATGTATCGATCCGTGAACAGACTGAAGGTTCCGGCAGACCCAGTACCTTCGCTATTTCCTTAATATCCTTAATCATTTATTGACCCTCCATCGTGTCCTTCAATGCCTCCAGGCATTTGGCCACTTCCTCATCAACCTTGAACAGACGTTCCTTACAGAATTTCAAAAGTTCCAGTGCCCGGGTCGTATACTGCGACAGGCTGTCTATGTCGCATTGATTCGACTCCATCTTGGCTACAATCGCTTCAAGCTCAGCGATTGCCTGACTGTATTTCATTTCCTTATCATTATCCATCTATTAGGGCTTTTTATCATTAATGATGTTGTCGACTGTCGAGGTAACAGCGCCTTGCAGCAATGTCGTCTCGAGCACGTCCCCAGGTTTGAGCTCCAGCGCCGAGCTTACGGCATGCCCGTTGACACGGGTTATGCTGTAACCCCGCTTCAATATATTCTCGGGACTGAGCACCCTCAGCATGCCTTCAATACGTTCCTCCTTGGCTCGACTGTCCCGTATGATGCGGACAGACGCATTTCCGACTCTGTTGGCCAGAAGCCCGATGCGAAGGCGTCCGCCTGAAGTCTTGCCTTGAAGCGCCGTGGCAATCCTGGACGATTTCCTCTGAAGCTCCATACGTGACTGCATGGTGCGACGCGCCACTATGCCAGGCAGCGCCCCCTCGGTCTGTCCAAGTCGAAGATGCTCGCCACGCAGGGCATCGGCGGCATAACGGCCAATCCGTCCGCTGACGTCGATGGCATGGTTATAAGCCTTGTCAAGCTGTTCCAGAATCCAAGCCGCACATGCTGTCGGAGTCTTGCAACGTACACACGCCAGCTCGTCCAGAACCGTACGGTCACGCTCATGGCCGATACCTACAACCACCGGCAACGGAAATCGACATATACGCGCGGCAAGGTCGTAATTGTCGAACGAATTAAGATCGGTAGTGGCGCCACCTCCACGGATTATCACCACGCAGTCGAAAAACTGTTTGAAATTCTCCACCCAGTCCAAGGCAGACATGACCGTCGGAACAGTCCTGTCGCCCTGCATCACTGCCGGGAACAGCAATGAATATACCTTATATCCCTGTTGATTGGATGTGAGCTGGTTCATAAAATCGCCATAACCGGCCGCCCCTTCGGCCGACACCACTGCAATCCGCTGCGGCGTCATCGGAACCGGCAAACGTTTGTTCATGTCCAGCAGACCCTCCCTCGCAAGACGTTCCAGGATTTCTCGACGTAGCCGCTCCATATCGCCCAACGTATAGCTGGGATCGATATCGTTGATGACGAAACTCAATCCATAAAGCTCATGATGACTGCATGACCCGTATACAAGGACCTTCATGCCGCTCTGTATGTCTCGATTGGTGGCAGTCATGAACTTACGCCGCAACGCATCGAAGGTTCCACGCCATATCATGGCACGCATCTTGGCACGCATGCCTCCGTGGTCATCCTTTTCCACCAGCTCCATATAGCAATGGCCTCCGGCGACACGTACGTCACTCATCTCGGCCATAACCCATGCGCCCTGCAGATCAGGATTCATGCGGATGGTATTACCCACCATCCGCTGGAACTGAGCCAATGTCAGAAAACTCGCAGGCATGTCATTCCATTGCGGTTTCACCTATTTCCTTCAAGGCTCCTGTGGCAGTGTCGAATACGGCATACGAGCGGGCCTTCTTGTCCGAGAACAAGGCAGGCTGAAGTCCGAAGTCCACGCCGTACTGGGAGAATTCTTTATTGCCGCTCCACAAGGTCTTACCCTTGAATGTCAACGACACCTTGGCCGTTCCGGGGATACGGTACATAACGGCATCCTTAGGGAGTTTCTTTACCTCTCCGTTGGCATTGGTGGGAAGCTCGGCGTTCTTCACATCCGTGACATTGATGTAGACCGGATCTCCGGCATAATCATCGGAATCCACGAATCCCGCGAAGTCGCTCATACGAAACAGGATAGCCTTGTCCTCGTCACCAGGGACATAAGTGAATACCCTTGTCACCGTGTCGCGCTGCACGATGCCGGCGAATGCGGCTCCGAAAGCTTCTTCCTGATGTTTGAGCGACGCAAGCATCAGTTTCAGCTGCTGGCCATCGGCCGGCATCGTCTCGGCTGTGCCCCGGGTCAACGAGACCTTGGCATCGCGCACCTCCATCATATTGGACGCAAGATTCTGAGCCTGCTTGGCCGATGACTGAGAGGATACGAAATCCTCGTCGACGTACTGCAGGTACTCTCTGATATCAGGACGTTCCTTCAATGAGCCTGCAGATGACGTTCCAGGCACGGGAGCGGCCTCGACCTCCTTGTTGATTGCCAGCAGCATGTCGTCATCGCCTACGGCTATATATGTAATCGCACCGGGTTTCAGCTGCATCAGGTACTGCGTCTCGCGATCCGCCACTCCGTAGGGGGTGACCCGGACATTCAGGATCTCCCACTTCTCGGCATCCTGACGAATCACGTTGTCGGTGCCGATATATTTCTTGGCATATTGCCAGTAGGGACCGGCAAGCTCCACTGTCCGCTGCGCCGTCACCTCGATGCTCAAAGCTGTGGTGGGCAACGTGTAGACCAGTCCATACTCATTGTGCTTGTCCGCGGTCAATAGCCGCGTCTGCTGTGCCGAAGCGCCGAATACGGCAGTAGACAGCAATATACATGTGATTATCTTATTCATGACAGTATTTATTTTCGAGATTGTAGTATGTCACGGATCACTCGTCCCACATAAGGAATCATGTCGGTGGCAGTCATGCCGAATTCGCCGAATTCCGCAGCGGCCATATCGCCGGCACGTCCATGGATATATACTCCCAGCAAAGCGGCATATTCCGGTTCATAACCCTGACTCAGGAATGAGGCGATGATGCCTGTCAGGACATCACCGGCTCCGGCTGTCGCCATTCCTGAATTGCCGGTCCAGTTGAAATAGACACGTCCGGTGGGACGCACCACAGCGGTATAATGTCCTTTCAATACGATGATGAGATTGTACTGATGCGACATCTCGATGGCTGTCTTCAAGCGGCCCTCGTCCGTACTGTGCTCGCCGAACATACGGTCGAATTCTCCTATGTGAGGCGTAAGGATGGTCTTGGCCGGGACATACGTCAGCAAAGCCGGACGGATGGAGATGCAGTTCAGGGCGTCGGCATCCATAACCATCGGCATCGTGGCATGCTGCAACAGGTCCTGAAGAGCCTCGATTGTGGCATCCTGCGTTCCGATGCCGGGTCCCACCCCTATGGCCTGATGATTGTGATGAATCTTCATGTCGGCGATAAAATGTTCGTTACGGTCCGGCTCGAACATAGCCTCGGGGAACGCCGTCTGGACTATCGGCATACCGCAGTGCGCGGAATGCACGGTAACCAAGCCTGCGCCTGAATGGAGCACAGCCCGGGCGCACATTACCGCTGCGCCCATCATGCCGTAACTGCCGGCAAACAGCAGGGTCGATCCAAAGTCACGCTTGCCGCTGAACGGGTCGCGCTCGCGCAGCAACGGCGCCACATTGCGCTCGTCAATTACATAGAAATCCGTATACTGGGCCTTGATGGCCTTATAATCAAGGTCAATGTCAAGCAAGTGCCAGTCGCCCAGAACCTGAGCGTTCTCGCGGAAGAAGAAGGATAGTCTGGGCAGCTGAAACGCCAACGTGACATTGGCATGTATCACATCACGCGGACTTACATGGGAGTTCCATTCGCCGAACAGTCCGGATGGAAGGTCGATGGACACCACAAAGGCGCCGGACTCGTTGACATACCGGGCCACAGATACGAATCCTCCCTGCAACGGCTGTTTCAGGCCGGACCCGAACAGACCGTCAAGCACAACGTCATCCGAACTGAGATATGGTGGTGTAAACTCACGGCTAACCTCGGTATAGTCCACGCCGTCGATCATTATCAGTTTCTTGCGCTCCTCATCACAGTCATGCGACAGTTTTCCCGTCACATTGAACAGGAAGACCTCCACACGTCTGTAACCCTGCTCCATCAGCATCCGCGCTGTGGCCAAAGCATCACCGCCGTTATTTCCCGGACCCGCCAGCACCACGAAACGCTGACTGGGCAGGAACCGCGAGACCAATTCCACACTGATCTGGGACGCAGCGCGCTCCATCAGCTCTATCGAGCTGATTTTCTGCTCCTCGCACGTCGCCACGTCAACCTCATGTATGCTTTGCGAATTCAGTATCTTCATCTATCGTCAATTTCAAGCTACAAATTTAACAATCCCTCTCCACAATTACAAATCAATTAACAAGATAATTAACAAAAAACTCCGCGCACATACATTATTCCAGTATGGCGCATCTAATATAGTCTCCACTGTCAATAAAGATTGTCTGGAGCCGTTTCTTTAATAGACGTCCAAAATTAGCGTCAGTAATTACTATGCGCATTCTTTTCTTAGGCGATTACTCCAATCTTCATGCATGTCTTGCCCGGCAACTCAGGCAGCAAGGGCATGAAGTGGCCGTCGTGTCGGACGGCGGCAGATACATGCGTACCGACTACGACGTCCTGTTGGACCGCACCCCGGGAATGCTGGGTGCGGTCAAATATCTATACCGAGTCAGCAAACTGATTCCAAGCATTAAGGACTATGATGTAGTCCAACTCATAAATCCCCATTTTCTCTCATTACGTCCTGAAAAGATACGTTATTTCTTCGACATCCTGCGCAAACAAAATCGGTCTATCTTCCTGACTCTGGCCGGAAATGACTATTATTTCGTGAAAGCCTGCCTTGACGGCGAGATGTTCAAATTCTCTGAGTTCATGGTCGGGAAAGATAAAACTGAATTCGAATCCACCACAAATCACGGTGCCGCATGGATTGCTCCTGAGATGAAAGACCATTGCGATTATATCTACTCCAACGTTGACGGGGCGGTTTCGATACTTCCGGAATATGACATGGCGTCACGTCCATATTTAGGAGATAAGCTTGCCTTCGCCAACATTCCGCTGGACTTGTCGTCAGTACCTTTCGAGGAACTTGACTTCAATCGTAAGATTCAAATTTTCATAGGCCTGAAAGGAGGGATGGAAATTCAGAAAGGAACCGCCAGAATGCTGGCTTTCTGCCGACGTCTTGAACAGGAGATGCCGGACAAATGCGAGGTAGTCGAAGCACGCAACCTTCCACTGAACGAATACCTTGGCAGAATGTCGCGCAGCCATATTGTACTGGATCAGTTGTATTCATATTCACCGGGCACTAACGGTCTGCAAGCCATGGCTCTTGGCAAAGTAACTGGCACCGGTGCCCAGCCGGAGTACTATGACTATATAAACGAGCCTGACAGAGGAGCGATACTCCCACTCTCCCCTATGATATCGGACCAGGAGTGGATGGACAGACTCAGGTCGCTCATCATCGACCCCTCGCCCATGGTGGCCATGGGAGCCGAAGGACATCGAATAGCAAAGACCCATAACGCATCCTCGACTGTAGCGGATAAATTCTTAAGACATTGGCAGAAAACACTAAAATAACTAAAGACAACGGTAACGAGAACAGCTATCGTAGCATTCTTAAAGGCACATCTCTGTTGGGAGGTGTGCAGGTAATCCAGATACTTGTCAACCTGGTGCGTGGCAAGTTCGTAGCCATGTTCTTAGGTCCTGACGGAATGGGCATTTCATCATTGTTCGCATCCTCTTCCAACACCATAAACCAGATTTCTTCCTTAGGCCTCAACATGGCTGTCATCAAGGAAGTGGCTGCATCTTCCGCCAACACCACGGATTCTCGGCATGTACTGGCAGTGGCCTTGAGACTCACCCAACTCACGGCAATTGGAGGTGCATTGTTCTGCGCATTGTTCAGCCCATGGCTCAGCCGCGTCACATTCGGCTCCAATACATATGCATGGCAGTTCCTACTTCTGTCCGTGATGATTTATCTCACGACCGCGGGGGGAGGTAAGCTTGCCATCCTACAAGGCATGCACGAGTTGAAACGCATCTCCAAGGCAACCCTGACAGGCTCTTTTACCGGATTGGTCGTCGGTGTACCGCTGTACTATTTCTTCGGAACGCTTGGCATAGTCCCCGCAATGGTGATTCTCTCCTTTGTGACATGGGCATTCTATTCCTGGAATCTGCGTAAAGTAATCCCTCGGGATCGAATCCGTTTCAACCGTAATATTCACAAGCCATTGGTCAAACGGCTTCTATCACTTGGGGTTGTATTAATGTCCACGGGGTTGTTATCGGCGCTGAGCATATACCTCCTAAACATTTTCTTACGTAAATACGGAGAAATCGATACCGTAGGTTTATATCAGGCTGCCAACAGCATCACTAACCAATATTCCGGAGTCGTTTTCACGGCTATGTCCATGGATTATATGCCAAGGCTGTCGAAAGTCTGCAACGACCGACTCCTGACAAATGACATCGTCAACCGACAGGCCCAAATCGTGGCCTTTATAGTAACTCCTCTGGCGATTCTATTAATCCTGTCGGCCCCCATTGTAATCCGGATTCTTCTTACCGTCTCATTCCTATCCGTCACCCCGTTGATGCGATGGATGGGATTTGGCATTATCCTGAAAGCCATTTCTTTCCCAATGGGATACATTGCATTTGCCAAAGGAGACAAAAAATTATTCTTCTGGCTCGAGGGTGTTTTCGCTAATCTTCTGTATCTCGTATTAGCCTGCCTTTTCTTCAATTTTTTCGGGTTTATAGGACTTGGATACTCAATGGTAGTGGAAAATTTCTTATACTTGATAATCATTTATCTCGTTACGCGCAATCGATATGGATACAGACAGTCAAGAGGAGCAAGCTGCAGCTATATCATTGCCATATTATTGGGTGCCGGATGTTTTCTGTGCTCATATATCCATGAACCAACCATTCGGTATGTATTCATGAGCCTTATCTTTGCACTGAGCGCGACAGTCAGCATCCTATACATGCGTCACCTTCTAAAACAGTCGTAATATGCCCATGCAACAAAGCAAAATAACAGTTGTCGTCCCGGTTTACAACCGGGAATTATTGCTGATTCGATGTCTGGATTCGATAGCGGCCCAGGACATCCGTCCGCTATCGATTATTATAGTCGACAATAATTCATCTGACAAAAGTCTGGAAACAGCCCGGTCATGGGCCACTGTCCATGGCAGGGAACTGAATGTTACCGTATTGTCGGAGCCACGTCCCGGAGCGGCCCGCGCCAGGCAGACGGGACTGGAACACGTGCGTACCGAATGGGTGCAGTTTTTCGACTCCGACGATGTAATGGCGCCTGGCATACTTCCTGACGCCCTCAACGCCTGCGCTGATTACGATATGGTATGCTGGAAGCGTGAGTTGATCGGCCTTGACGCAAGACACTCCGTCCCTCCATATCGTACCGATGACGTACTGCGCTGCCATATGTACAATGGAATGCTCAGCACACAGTCTTATATGGTCCGATCTGAATTTATCAGGCTATGTGGAGGATGGAACCCTGCCGCCCGGGTATGGGATGACTGGGAAGTCGGATTCCGGCTTCTGCTCCATAATCCAAGGATAAAATGTCTTGACCGCATCGGTGCGATTGTTTACAGCCAGAAGATCTCCATAACAGGAACTTCATTCAGCGACAAAGCAGGTCAATGGGAAGGAATCATCGATATGATCCAGAACTATGTGTCGGAACGCCGGGATGTGATTGAGATGCTGGATTACCGACGTGTAAACTTAGCAGCATTATATACTATGGAGGGTCATCCGGAATTAGGCAGGAAACTACTTGCCTACACCTTGAGGAAGACAGGTTGTACAGCATCCAAACGACTCCTTTTGAGAATGATTTATCATTACACCCGTCTCGGTGGCCGCGGAGCATATCATCTGTGGCGTTAACATTTGGCCGATTGCAGAAATTTTTCTATATTTGCAGTCTGAAAGGGACAGTCTGACAGACTTCCGTTTCAACGTTTTTTACAATTATAGGGTCAAACGGCGGAGCAAAATCCATATACCGCTTACCTACAGTTAATTTGAATGGATATTTACCAACAAACCCAAATAAACAATCATGGTAGACTATAAAAGCTTAGGTCTTGTAAACACCCGCGAGATGTTTGCAAAGGCTGTACACGGAGGCTACGCCATTCCGGCATTCAACTTCAACAACATGGAGCAGCTGCAGGCCATCATCAAGGCCGCAGCCGAGACCAAGTCTCCCGTCATCCTTCAGGTATCGAAGGGTGCCCGCAACTACGCCAACCCCATCCTGCTCCGCTACATGGCTCAGGGTGCCGTAGAGTACGCTAAGTCTCTGGGTTGGGAGCATCCCCAGATTGTCCTTCACCTGGACCACGGTGACAGCTTCGAGCTCTGCAAGGACTGCATCGACAACGGGTTCTCCAGCGTCATGATCGACGGCAGCCACCTGCCCTACGAAGAGAACGTTGCCTTGACGAAGAAAGTCTGCGACTATGCACACCAGTACGATGTGACAGTCGAGGGTGAGCTCGGCGTGCTGGCCGGCGTTGAGGACGAGGTTTCCTCCGACCACCACACCTACACTGATCCTGAGGAGGTCATCGATTTCGTAAACCGCACAGGTGTTGACTCTCTGGCTATCTCCATCGGTACAAGCCACGGTGCATACAAGTTCACTCCCGAGCAGTGCACACGTGACCCGAAGACCGGCCGTCTGGTTCCCCCGCCGTTGGCATTCAACGTTCTCGAGGCTGTCGAGGCCAAGCTGCCCGACTTCCCCATCGTGCTCCACGGTTCCTCCAGCGTTCCCCAGGAGTATGTGGACATTATCAACGAGTACGGCGGCAAGCTGCCCGACGCAATCGGTATTCCCGAGGAGGAACTCCGCAAGGCTGCCAAGATGGATGTCTGCAAGATCAACATCGACTCCGACTCACGTTTGGCCATGACGGCCGCTGTCCGCAAGACTCTGTGGACAAAGCCCGCCGAGTTTGACCCCCGCAAGTACCTGGGTCCGGCACGCGACGAAATGGAGAAGCTGTACAAGCACAAGATCCTCAACGTACTGGGAAGCGACGGCAAGGCCGAGTAATTCCAGCACACTCATTACACTTTCGGGACGTCCGTTTGGGCGCCCCGATTTTTTTTATTACTTTTGCATCATGGGAAACAAACTTGACGTAGCCATCGCCACCTGGAAACCCGAAGGCATCCTTCGGGTCGAGGCCATGAACCTGCCCAAAGTTCCAGGTGTCCGATATGTTATCTCATGGCAACTCGCCGGAGACAATCCAATCATACCGGAATCCCTTGCTAATCGCGAAGATGTATTTGTATGTTTTACTAATGAACTTGGTCTTGGTGCCAACCGAATCAACGCATCCGCAAACTGCGATGCCGAGATTATATTAATTGCCGATGACGATTTGGAATATACAGCTGAACAGCTTCAAACTGTAATTAATACGTTTAACAGCAATCCATCCATTGACTTTGCAGCCTTTCAGTTCAAAGGTTCACCAAAAAAATACCCTAATATAGCATGTGACCTATCATATCCATTACCTAAGGGATATTATATTACCACTTTTGAGATGGCTTGTAGAAGCATAGTGTTTAAAAAAGTCAATTTTGATAGACGTTTTGGACTTGGAGCTCCCGTGCTTCAATCAGGAGAAGACACAAAATTCCTATATGATGTGATTCAATCAGGATTCCACTGTCGATTCTTTCCAATCACAATCTGTACCCATGACCACCCTTCTACGGGAGACAAACCTATGACCAAAGGTGTGGCTATGGCCGAAGGCAAATTAATCCAACTTCAATTTCCTTATTCATGGATATTAAGGATTCCGTTGAAAGCTTGGCGCAATACAGAAAAGGGTGGGAAGTTTCTTCCTACCTTATACCACCTGTTCCGCGGTGCCTTTGTCAGACTTTAAGGCTGTAACGTTCATAAACAACGCCCGAACCTCCATAGGAAGTCTTCTGCCGCAACAATCCACTATTCAGATAATGGCCGTTGTCCTCAGTGGATATACCGAAATCGAAATAACGGCGACTATGGAATACTTCCTGTATAAGGTAGCTGAATAATGGTGTAAGCAGATTTGACTGCCGGGCTTCTGAGGTCGTCGCTATATATTGTGCATGTGCAACCAGACCGGAGTCATACATGCAAACACCGGCCTGAGGCCTATCATCTTCAGCCAAGCTAAGCACAAAAACACGGATATTCTCAGGAAACCGATCATGAAGCATCTGCAACTCCTTGCAGGTATGGACCGGTAACACGCCATGTCGCTCCTGAAGACATACCGTCAACAGTTCCATAAACGGCGTTACATCCGTTTCCTCTGATATTACAATCGGCATTTCAAGTGATTTCTTGAGATGCCGCCTTTGCATCTGATTGAATTCCACACCGGTATTCAGGTCAATGGCAGTGCTCAGTCCGCATCCCGTCAATCGGGCACCTAAACGAAACAGGGAATACCTTGCCTCATCAGCAGGAGTCTTGCAATATATGTAAGGCATCGGCTTATAATCAAGTTCAGTGATACCGTTTTTTCGCCACACATCAAGTGAAGACTCAAAGATATGCATCATATCGGTCCCGTCGAGATGTCCTACTGGAGTTATCCATCCACCGTATGTCAGGCCTTGATGACTATGCAGAACGCCATCCTCATCCACATTGGCAGGCAGCAATGCACGTAATCTGCCATTGACATATGCCATCCAGGAACAATCCTGGAACCTGTCGTTATGATAATCCATATAATCTCGAAAGAACAGGAAGGTGCCGTTGCGGCTTCTCCCGACAAAGTCATCCCAATCCCGTCTCATGGACGGATTATATCTCTCTATTCTTATCGAATCCATGACATCGGGTCTTGCTTCTCGCGGTTCTTCCAAACCTCGAAATGAATCTGTCCACTGCCGGGGCTGTCTTCACCCTCGGCAACCGTACCGACCGTCTGCCCGGCCTTGACATTGTCGCCTACCCTGACCGAAGATGAGGCGAGATTGCCGTAAACAGTGTAATAATCGCCATGATTTACTATCACAACGGTCGAGAACCCGGACACACTATAGACACCTGAAACCTTTCCGGCATACACAGCCTGTGCCGAGGCACCCTTGGCCACCTCGGCATCGATACCGGGATTGTCGTATTTTGCCTCAGGCAAGTCCGGCAATGAATGCACTCCGAAAGGACTCGTAACACGGAAGGCACCCGATACAGGACGTGGCAGCGAACCACGCATCGAAGCGAACGATTTTCCACTTGAATTGGTAGCGGCGGAATTATTTCGCTCCGGCTTTATCACGTCAGGGACATTCCTGGCATCCGAATTGCCACGTGGCCTTCGATTGCGGGCCTCCGCATACGATGTATTGTTATTATCCTTTCTTGCATTGTCCTCGCGCTTCGGAGTATTCTTTCCGGATTGCTCTTTCTTGGGCTGTTCCTTCTTTGAATCACTCCTCTTTGGCTTTTCCTTTTTAGGCTGATCCTTCTGTATATCCTTATTGGATGCTTCCTTATCCTTTTTCTTTTTCGCGTCCTCGTGTTTCCTGTCTTCCTTAGCCTGCTGAGCCTGCGCCAGTTCCTGCTGGCGCATCCGCTCGGCTTCCTGAGCGGCACGTTGCTCCTTCGCCCGCTTTTCAGCCGCACGTTGCTCGGCGGCTCTCTGCTCGGCGGCACGTTGTTCTGCGATTCGTCGTTCATTTGCTTTGCGTTCCGCCTCCGCCTGTTCTGCTGCTATCAACGCGGCCACACGCCCTTTCAGATCGTTGACCTCATTCTGCTTCTTGGCCAGATGACTCCGCAGCGCCGACCCATTTGCCCTTAGTTGTACCACAACGGCATCCTTTTGGCCATATTGAGATTCCAGTGATTTCTGTGCAGCCACATTAACAGCCAAGGCCTTATCGTACATTGACTTATTCTGCGACAAAACCTGTTTCTTCCGGTTCATGTCCTGAATCCGCGACTGGATGTCCGATGTCTGTCGATCACGCCATTCCGAAAACTCACGCAGATAACGCATACGACGCGCAGCATCCGTAAAACTGCTGGACGAGAAGATATACGCCAGGTCTGAGTTGCTGTTCTTACGCTTACGCACAGCCTTAACCGCCTTAAGGTATTCTGTACGGAGTCGATCTATCTCTTTCTGCTCCGAAGATATCTGACCTTGCAGCTTGTTGATTTCTCCTTGCAGCAGGTTTACCCGTCGCGAGGATTCATTCACTTTTCCCTTGGAGACCTCTATGTCCCCTTGTAGTCTGGAAAGCTCTGCCAGATGCAGGCTCACTTGACGTTCGTTTTCCTGAAGCTTTCGTTTTGTTTCGGCGATCTCCTGCTGCGTCGCTTTTTGCTGACGCTGAAGTTCCGCCTTGTTCTGAGGTTTTTGCCTGGTGGATCTACTCTTATTTTTTTTACCGGTTTTAGACGTCTGTTCTGTCCTCGCCTTGTTCCCTTGTTTCCGTGAACGTCCTTTTTGTTGTGCGACAACGCCTGTGGAGGCCAATACCACCACAAGCATAATTGTCAGTATCTTTATGATCCGATTCATGCACAGCCTATTTATTCCCCTTTGCAATCCATTATTTATAATTCTTCACGAACTGAGCCAGACTCACTTTTCTGTACCGATCCAGATTGATTGCACTCATTGGATTCCCTCCCCACTTGACACTGCTGAAATCCAGTGTTCCCGTGATGTTTTTTCCTTTGCCTTTGTCAATTTCAACGTTCATCTGCATGCCTCCGTTATATCCGTAGGTCAGCGTCACGTTTTCCGGACGGTTTCCCAGGAATCCGAACAGTGCGCCGGTTCGCCCGTTCGGCAAGACCACATAGCCATATTTCAGCTGGCTTTCCTCATCTTTCGGCATCAGAATCCATTGACCGTCCTCGATCGGTGCAAATATCACTTCATCCAGGTTCGCCAGATTAAACTCCCCCTGTCCCAATATCACCATTCTTGCCAGGAACAAACTCTGCAAATCCCCGAGCAATCCCGGATAAATGCCCATCAGGTTCGTCATGGATTCCCGGACATATGTCTTGTTGTATTTATTAACAGCCGTCAAGGTCTCGGGGGTAATCTCAACACGTCCCACCTCTCCAAGGAACGGCGCGCTCAACGACAGCTGAAACAGTTTGTCCCTGACAGCATATATTTTGACAGTCGGAGTCACCGGAAGTTTCACCATCGAAGTGCGTAGCTTGCCATTGAACGTAACACTCTCCCATGCGGAGTAACGGTTCAATATACTATTGACGATATCCATCGTTTCCGGTTCACTTTCCTGTGCGAACGCTGGAACTACCAGAAACAGTCCTACCACAAACAGGATAATTTTTGTATATAACTTCATTTTTTCTTTTCTACTTTTTCTATTTTCTGCCTTATAACATCTGCATTGTCAGGATTCAGTTCCAATGCCTTGTTCCAGAATTCCAGAGCCTCATCCACCTGACCTGCCTTATACAGCATGTCTCCGTAATGTGTTATTGCCTCCGGATCCTCTTGTCCGGATTTCTCCATCTCCTCAAGGGTTTTTGATTGCATCTCCATGGCCTTGTCGTTATCACCCATCAGATACAGAATCCAGGCATATGTATCCATATATGTAGGATTATTGGCATTCTGCCCACGCAAGGACATTTCACTGTACTTTAACGCCTCCTCCAAATCTCCTCCATTCGTGGCGCTGAAGTACGCGTAATTGTTAGCCGCCAAAGCATTGTCTGGATTCAGAATCAACGCATTGCGATAATCCCTGAAGGCTTCCGTCGAATCCTTGGCACTGAACGCGCAATCGCCCATAGCTCCGAGTGTCACACTCAGAAAATTCAATTCCTCCATAGTGATGTCTTTCCGGATGTCCTTGCTCAGGTCGATTTCCCTGTCCACATCCAATGTCGAGTCCACATCATGAATCAGTTTGCGGTACAACTCCATAGCTTCCTCCCGACGTCCCGCATTCTGCAGAAGCAGTCCGCCATAGAGTTTCATGTTATCTGTCATCTCCACATGTTTCTCAGCTTCGTGATAGGCATCGATCGCAGCCCCGACCTGTTCCGCATTGGCCAGATAATACATGCGTTGCTGATGGTATTCCACGTTTTTGGGATCCATGTCTATAGCATAACCGATCTGCTCGGCGGCATCTGCGAAATTGCCTTTGGCTGCATTATAGCGAGCAGCAAGATTCAGTACATCGGGCTCATGGGGATATTGGGACCGAAGTACGGAGAAGAGATAATCCCCGCGACCCGTATCCGATTTATCATCGATGATTCTCTGAAGATATTGCGACAACAGGTCCACCTTCTGCTCCCGGTCCAGATCTTCCGTAAGAAGCACCTCGTATACCTTGTTGTCATAAGCGGCGGAATCACCCTGCTCACGGTAGACTTCCATCAACGCCAGTTTAGGCCCGCTGGCATCCGGATCCATTCTCTCGGCTTCCTCGTATATGGTCGCCGCCGAGTCTCGTTTATTAAGGACCTCGTACAGGTTGCCCTTAAGAATCCGATAACTTGCTTCCGCCGGATTGCTCGCTATCAGCCTGTCCACTTCATTCATTGCTCCGATTGAATCACCTCCTTCCAAGTACAGACTCATCTTGTGCAGCGTCAATGGAGCGCTTTTCCCTTCATTCTGCTCATAGCGGTTCATTACCTCGATAGCCTTGTCCGTATTTCCATGATTCTGGTAAGCCTGCGACAAGTAGATCAGCACTTCGCTACGACGAGGATAACGGTCTGCCAGACGGCTCAACACGCGGACATCCTCGCCGGTGGTATCCCGCGGGCCAATCAGGTAGCCGTAGAAAACACCTTCGTCAATGTCATCGGGGTAAGCATCAACGTAACGGCGTAACTGTCCCAGGATTCCGTCAATCGCGCTTGAATCCGTCATCTCCCGATTGCGGCTTACTATCGACCGTGAGGCCAGCATATACTGCGCGTCCAGATTATCCGGATCCAGATCCGTTGCCATCCGATAGCATTCATATCCGGCGTCAAGGTTACCGTTCAGGTCCTGAAGAACGCCTTCATAATAGTAGTACCGTGATTTTTCCCTGTCACCATGTGCTGTTTTGGACACATGGCTACTGCCCATGGCAACAGCGCAAGCCGCCACGAGCACCATCAAGACTATATATCTGCTGTTACGCACTTATCCTTTGATTCCGGTATGGCCGAACGCACCTTCTCCCCGTTCTGTATCATCAAGAACCAACACCTCGTTCCACGCCACCTTGATGGTCGGTGCAATGAGCATCTGGGCAATCCGGTCTCCATTGTTTATCATAAAATCCTCCTGACCCAGATTGATCAGGATTATTCCTATATCACCACGGTAATCTGCATCAATGGTTCCGGGAGTGTTCAATACAGTCACGCCATACTTCAACGCCAACCCGGACCGAGGCCGTATCTGTATCTCATATCCTTCGGGAATCGCGAATTTCAGGCCTGTCGGAATCAGCTTACGTTCCCCCGGATGCATCACTACCGGTTCGCTCAGAAATGCATGTATGTCCAGTCCCGCCGCCTCACAGGTGCTATAAACCGGAAGTTTCGCTCCCTTCTCTCGGCACACACTGACCGTTACCTCTGTTCTTTCTTCATCCATATGCTTGCAAATAGTGCATCGACATCATTCCATCAACGGAGCCGATGCGTAAGTGACTGCAAATTTAACAAAAAAATCGGCTGCCCCGTTTGGAACAGCCGTAATTTTTTTGTTCTGACGCTATTTTTATAGCTTTATCCCTCCTCGATAGCGTCGTTGGGGCATACAGATGCGCAGCTGCCGCAGCTGATGCAGGTGTCCGGATCGATGTGATAGATCTCGCCCTCGGAAATAGCCTCTACAGGGCATACCGAAATACAGGTACCGCATGCTACGCAGCGGTCAGTAATTACATAAGCCATTGTTTATTCTTTTTAATGTTTATATCCCTGGTTTGTTATTACCGATACCATTTATTAATTTTGCATCGGCAATTGATTTTACAATTGCAAATTTAATCACTTTTTTAAAAACCACAAAAAAATACCCGATTTTAATTATCGAATTTTTACATTTTTCTTCTCAAAAATAAAAAAACACTATGAATACGAACCAAAACAACCGGTCAGATACCCGAATCAAGGTACCGGAGCCTTCCGCTAAGGGCCCATTGATTTCAATTGTTACTATAACTTATAATGCTGCGGAGGTAATCCAACCTACACTTGAATCCCTGAATCAACAGACATTCCGGAATTTCGAACATTTGGTTATTGACGGAGCATCCAAGGACAACACCGTTGATTTGGTCAGAGGGATGTGTCCTGATTCAATAGTACGAAGTGAACCGGATAAAGGTTTATATGATGCGATGAACAAGGGACTTCGGTCAGCGCGAGGCAGGTACATCCTGTTCCTCAATGCGGGAGATTCCTTCCATTCATCCGATACGCTTCGGTTATACGCCGAAGCGGCCTATAACGATCCATATATAATATACGGTGATACTGACATTGTTGATTCCGAACGCCGCTTTTTACAGCACCGGCATCTTTCAGTGCCGGACAGATTGACATTCAAATCCTTTGCAAACGGAATGCTGGTATGTCATCAAGCCTTCATGGCTCGCCGTGATATCGCACCTGAATATAATTTAGATTATAGATTCAGCGCAGATTACGAATGGACACTTCGGTGCCTCCAGGCATCTGAACCGTCACGCAACATCAATCTGCATGCTGTTACAATCGACTATCTAAGTGATGGTCTGACAGACAAGAACCATCGAGCAAGCCTCAGGGAACGCTATGAAATCATGTGCCGATATTTTGGCACCATTCCTACCATCCTCCGGCACATTTACTTCGCTTTCCGCAACCAGTTCCGCAAAATCTTCAACAAATCCTAACCCAATTCAGACCGGTTCAACCGGTCTGACGATTCGGACGGGTCAGACTGGCCTGACAGGTCTGAAGGGTCGGACTAATACAAAAAAGAGAGTGTACTGATTTCTCAATACACTCTCCGTTGAAGGTGGCGATCACCTGATCTTCCGCTTTCGCCCACCTGCGGCACGGACATCGGCGCGATAAGGCTTAGCTTCTCGGTTATCCTTCATGACGATAAAAAAAAGGGACTCGTTTCCGAGTCCCTTCGTGAAGGTGGCGATTACCTACTCTTCCGCTTTCGCAGTACCATCGGCGTGATAAGGTTTAACTTCTCTGTTCGGAATGGGAAGAGGTGGAGCCCTTATGCTGTCATCACC
>DXXK01000035.1 GCA_019416425.1 Bacteroidales bacterium
GGCAGGATACGAGCCATTAGCCGTACGCGACGAGGCCTCGGCTCTTGAGTCCGTACGCGACGAGCGCGTCCGGCTGGCCATCCTGGACATGAACCTGACGCTGACCACCACCGGGCGCGACGGCGTGGATATGCTGCGCAGGTTCCGCATCCTGCGCCCCGATATGCCTGTGATAATAATCACCGCCTGGGGCACTATACCATTAGCCGTGGAGACGCTGAACTACGGTGCCGCGGACTTCATGACCAAGCCGTGGAGCAACGAGGACCTGGTGGCCAAGGTACGGAAGGCACTCAAGGCAAGCGATGCGGAACGTGCGAAAGCGGAACATCCCGAGACCCTGGACGAGATGGAATGCCGCGCCATCCGCGAGGCGCTGCGGCGTTGCGACGGCAACCTGACCGAGGTTGCCCGACAACTCGGTATCACCCGGCAGACACTGTACCGCCGGATGGAGAAGTATAAAATGTAGGAATAACAAGGGATGAGGTATAAGGTTTACACGGCTGTACTGGCGGTATTGATGGTGGCGACCGGTATCGCAGCCGTCAAGGGTCTGTCATGGCAATGGATCGCCGGCGGGTGCGCGTTGATGCTGACGGCGCTTGTGCTGCTGATCCGCTCCGTCGCCAAGCCACTGAACGCGGTGCAGAACGGACTGTACCTGCTGCGCGACCAGGACTTCGGCAGCCGTTTACGGCGCACCGGGCAACCTGACGCCGACAAGGTTGTGGAGCTGTACAACACGCTGATAGCTTCGATGAAAGCCGAGCGGCTGAAGAACCTGGAGCAGGAACGCTTCCTTACCTTAGTTGTGGATGCATCGCCGTTGGGAATAGCGGTCTGCGACTTCGACGGCAATATCGTGGACACCAACCGCGCATGGAACGCCATGCAGTCGCCTGCGCTGTCGCGCGCCATCGCTAGCGTGGCCAACGGCAAGACTCAGACCGTACGTCTGGCCGACGCGCTGATTGTACGTATCTCCAGGCTGTGGTTCATGGACTTGGGATTCAGACGCAACTTCATCCTGGTGGAACGGCTTACGGACGAGATAGCTGCGGCCGAGAAGCAGATGTTCAACAAGATAGTCCGCACCATCGGCCATGAGGTGAACAATACCCTTGGCAGCGTAGTCTCGGTGCTGGAGTCGCTTGCGGACATGCATCAGGACGATTCTCTGGCCGTTGATGCAATCGAAAGCAGCCGGACCAGCTGCACGAACCTGACAAGGTTTGTGCGCGGATACGCCGACATCGTGAAGCTGCCTCCTGTCACGCCTGAGCCGGTAGACCTGAAACAATGGCTGACAAGACTCCAGCCTACGCTCGCCGTATTGGGCAATGAGAACGTGACCGTGAGTCTCACGCCCGGCCATGGCGACTACATGGCGGCGATGGACCCGATGCTGATGGAGCGCGTAATGATCAATATAGTGAAGAACGCTGTGGAAAGCATCGGCGACCGTCCCGACGGGAAGGTGGAGATCGCTACGGACCGCGGCATCATAACGATAACGGACAACGGCGCCGGGATACCAGACACCGTTGCCGAAAAACTTTTCACTCCATTCTTCTCGACCAAGCGGCCGGACCGCGGTCTGGGCCTGATGCTGATCGCGGACATTCTCCGGGCACATCACGCCCGGTTCTCGCTCGCCACCGACGCAGAGTCGCGTAGGACCACATTCACGATCGAACTCTAACCGAGGAATACCAGCAGCCCGGCCAACAGGATGTAGCCGATGGAATACGGGATGGCCTTGCGTAGGATGGCGTCGTCCTTGCCCTCCATGTCGCAGGCGGCCGTGGCGATGGCTATGCTCTGCGGCGAGATCATCTTGCCGCCCGTGGCTCCGGTGGTGTTGGATGCCGCAAGCCAGTTGGTCTCCGATCCCTCGATACCGAAGTAACCGTGCGTTCCGGTCATGCCCAACTGACCGGCCACATTGGCCTGCAGCTTGGCGAACAGGATGTTGGATGAGGTGTCGCTGCCGGTGACGAAAGTACCGATGGCACCTACAAGCGGAGCGAACAGCGGGTATGCCCCTCCGGTGATGGCCACCAGTCCGGCAGCTAATGCGGCGATCATGCCGCTGTAGTTCATGATGGATGCCAGGGCAATGAGCGAGCAGATGGTCACGGCGGTGAACCGAAGGTTCACAATCGTGTTGGCCAGGACCACGGTCAGCTTCTTCCAACCAAGCCCCTGGATCAGGCCACCAACCACTGAACCCAGGAACAGCATCAGTCCGGCATTGCTGATCCATCCGAACTTGAACGTCGACCCGATGACCGGAATATGGATGGTGGATACTAAGTGCGTCTTCAGGAAATTATTGACCGGAGGACACAGGGCGCCACTGACCAGAATGAAAACCAGGATGAAGAGGTAGACGCTCCAGGCGCGGAAGGTCTGGGCCAATGTGTATTTATGCTCCTTGCTGTCTGTCTTGGACTCTTTCTCCTTCGGGCAGAACAGCCATGAGTAGAGCAGCAGCGCGGCTATCGCGGCTATGGAGCCGATTATGGCCGGTGTCTCGGCACCTAAATGCAGGGCGCAGAAGAACTGCACGCCGAACGAGATGACACCCGTCCAGACGGCGATGCAGATGTTCTTGATCCATGCCTTGCGGTCCGTAAGCATCAGGATCACGAACGGGATGATGATGAACAGCGGCGCCAACTGGAGCACGGTGAATGCCGAGATCTGGCTTATTGTCTCATGCGAAGCCACTCCGCCGGGCGAGATCTCGTTGCAGAGGGTAGTCACCGGCACGCCGACGGCTCCGAAACCGGTGGGCACTGTATTGCCTAACAGAGACACAAGGGCCGCGAACATCGGCTTGAAGCCAAGGCCGATCAGTATGGCGGCAGGAATCGCCACGGCGGTTCCGAATCCGGCCATGCCTTCCAGCAGGCCGCCGAAACCCCATGTCATGAGCAGCACCAGGATGCCCTTGTCGTCGGTCAGGTGCATGAACTGGCTCTTGATGACCTCGATCTGCTTGGACTCAACCAGGATGTTGTAGCTGTAGATGGCCATAAGGATTATGATCAGGATGGGGAACACGGCCTTGAGGATACCCTCGAAGACACTCCAGGACACAACGGCGCTGATAGGCTGGCTCGCTACATAGTCGGGAAGGATTCCCAGGGCGGGGGCGGCGAACAGCGCCAGGATTGCTGTGACGCCCATTGTGGCGAACGCGCTCTTCCAGCTTGACACCTTGAGGCCCAGCATCAGCACGAACAGCAGCACGATCGGTATGACGGAAACGATAGCACCCATAGCGGCAAATATTTTTAAGGTCTTTAAGGTCTCTAAAGTCTTTAAGTTCTTAATACTTAATCCTCAGGCACCAGAATCAGTGTCAGCGAACGGGCAGCCTGCGCGCCGGTCACCAGCACCTGGGCGATGTCGGCGGTCTTGGAGGGTCCGCTGATGAACGTGCCGAACTGGTAGCCGTTGAAATGAATGCGGCGGTAAGCCTCGTGCATGTTGTTGACCACAGCGTCGCTGGGCATCAGTACCACCAGGTTCTCCGAGATAAAGCACACGGCCTTCTGCACCATGGTCTGGGGCACCCAGAGGCAGCCGTTCTCGGCCACGCCGAACCCGGCGGGAATCACCCCGACATCGGTGCCGTTCAGGTCCTTAGGCTCCTTGACGGTGTCGGGATTCACGTTGGCTATGGTAATCTCCGGAATGTTGGAGGCTATCTTCTTGGCATCGGGGAACAGGTTGCGTATCACCTCGTTGATGTCCTGGTCGCTGGTGATCTCGATCACCTTGGTTGCCGACTGGGCGCACATGTCCAGAAACGCCTGGTGCGTGTCGGGATATGTCAGCGGATGCAGGGCCGACAGGTCCGGCATGTCGCACCTCAGCACGGGATTGCGGCGGCACTTCTCCAATATCTTATCCTTGCTTGTCATTTTCCTTCTTTTTAGTTTCCTCCTCCATCATCTTATGGAATGGTTTCTTTGGGAACTTCATCATCTTGTGTGCGTATGCCCAGGGATTTACCTTGCTGTTGGTCAGCGCGGAGAAGGCGTTGGCCATCGGAAGCATGGCCGTGGCGGCATTGTAGACCTTGGGGCTTTGGAACACCATGTCCATTGCGCGGCACATGGTCTCCTTCTCGGAGTTGGCTTTGCCGAACTCCTTGAGACGCTGTCGCCAGGCGTAGATTTTGTCGCCCAGGTTGATCTTGACGGGGCATACGAACTGGCAGCTGAGGCACAGTGAGCAGGCGCTCATGTTTCCGGCGTGCTTGCGCGGGTCACGCAGCATTCCGAGGTTGATGCCGAGAGGACCGGGTATGAAATATGAGTAGGAGTATCCGCCGGAGCTGCGGTAGACGGGGCAGGTGTTCATGCACGATCCGCAGCGCATGCACTTCAGCATGTCCCAGTTGTCGGGATCGGCCAGCCAGTCGGAGCGTCCGTTGTCCACCAGGATGATGTGCATCTTGTCGGCCGTGGGGCGCGCCTTGCGGAAGTGGCTGGTGAAGACCGTCGTTGGCTGTCCTGTGGCTGAGCGTGCCAGCAGGCGGTGGAACACGGCCATGCAGTCGTAGTCGGGAATTATCTTCTCCAGGCCGATTGCGGCGATGTGCAGCCTGGGGCAGGATGTTGCCATGTCGGCGTTACCTTCGTTGGTGCATACCACCACGTCGCCTGTGGAGGCGATGCCGAAGTTTCCGCCGGTCAGTCCGGCGTCGGCGGTCAGGAACTCGTCGCGCAGGCTGAGTCGAGCGGCGTAGGTCAGGTATGTCGGGTCGTGGTTGCCCTCCTCGGTGCCGAGGACGCGCTCGAACAGCTGTCCCACGTCATCGTTGCTGAGGTGGATGGCGGGCATGACGATGTGGCTGGGGGCCTGGTGCTTGAGCTGGATAATCCGCTCGCCCAGGTCGGTCTCCACTACCTCGATGCCGTGGCGCTCCAGGTAGGGGTTCATCTCGCATTCCTCGGTCAGCATGGACTTGGACTTGACGAGCTTCTTGACCTCATGCCGCTGCAGGATTTCCAGGACAATGCTGTTGAACTCATCTGCATCCTGAGCCCAGTGCACCACGGCGCCGTTCTTCTCGGCGTTGTCGGCGAACTGCTCCAGGTAGTCGCCCAGATGGGTCAATGTGTGTCGTTTGATATCGGAGGCCATCTGGCGCAGCTCCTCCCATTGGGGCAGCCCGTTGGCCATTGTGTCGCGTTTGCTGCGCACGCCCCAGAAGGTCTGGTCGTGCCAGTCCGCGTATGTAGGGTTCTTCAGGAACTCCTTGGCTGCTTTGGCGTGTGACGTGCTCATAATCCGCTTGCTAAAATCTCGACTACATGTTTGAATTGTATCTTCTTGCCCTCCTTGGCGGCGATGCCGGCCATGTGCATCAAGCATGAGCAGTCGGCGCCGGTGATGTATTCGGCGCCGGTGGCCATGTGGCGCTGGAGCTTCTTCTCCCCCATTCGCTTGGAGACATCGAGTTCCTCGATGCTGAAC
Source organism: Bacteroidales bacterium (assembly GCA_019416425.1). Classification (GTDB taxonomy): domain Bacteria; phylum Bacteroidota; class Bacteroidia; order Bacteroidales; family Muribaculaceae; genus Lepagella. The sequence goes on from DXXK01000035.1 coordinate 5,500, forward strand.
ATACCGCCGAATCCACAGCATTCGTCGTAGCGGTCGGGCTCCACCACCTCGATTCCCTCCACCAGCTCCAGCAGGTCCTTGATCTTGTTGAAACGGGGCTCCACAAGCTCGGACGGCGACGAGAGGTTAAGCTCGCGCACACCGTGGCAGGAGTTGTGGAGGCTGACTTTATGGGGGAACTTGCCGAGAGGGCCTTTTACTTTGGCGACGTCATGAAGGAACTCGACCATGTCGAGGCAGTGTGCGGCGACATGGCAGTTGTGGCCTTCCTTCAGAAGCCGTGGATAATTGAGGCGTATAAATGCGGTGCATGAGACCGAGGGGGCCACGACATAGTCGTAGCCTTGAAACAGGTCTTGGAAATGATGGGCCAGTCCGACGGCTTCGTTCTCAAACCCGGCATTGGCCATCGGCTGGCCGCAGCAGGTCTGACCTTGGGGATAGGTCACATCGTAACCCAAGCCTTTCAGCAACTTATAGCATGCCATACCCACTTCCGGAAACACCACGTCTACGTAACAAGGTACAAACAAACCGATTTTCATAACATTGATGTTTTTAAGGCAAAGCCACCCGGCCTTTTTTAAGGCAGGACAACTTTAAAATAAAACAATTCAAATGTTAAAAAGTTGTGCCAATCCGCATGTTCCAGAACATATCCCGATAAATTGTTTCAAGGATATATGATGAATATTTTTTGCTATTTAAAAAATAGCATTATCTTTGCATCGTTGAAGATATAGCGATTGATATGAAATACAATGAGCTTCACAAAAGGTTAAAATAAGCCGGTTGCTATCCAACCGGTGAATACCGAAACGGCCATCCGGAATGGTACAGTCCGATAACAGGCCAGTATTTCACCACAGGAGCGCACGGCAAAGAGGATGTGGCCATCGGCACCTTGCATTCAATCAAAAAGTCTTCCGGTGTAAAATTCTGAAAATCAATTCTGAATTTCCTTTGATTCATTCACAAATAAAAAACAAAGCATGTTACAGGTTAAAGTATATATCGTTCGCGAAAAAGATGGTACATATTCCATGTATGCCGATGATAAGGCTCCGCTGAATTACGGTCTTGTAGGTGAAGGCTCAACCGTCGAGGAAGCCATAGCGGATTGGAACGGCACATACGCCGCCATGAAAGAAAGCTATGCCGAAAAGGGTCTTGATTTCGTGGAGGCACAGTTCACCTTTACATACGATGTTCCATCATTCCTGTCCTACTACAGTGGTCTCATTTCCTTCAAAGGGCTTGCTAAACTAACGGGAATTTCCGCCGCCCAGTTATCGCAGTATTCCATAGGATACCGCAATCCCTCACCCAAAACCACGGCCAAGATTCAAGCCGGACTACATATGATAGGTAAGGGACTTACCCAGGTCAATCTGGTCTGACATCAATTGACATTCCCATCTCTTGTATAGGTATCAGGATTTGCGAGCCGAGAGGGAGAAGGTGAGGGAGTAGGCGGATAGAGAGAGGGCGATGATGAGGATGCCGGCTGCGGCCCAGGGAAGCATGAGAGCGGTCAGGGAAAGGTCGATGGAGGATGACATAGCGGTTGGAATGCCGGCGAAAATGCCCTGGAGATATGGAATGGCGAAGGAGAAGAGCATGCCGGATATAAAGCCGGTCAGCAAAGCGGCGGCAAAGGCCCACTTGCGGCTACGGTTACGCCGAGCCATCTCCTGACGGATGTACTCCACCGTATCCAGACGCTCCTGCAACCGCGTCATGAAGTCCAGGTCCGTGGCTATCCCGGGCTGATATTCGGCAAACATCGCACGTATCGAATCATCCACCTCTGCGACATCCAAATCGACTAATTGCGATTCCATCATATTACCATTATATTTATTATCCTCTCTCATATTCATCTCTTTAATATCTCACGCAAACGGATGCGGCCACGCGAAATGTGCTGTCGCACCGTCCCCTCAGGTACATTAACTATTTCGGAAATCTCCTTGGTGGAATATTCCTCCATATAGTACAGCAATATCGAGGTCCGTTCGCGTTCCGGAATCTTATCCAAAGCCGCATACAGTTCCTGATATCGGAACCCATCGTCCGGAGAATCGATGCCCGTCACCTCTCCTGCCTGTTCGTAATCCACGGCTGTCACCCGTGAACGACGATAATTGATAAAGGTATTGAAGCCGATACGGTAGATCCACGAACGAAACTTATCGGGATCCTTCAAACCGTCACACGCCAGGTATGCGCGCATCAGCGACTCCTGGGCAATGTCGTCGGCCAATGCAGAGTCGCCGCAGCTAAGAGCCACCAGAAAACGCTGGAACGCCCTCTGGTTGCTCTCAACCTTCCGTATAAACTCCTCGCGGGTCATTAATCCTCAACAGAATCTCACTTCTTATCCTCAGTGGAACGATGCTCATTCCTGCGCCATTCCTCAATAATCTGTGTGCGTGTAGCAAAGTAGACTATCAACAGTCCCCCGCCGACGGCCGCGATGACGGAACCCAATACAACAAAAAAGTCTGCGTCATGGAAAACAATCAGGGACACCACTACCATGACCAGACCAGCCATCAGGCATACAGTTCCCCATATTAAACGGCAGTTCAGCATCTCAAGAGGGTCTTTATATTTACGTTGACGACGACCTCCGCGGGAGGACATCAGTTCCGCCATCTTCTCCAGATCAACGTTGGCTCCGTACTCAGCAGCCTTGGTCAGTATCTCGGCACGCTTCTTATCTCCATACATCCCTCGTATAAACATTGTGATTACTATGAGTAACGGCAGGATACATAAAAGAACTACTGCAATCAACGAGGGGGTATCCAACACCATCCTTTCCCATGCAGATTCCGGATAATAATAACAGATCATATCAAGTTGTTTTATTGATTACAATATAGTGACACAGGCAGCGATGGAATCGTTACAAAGGTGATGAGATTTTTCTTCGGCTGCCGCCTCAGCACAGCGAGAAAGGACCGGGATTATCTATGCGGGGCTTGGAGGGCAGGCGCTGCTACAGGCCGATGACGGATTTGAGGCCTTTCAGGAAGCGCTTGGTCTTGCTGACGGGGGCGTCGTTGATCTTGCGGCCCGCCAAGCTGCGGTCCACCTCCTCATTCAGGCGTAGATGCTTGTAGTCGATACTGTCCACACGGGCTACAAGCGAGACTATCTTCGGATCCAACGGCGGTACGCCGTCTGGCCGCAGGATACCGATCTCCTCGCCCCGCGGAGCCAGCTTGTCCCACTTGCGCGCCTCGGCAAGCGATATATACTCCCGGTCGGCGATATAGATCTCGCCGTAGGTATTGACACGGCAGTCCTCGTTGCTGTAGCTACGCAGGTCATGACGTAATCTGCGGCCACGTCCACGCGACTCGATGTCGAACGACATCCACGACAAGTCGCGCGCCCACAGGTCATCGCCCAGGACATTGTCGTAATTGTAACGGACAGTGATGTTGGAGAAGTCCACCTCGTCAGTAATAAACTTAGCCAAGGCCGGAGTCCACTTATAGTTCAAGGTGTCCTGCAGAACGTTCACGTCGATACGCACGGCCTCCTCGTCACGATGCCATATGGAGGTCGGACCGAAGCGGCCACGGACTGTATCGCTGGCAACAGATGTGCGCAACCTCTCGGGGAGCTTGGCATAGTCCGGGATACCCACCCAATCCGACCATGAGAAATGCTGGGCATAACGGTCGCTGACGCTGTCCAGACCGTAATAATCGGTGAAATGATAATAGGATTCCGAGGCCAGGACACGCGGCTGCGTCCAGCCGTCGAACTTCTTGATCCTCCGCGTAGGCACCATGAAGTCCACGGTCTTCTCGCGGAACAGCAGCACAGTGTCGGTGAATGTGGTCAATGTGGAATACTCCCGTACATAACCCAGCAGATGCAGCACGTCGTACTTAGCGTTCTCCACCTTCAGTTCCGGCAGCATATAGGCAGGCCGTTCCTTCTCGACGGTCCGCATGTTTTCCGACGGTTCCGGAGCACCGAAAACGGAGGCCCGGGACAGCACCGCAATCAACAATATAAGCAATATGACTCTGCTATGCACTGGGGTTATCAATTATTTCCGCAAAGTTAGTATTTTCTACTAAAATATAATTCAATTTAAGATATTTTAATATGGTCCGACCTGTCAGACGGGTCGGACAGGTCGGACTAAAAAGACGGCGGCATGCTGATGCACGCCGCCGTCTTGTATCGGTCATTAGGGATATTATCTCATTTCCAGATAGGGAATCTTGTCCATGTCGGTGTAGTCCAGGTTCTCACCGCCCATACCCCAGATGAACATGTAGTTGCTGGTGCCGGCGGCAGCGTGGATGCTCCATTCGGGGCTCATCACGGCCTGCTCGTTGTGCAGCCACAGCACGCGGTTCTCCTGCGGCTCGCCCATCAGGTGGCAGATGGCGTTGCCCTCGGGAACGTTGAAGTAATAGTATGCCTCCACGCGACGGCCGTGGGTGTGGGCAGGCATGGTGTTCCATACCGAACCGGGCTTCAGCTCGGTCAGACCCATCTGCAGCTGACAGGGACCCTCCTTCAGCACGTTGCGGACAATCAGCTGGTTGATGACACGGTCATTGCTCTCCTCCATCTTACCGGCGGCAAAGGAGTTGGCCTTGATGGAACCCTTGCGCCCGTCGATGGTGATGAGCTGAACGGGATACTCCTTGTGAGCATTGGTGGAGTTCAGATAGAACTTGGCGGGCTTGGTGTAGTCCTTGCTCTTGAACACCACGTCCTTGCAACCGCGGCCCACATAGAGGGCGTCCTTGAAATGCAGCTCGTAGCTCTTGCCGTCAACCTCCACGATACCGTCACCGCCGGTGTTGATGATACCCAGCTCGCGGTGCTCCAGGAAATACTCCGACTTGATCGGGTCGATGGTCTCCAGCTTCAGCGGCTTGGTGGCAGGAACGGCACCGCCGAAAATCAGACGGTCGTACATGGAGTATGTCAGCAGGATCTCGTCGGCCTTCATCACGTCGGTCATGGCGAAGCGCTCGCGCAGTGTCGTGGTGTCGTAGTTCTTGAAGTCCGCGGGATGAACGGCGGTCTGGATCTTGTAGCTTGTCTGGGCCTGCGCGGCCATTCCGGCCAGCAGCACGGCTCCGATTGCCAATATTTTCTTCATATCTGTTTCTGTTTACTTTTTGATGTTAGCGATGATGCCGAAGCACTCGGCGCACTTGTTCCTGACGTACTCCCAGTCGCCGGCTGCAACCTTGTCCTTGGGGAAGAGCTTGGAGCCCATGCCAACGGCGAAGGCACCGGCCTTGAACCAGGCGGAGAGGTTCTCCTCGGTCGGCTCGACGCCGCCTGTCACCATGATCTTGGACCAGGGCATCGGAGCCATCAGGCCTTTGACCATCTTGGGACCCAGGACATCGCCGGGGAACAGCTTGCAGACCTCGCAGCCTACCTCCTGGGCGTTGCCTACCTCGGAAACGGAACCGCAGCCGGGAACATAAGGAACGCCGCGACGGTTGCAGACGCGGGCCACCTCGGGATTGAACAGCGGACCGACCACGAAGCAGGCGCCCAACTGCATATAGAGCGACGCGGTGCCCGGCTCAACAACTGAACCGACACCTACAGCCATCTCGGGACACTCCTTGGCGGCGAACTTCACCACCTGGGCGAACACCTCGTGTGCGAAATCTCCACGGTTGGTGAACTCGAACAGACGGACACCGCCGTCGTAGCAAGCCTTGACAACCTGCTTGGCCACCTCGACATCGCCGTTGTAGAACACCGGCACCATCGGAGCCGCGGCCATCTTGCCCAATACCTGTATCTTATCGAATTTTCCCATTTTCTAATTATTTAGTGGTTTAACGCTGAACGCGGCCGTTTGCGCTGCCGCCGGCCAGAGCCTTTACCTCATCGGCGCTTACCAGGTTGAAGTCGCCAGGGATGGTCTGCTTCAGGGCCGATGCAGCCACAGCGAACTCCAGTGCATCCTGCACGCTGTCCATGGTGAGCAGACCGTGGATCAGACCGCCGGAGAAGGAGTCACCCCCGCCAACGCGGTCGATGATGGGATTGATGTCGTAACGCTTGGACTCGTAGAACTCCTTGCCGTCGTAGGCCAGAGCCTTCCAGCCGTTGTGCGTGGCGCTGAAGCTCTCGCGCAGCGTTGAGGCCACGATCTCGAATCCGAACTTCTCGGCCATGGCCTTGAAGATGCCCTTGTAACCCTCGGCCGAGGTGTTGCCGCTCTCGACGTCCGCGTCGGGCTTGAAGCCCAGACACAGCTCGGCGTCCTCCTCGTTGCCGATGCATACGTCCACGTACTGCATCAAGGGAACCATCACGCTCTGGGCCTTGGCCGACGTCCACAGTTTCTTGCGGAAATTAAGGTCGACTGACACCTTGACGCCATGACGCTTGGCGGCCTCACAGGCCAGACGGGTCAGCTCGGCGGCCTTGTCGCTGATGGCGGGAGTGATGCCGCTCCAGTGGAACCAGTCGGCGCCCTCCATGATTGCATCGAAATCGAAGTCCTGAGGCTCGGCCTCGGCGATGGCGCTGTGAGCGCGGTCATAGATCACCTTGGAGGGACGCATGGAGGCACCGGTCTCGCAATAGTAGATTCCCACTCGGTCGCCGCCACGGGTGATGTAGTCCGTATGCACGCCGTAGCGACGGAGCGCGTTGACAGCGGCCTGCCCGATCTCATGCTTCGGCAGTTTCGATACAAAATAAGCGTCATGACCATAGTTGGCGCAGCTTACGGCCACGTTGGCCTCGCCGCCGCCCCAGATCACGTCGAAGCGGTCAACCTCCACAAAACGGCTGCATCCTCCCGGGGACAGGCGCAGCATTATCTCTCCTAATGTTACTATCTTCATTTAGGTATTTCTTAAATACAGGCAATAAATCACGTCGTGCGACACGATCCACCGCCTAATTATTGATTATTCTACTGATTTCAGAATATCGGAGTTGGTCTCCTGCATCTTCTTGGTGTTCTTGGTGATCAGTATACGGTTCCAGACCATCAGGCCCATGGAGCAGAGCACCAGGATACCGGCGCCGATCCATTTCCATGCATGGCACAGCTGGAAGATGATCCAGGCCAGGGGACTGGAGGCGAAGTCAAGGCTACCGGCCTCAAAACCTGCAGGGATAGCCACGGCGCTGTCCTGAGTTGCGGCATATACATCCTGGGCGGCCAGAGTGAAGTAGGGAGCCAGCGACGTAACCGAATAGAGACCTATGATTATGATGACCAGACCGATGATGAACGTCTTCAGCACGTTACCCTTGGTGTAGGGCAGAACGAGGGGAAAGAGGTAGAACATACCGGCCAGCGAGGCCAGGGGCAGGAAGCGGTTGCCGGGCATAACTACGGCCAGCAGCAGCGTGACGGGGATCAGCAGCAGCGACACCACCAGCGTGGTGGGATGGCCGATGACCAGAGCCGGCGACATACCGATGTTCAGACCGTCGGCGTTCTTGAACTTGCGGGCAATCAGCTTGCGCGTAGCGTCGGAGATGGGACGCAGACCCTCGATGAACAGTACGGTCACACGGGGAATCAGCTCCATCACGGCACCCATCTTGATGCCAAGGCCCAGGATGGTCGGGATACCGTCCACGATACCCTGCCAGCTGTCGTACGACAGGCATCCGATACCGATACCCACGATGACGCCAAGGAACAGAGGCTCGCCCATGACACCGAACTTCTTCTTCATTCCCTCGGCGTCGATCTCCAGCTTGCTGAAGCCGGGAATCTTGTCCAGACCCTTGTTGATGGCCCAGGCGAAGGGTACGAAGCCGGCGCAGAACGGCTGGGGAATGGAGATTCCGTCCATATCCTTGTAGTAGCGCTGGAATTTCAGGGCGGTCATGTCGGCTATGACCAGAGTGACGATGTAGCAGATGATGGCGCCGAAGAAACCCCAGGCCAGCGAGTCGCTGGCGAAGTAGATGATGGCGCCGATGAAGGCGAAGTGCCAGTAGTTCCAAAGGTCGATGTTTACCGTGCGGGTGGTGCGCGTCAGCAGCATCAGCAGGTTCACGCCCAGGCAGACGGGGATGATGAACGCACCGACAGCCGTGTTGTAGGCCACGGCAGCCGCTGCGGGCCAGCCCATATCGAAGACCTTGAGCTGCAGTCCGTAGATCTCGACGACGCTGTTCAGCGCGGGGCCCAGCGCCGAAGTCAGCAGGGCGGTCACGATGGACAGACCCACGAAACCGACACCGACCTTCAGGCCGGCCTTGAGCGCGTCGCCGAACTTAATGCCGATGCAGACACCCAGGATGGTGAAGATCACCGGCATCATCACTGCCGCTCCAAGTCCGATGATGTAAGAAAAAACTTGTTCCACTAATTAATGTTGCGTAGTTGTTTTACATTGAATCGGAGCGCCCCGGGTACATACGGGTACTCCGGGCACTCCGACTGAATCTTAATATGACAATGTCATCAGGAGGGCTGCTTGCCGATGTATGCCAGGATACCGCCGTCAACGTACAGGATGTGGCCGTTGACGAAGTTGGAGGCGTCGGAAGCCAGGAACACTGCGGGGCCCATCAGATCCTCGGGCGTACCCCAGCGGCCAGCGGGAGTCTTGGCGATGATGAACGAGTCGAAGGGATGACGGCTTCCGTCGGGCTGACGCTCGCGCAGCGGTGCGGTCTGCGGTGTGGCGATGTACCCCGGGCCGATGCCGTTGCACTGGATGTTTGCGTCGCCGTACTCCGAGCAGATGTTGCGGGTCAGCATCTTCAGGCCACCCTTGGCGGCTGCGTAGGCGCTTACGGTCTCTCGGCCAAGCTCGCTCATCATCGAGCAGATGTTGATAATCTTGCCGTGACCCTTCTTGACCATGCCGGGGATAACGGCCTTGGCTACTATGAACGGAGCCACCAGGTCGATGTCGACTACAAGACGGAAATCCTTGGCGCTCATCTCGGTCATCGGAATGCGCTTGATGATGCCTGCGTTGTTCACCAGGATGTCGATCACGCCGACAGTCTTCTCGATGTCGGCGACCATAGCCTTGACACCCTCCTCGTCGGTCACGTCGCACAGATAGCCCTTGGCGTCGATGCCGGCCTCTTTATAGGCTTCGTAGCCCTGGTCCAGAGTTGACTGGTTGTTGGTATTGAACACGATCTTGGCTCCTGCTCCTGCCAGAGCCTTGGCGATTGCCAGGCCGATGCCATAGCATGCACCGGTCACGAGGGCCACCTTGCCCTCAAGCGAAAACATATTGTTCATGATATTCTCGGGTTTGATCCCTTTGTTAAATGTTGTCAGGTTATATCTGCAAAGTTAATAAAAAGTCGGAACATCACAAGGTGTGATTCCGACTTTACATTAATATTGCACGATAATAACACCATTTTGACTAAATTATCCTCACTTGCCACGTTTGCGGCTGGAGAAGTCGGCCAGGTAACCGTCCCACTCCTTCATGTCCTTGATGTCATTGGCGCGGTCCCATGCGAAACCGTAGTAATAGTCCAGTTTCTGTCCCGGCTGCAGCGTGGTGTACGCCAGGATGTGCCCCTGGTCCTCGGCCATTTTGTCAACCTTGTTGTTGACCACGATTCCCAGCATTGCCTTTCCGTTGTCGGGACCCTGCGTCGGGTCGGCGTAGGCCAGGTAGCCCTTGCGGACATTCTTAACGGCCTTGCTCTTGTCACGTCTGGGAAATCCGGCCACTACGGTCGTGGGACCTGTCAGGCCGTCGTACCACACCTGGCAACGCGCCAGCTGCGAGCCGGCCTCGAGCGATATGAGCCTATGCTCGGTGACGGTGCTCTCCCCTACCTGCACCGGCGCGAAGTCAAGCCGCACGGCAAACAGCTCCGGACCGTTCTCCAGCACCTCGGCCTTATCATAGCACCACGGGAACTGTATCTGACCGTCGTGCAATATCGCCGCCACACCAGCGCCCAGCGTGGGACCGACGGCATAGCAGTCCATACCCAGGCCATGGTCGATATGGTAAGAGAAGGAGGTGATATAGTCATCGGCCAGCTTCGGGTCGATCTTGCGCAGAGAGTCTACCTTAACCCATGTCGCCGGCGATGTCTCCGGACGGTACAGGTCCTCCAGGATCTGGCGCTGCGTGGGGTGCTTCAGAAAGATGTCGTAACCGAAAGCCTTCTCTCCCTTGGCCTGGGTTGCAGGGCCGTAGATGCGGAAACCCACCAGCTCGTTCTCGAAGGCTATGTCATCGGCACGCTCGGGGTAGATGCGGCCGCTGACCAGACGCGCCAGCGTACCGCGGCGCTCCAGCTCGCGCAGACGGTTCAGCGCCTCGATGTAGTAGTAGTCGGCGTATATGATGCTGTAGTCAATCTCGCTGCCTGCGGGACGGTGACCGGTGCTGTGGTCCAGGAACGAACTGCGCTGCGCTGGCGAGCGGTAGTCTGCGGTGTTCAATGAATTGATCATACGGTAGGCAGCGTCCAGATATCGGGCTTTCTCCGCTCCGTCGCAGTAGCTCTGCAGCTCCAGCAGGGCCGATGCCACTACGGCGGCCGCCGACGCGTCGCGTGTGGTGTTCGGGATTGTCGGGTCGTTGAAATCCCAGTATGGTACGAAATCCGCGGGCAGACGGTCCAGGTAGACGTTGGTCACCTTCTTGGCGAAGTCCAGGAAACGGGAATCGCCCGTCTCACGGTAGACCATGGTGTAGCCGTAGATTGCCCACGACTGGCCTCGGGCCCACATGGTGTCGTCGGCGTATCCCTGATGGGTCATGCCCTTCAGGAAACGTCCCGACTCGGCATCGTAGACAGCCACATGGTAGCTGGTGTAGTCCGGACGGAAATGATGCTTCATCGTGGTCTCGGCATGCTTCACGGCGATGTCGTACAGATGGCGCGAGCCTCCGTTCTTGGCAGCCCAGAACAGCATCTCCAGATTGATCATGTTGTCCATGATGGTGTTGTGGCCGCCCAGCATCTCAACGTTGCGGGGCCATGACAGGATGGTGCCAACCCTTGGGTTGAACAGCGTGGCCAGCGTGTCGGCAGTGTTGATGATAATCTGCTTGTACTTAGGATTGTGCGTCAGGCGGTAGCCGTTTCCGTAACTGCAGAACATCAGGAAACCCAGGTCATGGTCGAAGGCCGAGGTGCGCGACAGGAACTCCAGCGACGCGGTGTAGTTCTCGGCCTGCCTCAGGACCTCGGGGTCCTTTGTAGCCTCGTAGTCGTACCACAGGACACCGGGCCAGAATCCGGCGCACCACTCGTCGGCCGTAGCCTTGCGTAGGTTCCACTGGGCGCCATCGGGCGCGATGTTGCGCGGCATCATGGTGTAGTCATAACCATTGCGGCCCAGTTCGGCAAGACTCTTCTTGACCTTGCCGTGGCAGTAGTCCAGCGCAGCGTTATATTGGGGCACGGGGGCCGCCTGCAGCAGCATGCATGTCAGCAACGCAGCTCCTGCCGTTATGATTCTTCGTATCATGGTTTCAAAGTTTCAGGGTAGTGTGTATTTATTACTTGACATTCAAATCCGATGTGATGACATCGATCCAACCTCGCTCGCGGATCCCCTTCGGGACGATGCTGTAGAACCCGAGCTTTGCTCCCATCCATGCGCCCCGGTTTGCCTTGAACGTGCCGGCCTCCTTGAAGCTTCGGCCGTCGGTGCTGTAGCTCAGGCGGCACTGCGCCTCCTTGACCACCTCGACGCGCAGCCACAGGTCGCATTCCAGATTGGGATAGAGTCCGGCCTCGTAGACGCGTGTCGGCTTGACCACGCCCAGATCCTTGATCGCCTCCGCACCCGGACCCGTCGAGACGGCATACTGCACGCGGAACCGGTCGCCCTCCTTCAGGAGTCCCAGACGGGCATAGTCCGTACCGATCACCATAATGCCCGAGGATACACCTTCCGAGGTCTGCTTGGCCGATATCCGCACCTTGGACGTCAGCGTGAAATTCTCGGCCGGGAATTTCATCAGCCAGACGTTAGGTACCTCACGCAGGTCGATGGAATCATTCTGTAGCTTATGTCCGAATATTCGTTTCAGTCCGTCAGGAATGTCGAATCCGAAATGATCGTTGTAATTTGCCTCCCACTGGTAGAGCATTCCGAGGTCCGGAGTCGCGGACATCTGCGTTGTCGGAAGCGCGGGCTTACGGTATCTCCTTACGGGATCGCCGCAACCGTCTCCATCCTTGTCCACGCCGATCACGGGCCAGCCGTCCACCCATGTCATGGGGTTGAGGTGCGTTATGCGTCCGTATGCGTCGCGGTCCTGGAAATGCAGGAACCAGTCGCCGGCGTTCGGTGTCGATATCCAGGCGCCCTGATGGGGGCCGTTGATGTCGGTGTCGCCCTGCGCCATTACTATCCTGCTCTCATAGGGACCGAACACATTGCGGCTGCGCATCACCAGCTGCCATCCGTTCACCACGCCTCCGGCAGGCGAGAAGATGTAGTAGTAGCCGTCGCGCTTGTACATCTTGGGACCCTCGATGGTGTGGTTGACGCCGTCGTTGCCGTCATACACCACCTTGGGATGGCCGATTGTGGCCGTACCCTCGGGGTTCATCTCGCTGACGGTGATCTGGCTGTTGAAGCCGGCGCGCGACCCGGCCCATCCGTTGGCCAGGTATGCCTTGCCGTCCTCATCCCAGAAGGGTGTCGGGTCAATCATGCCCTTGGCCTCGCGCACCAGTACCGGCTCGGACCAGCGTCCGGCGGGGTCCTTGGTCTTGATCATGAACACACCGTAGTCAGGATCGCCCCAGTAGATGTAATACTCGCCGTTCCGGTACTTGATACTCGGCGCCCATACGCCATGGCCGTGCTGCGGAGCGCCCTTGTAGGCGTCATGCGGAGGCACGCGATCAATGGCGTAGTTCACCAGCTCCCAGTTCACCAGGTCGGTTGATCTCAGTATCGGAAGACCGGGGGAATCCTGGAAACTCGATGCGGTCATCCAGAAGGTCGCGCCGTCGGGCGAGGCCACCACGTCCGGGTCGCTATAGTCGGCGTGAATGATAGGGTTAGTGTAAGTGTCGCCATGCAGGTTGCGCGGCTCCGACACGGGAATCCCTCCCAGCGCCGGAACGCAACCAAACATACCTGACATGGTAACCAACAATAAAACCTTACAATTCATGATGAAAATTCTAATCAAATTACATCAATAGATACGGCTATCCGGTACAATTCACTCAATTCAGCGGAACAAATCGCACAGCGGCACCGCCACGGGGCTTGATGTCGAACTTCAGCACGTCCTTGGCCGTCACCTTGCGCTCGCTGATCCTGACATGCGTACGCGTGTCGGTCTTGGGGTCGTCGGTGTACATGATGGCCTTGTACTTGCGTCCGGGAGTCAGGAACGACAGGGGCATCTCCTGAGGGGCGCCCTCGTTGCTGCCCATCACGGCGCCGAACCAGTTGTCGCCCTTGCGGCGCGCCATCACGATGGACTCGCCGGGCATGCCGCCCAGCACCTTGGTGTCGTCGAACGTGGTCTCAAGGTTGTCGAACCACTCGACCTCGGGCTCGCCGTTGTAACGGTCCGGAGTGTCGTACCAGTAGATGGTCTGCAGCGGGCTGAAATAGACCAGCGAAGCAGCCAGCTGATGCGCATGGGTATTCTTCAGACGTTTGTCGAAGTAGCAGATGGTATAGTCCGCCGGACCGTTCAGCATACGGGTATAGGGCAGTGTCACGTCGTGCGTGGCGTCGGGGAACTCCTCGTTGCCGCAGATGCCCTCCTGGGTCAGCAGGTTGGGATATGTGCGCGAGAATCCCGAGGGACGGTACTCGTCGTGGATGTTCATCATCAGCTTGTTGTCGGCGGCTTTGCGGACCATATCGTGCAGCCAGTTGGCCCAGCGGTGCGAGGCGTACTGCACGAATCCGGACTTGACGCCCACTATCCCCCACTCATGCAGCAGCGGGAACAGCACGTCCATCTGCTTGGCCAAAGCGTGCTGGTTGACATAGAGCCAGATACCTACACCCTTCTGCTTGCCGTAGTCCACGATGCGCGTCATGTCCAGCTCGGGTATTACCTTGGTGGCGTCGCCGTCATGGCTGAGGCACGGCACATACCAGCGCCAGTCGAACAGCATATAGGGTATGTTGCGCTCGACGCAGAAGTCGATGTTCTTCAGCGCGGCCTCGGTGGTCAGCTTGGTGCAGCGCATTATCTTGCCCGGCTTTACCCAGCTGAAGTCCTGAGTGGGCGCGGGGTTTAAGTTCACCACGATGTCGTTGTTGGCCAGCAGCTGCGTGGGCTGGTCGGCTGTCATGATTATCTTCCACGGTGTGGAGTAGTACGTCACGATGTCCGCGGGAGAATACATCAAGGACTCCAGCGTGTTCGGATGGCCCTTGCGGGGCTGGAACTTGGTCAGGCACCAGTCATCGGTGTCTGCGTCAAGCAGGGCCACCCACTTTCCGTCAGGGGTCTTGAGCGTCAGCGCACGCTCCACGGGATATTCTATCTCGTCAATCGGGCCGACCTTGAACTTAGCCTGCGCCCATTCCTCAGACCAGGCCGTAGTGTTGGCGGGGAAGGTATAGTCCGTCAGGTCCTCGGTCACCTTGTGGAAAATCGCCACAGGGTGCTCGGGGAAGAAGTAACGGAAAGCGATGCCCTCGTCGTAGGCGCGGACCTCCACGTCCAGCTTGTAGTCGCTGTTGTCCTTGCGCGACATATATAATGTGGCGGAGTTATATCGGTCATGGACGGTTGAACGCTCGCCGAAGTCATTGTGCCATATGGTGTCGACGGGCTGGTAGTAGCGCACGCTGTCGACTGTCAGCGGCTCCATCCATACGTCGTACTGCTTCAGGTCGCGCTTGCCGATGGCCATCTCCCATGTGCGGTTGTCGATGTTCAGGCCTGCGCGCGACGGCAGTATGATGTCCTTGCCGTCGGACTTCACACTGTAGGTCAGTTCCTTGCCGTTCTTGGAAAAAGTCACTTCCTGACGACTGTCGGGTGACTTGAGGTCCAGTGTTACCACTCCCCTTTCCACGCGTGCCACGGGACGGGTATCGACGGCGGTGCGAACGTTCTCCACCACCACAGCATTAGCCGGGATTGCCACAGCCATGACACCGACGGCGATGATATATTTATTAAGTTCCATAGTATTATGGGTATATTACGCATTTTTGCAAGTTTAAAAATTCCATTATTTCAGGTTCCAGTACATCACATAGCGAGTGTGGTTGGTGTCGTAGAGCGGACGGATCTTCTGGCCGTTGTACTCGAATTCCAGCTCTTTGCCGGTGCGCACCACTTTCTTGGAAGGATTCCTGGGGTCGATCTCCAGAGTGGTCGGCAGACCCTCCGGGATGGCATAGTCGTAGGTGTAGTAGTCGTTGCGGACCGTCGGGTCAGAGAAGGCGTTGTTCTTGATTCCCTCGGTTCCAAGGTCACCGGCCAACACCACAGGACCATAGAGCAGCGCTCCGCGTTTAGCGTCATCGGGAGTGGTCACGACACGCAGCGACATGGGGTAGCGCACCTCGATGCGGTCCCCCTTCTGCCATTTGCGGTCCAGGGTGATGTAGGACGAGGGCTTGCCCTTGACGGCAACCTTCTTGCCGTTAATCCTCACCTCAGGTTTGCCGCTCCATTCGGGATAGCGCAGCGAGATCTTCATGGCGTCGGCCGGAGCCTCCTCAATCCGGAACAAGGTCGTCTCCTCGTTGGGGAACTCGGTGGTCTGCTTTACCTTCAGTCCCTTCTCGGCCCAGTTCACCTCCGAGGGTATGAACAGGTTCACGAACAGTTCGTCATCGCCCTTGAAGTAGATGCTCTCGGCATACTTGGCCTGGCTCTCGAAACCGCTGCCCACGCAGCACCAGAAGCTCTGCTCCGGTGTGGAGAACACCTTGTAGGCTCCTGTCAGCATAGGCAGGAAGTAGCATACCATGCCGGACTCGGTGTCCTGCTGGGCCAGGATGTGGTTATAGAGGGCGCGCTCGTAGAAGTCGGCGGTCTTGGGGTCGGCGTCGTAGCAGAACAGGTGACGCGCCAGCTTCAGCATATTATAGGTGCAGCACGTCTCGCCGGTGTAGCCGTTCAGGAATTTCGACATCTTGGCCGGGTCGAAGTAGTGCTCCTTCTGGCTGATCTCGCCGGTCACGAAGGCATGCTTGTCCAGCATCTGGTCGAAGAAGAGGTTGGCGATGCCCAGGCTGCGGGGACTTCCGGTCAGCTCGTAGTTGCGCATCTCCCCTATCACCTTCGGGATGAAGGTATTGGTGTGCTTGGTGCCGAAATCGGTATCGCCCTGGGCCAGCGGGTCGATCACGGCGTTATGGTAGAAGTAGTCGCCTAACTTCTTGTAACGCTCGTCGCCGGTAACGGAGTACAGGTTGAAGAAGGCCTCGTTCATGCCGCCGAACTCATTGCGGAGCATCAGCTGGCGCGTTTCCTCGGGCTGGTCCATCAGCTTGCCGTAGGCCCAGTCTCCCATTTTCTTGGCTATCTCCAGCGCCTGCGCGTTGTCGGCGTAGAGGTACTGGTCGATCAGGCCGCCCATTATCTTATGCAATGTATACCAGGGCGCCCAGACGGACTGCCCCTTGAGGTTGCGGTTGATCAGTTCCTCGGGATAAGCGCTGAGGTAACCCCCTCCCAGCGCATCCTGCACCAGGCCCAGCGTGGCGACGATGCTGTCGCCCTTGGCCTTGAACTTCGGGTCGCCGGTCGCGGCGTACATCAGGCCGTAGGCCGACATCAGGTGACCGGTGGTATGGCCGCGGAGGTCGCAGTCCAGCGACTCCCAGCCGCCGTACTTCTTGACAGCCTCGTAACCTCCCTCGCGTCCGGCGAAGATGCCGGCGTTATTCTTGAAACTGTGGGTCATGCGGCTGGCCGAGATGTTGGACATCCATGCGGAATCACGCGCCACGTTGTCGTGGACACGGCCCGGTAACAGACGCACATCCTTCAGGTCGAAGGCAGTGGCACGTCCCTGCACTTTGTTCTCGACCACTATCTTACCCTTATGCTGTCCGGGATAGATGGACTGACCCGAGACAGCTGCGGCCGTCATCAGGATCAACCCAATTGCTACAGTTCTCTTCATGATTATGCTGTTTCTTTATTAGCTGATTATATGCCGCGGAATGCGTTGAAGCGGCCGGTGAATGTCTTGCCCATGACGCGCACCCTGGCATCGTCGCAGTCGGTGGACACAATCAGGTCGCGGGTACCGTCGCGATGGGTCACCAGAACGGCCGCAGCCGATACATCACCTTTTCCGAGATTCTTGACTTCAGGATATTCCACATTCGCGACGGTGTTCTCTACTCCCGCGCCCGACGGCACGAATACGTTCACAAATGGATGCTGCCAAGCCTCGCCCTGCTGGCGAGCCACATAGGTCAGCGTAGGCGTCTCCTTGATATTATAGGGCATGTTCTTCATGCGCGACAGTCCCTCGGTGGTTGGTGCAAGCGTCTGGAACAGGGTGCGGTCACCTTCACCCTTGACATACTGGGTCATGACAATCGGAGCACGATGTTCCGGAGCGATGCTGTTCAGATAGTCCTGGGTCACAGGCTCCACGGTGTATGTGATCACCGCGTCGTCCCCGGTCTTGATGCTCTTCTTATCGAACAGATAGCTGTAAGCACCTAAGTGTCCGCCGGCAAAGGCCAGTTCGTCAGTCACCTTCATGTCCAATAGTTTGCCGTCGCGGTCGGCGCTGGTCATCTTCTGGCCCATGTTGTGGTAGAAGTAATCGTGGAACTGCCGGTCGCCGCCATTAGGCTGACGGCTGCGGAAGATGTCCACAAAGTATCCGGCGCCGTTGTCGTCCTTCATCGAAACCATCGCCACAAGGCGCTCCTGGTCGGACATGGTCTCCGGCTCGGTCATGTCCACGATGGAGTACTGCACGGTGGCGCCGTGCCCCATATCGGTCTCGGTATTGGCGATAATCCTGAAGGGATGATGGCTCATCATCACGGGATAGGCCGACACACCGTTGACACACACGGTGTTGTGTGCCGGGAACTGGCTGTACCATTCCTTGTAGTCGTCGCCGCTGTAGAGCCTGTATCCGATTCCGGCGTCGGGTGCCAGACGCTGGCCGCGGGCGTAGAGTTCCATAGATATGCCGTTGGCGTGCATGTGGTTGCCCTGGCTGCCGTTCAGCGCGAAGGCCAGGCTCTTCATGGGCTGCATTCCGGTGCGCTGGATCAGCCACGATGTCTTCTGAGCGCTGAACGTGCGCGAAGGGTGCAGGTTGGAGAGGTCTATGTTCAGTTTCCTGTATATATCCTCCTTGATTCGGCCGGGGTGGGTGTCGCCGAAGCCGATGGTCATCGAGTCGGGATAGAGGTATTCTACGTTGGCCATTGCGGCCTTCTTAATGATGGGCAGCTGCTGAATCAGGTCCTTGCCCAGCTCGTCGCGGTACAGGCGGACGAACTCGGCCAGGTCGCCCAAGACTACCTGCGAGTATCCTGGACACTCGCCCCAGATGCCGTTCTCCTGGTCGTAGCCGTAGTCAGTGATGCCCTTCAGGCTCCACTGGCGGATGCTGTCCTCGGACTCCACGATTGCGAAGTAGTGCTCGCGGCCCCTGCCATCGGCGTAGGCACTGTCGGGTCGCAGGATCTGGGCGATATTGAAGATGAAACGCGCCTGCATCAGGTTCCAGTTGTTGTGTGGAACTCCGTTGGCCTGGATTATGTCGGCCCAGTGTCGGAATCCGTTCTCTATGTCTCGCTGCTCGTCTGCGTTCAGGAGTCCGCGGTCACGCAGGATGCGGTAGATCTGCGTCAGCTGGGGCACTGTCTCCTCGTGTATCACCTCCTGGGTCTGCAGTCCGTACAGGGTCTGCATGTGGCCGTGGTTCAGGTCGATGGGCATGTTGGTGTTCAGCACGCCGAGCATATAGGTCTTGAGCACGTTCCCGGCCATGCGGGCATAGGCCTTGTCACGGTCGGTGACGTTGCCGGAGACGCATGCCTTGTCGTAAAGCTTGGCGGCGTCCAGAGCAATACCGGTGATCTCGCGGTTGATGCTGCCGACTATGTTGCCGGTGCTATGCAGGGGTGCCCACTCGTAGGGCTTGCCGGGCAAAGAGTTGTTTCGCAGATACATTCCGCGCGGGTCCTCGTGACGTGCCGGAAGGGAGTCGAGGCTGGGGCGCTGGTAACGGGTTGCATGGCTGCGGGCACCGTTGATCTGTAGTGTGGGATAGGCCGCGGAGTCGCCGCCGCAGTGCGAGTAGGCCTCGCCGCGCATATATTGCTGCCTGGCGTGTGTGTTCCAGTGCATCTGTAGCCTGTCGCTAAGGAAGGTCTCCCCCTTGTCGACGTATTTATCGACTTTCTGCACATTCTGTCCTAAGGCCGCCATTCCGGCCATCAGCAATACTCCTGCTGTTACTATTGTTCTATTCATACCTGTTGAAGGTGATTGGGTCCGATGAGGACTATACTATACTGTATTTGATTACGCCTGACACGCTATTCACACCTAATGATGTTCGATTTTGAACAAACCAGGCCCTATTT
>DXXK01000036.1 GCA_019416425.1 Bacteroidales bacterium
TCAAAATTACATAAAAATCCCCTGCCGACGCAACACCGGCAGGGGTCATTTTTATTTTAGCCATCAGGGGTCAGCGAAATAATGGGCCACGGGGTCAATCAAGACTGGCGCACGGGGTCAGTCCGCTCTGGATTTTCCACCTAATCAACTTTACTGTAGTCAATGTCCTATCCACATACGAATGTATTGACTAGTCAGGAGAGTGGTGCGACGGCGTGGCGGAGGCGCGGGGGAAGGGCGCGGCGGTAGCGGGTCCAGTCATCCAGACGGCGCTGGGCCGAACGGCGGTTTCTTAAGGCGCGAGCCTTCAGCTCCGTGCGGTAAGGCTCGCGTAACAGAGGCGCCAATTCCGACTGCAGACGCGCTAATTCCAACTGCGGATTCATAATCGAATCGCCATCGTTGACGAAAGGATATGACGAAGGATGATTCCCCATCAGGATGTCGGCCTTGTACAGCGTATGGTAGGCGTCGGTGTACTGTCGGGCTTCCATCTGACGGCGAGCAGCACGAATCAGGGCTACACGCGTCAGGCCAACCATACGGGCCGGAGTCGGATCCATATACACCTTACGGTCCAGGCTGTTCGGAGCCTTCACCAGACCGATGGCCCGGCGCAGCTCCGCATCAGCGACACTGTCACTGGCCACACCAAATCGAGTGCCGAACAGCACGGGCGTCATCAGCGAGTCCGGCAGATGCAGCCGCACATAGTCGGGAGCATTGTCCATCCAGTAGACAGGACGGTCGCCGGCATGGCTCAGGAAATCGAATATCATCAGCTGCTGGAAACGAAGGTCGCCGGACTTACCCGTCCGCGACAGCTTGCGCAGATCCATAACCACGGAATCACATCCGGGCACAGCAAGCCGGACATACCTCCCCGCAAACACAGGGCTGCCTCCCCTATCCACAGTGTCGAGCAGCTGACGCAACGCCACGTCCGCCGATACCGTATCGGTCCGCGTGCCGACAACCCGAACGTTATTGAACATATCGAACAGAATGTCGCCCCGTTTCAGCGTGGTCTCCAGCGCACACGACTCGCGCCACGGCGCCAGCAGATTGGCCGCGTAGGGCGACATGGTCAGATAGGACAGGTTGACGACGCGCACATCCCGACGCACTCCCAATACCTCCTGCGCATACCACAGCGGGAAGGTGAAGTTGTCGCCATCCACGAATATCACCGCATCCGGCTCCAGGGACTCCAGGGTGGCCACGGCGGTCTCGGTGGCGGCATTGCGGCCACGACGGTCATGGTCGTCGAAATTCTCGGCACACATCCACGCAGGCACCATCAGCAACAGCAGGAACGCCCACGGCGTGCGGAACCATCGTACCACAGCAAGCGCCCCGAAACCAATCCATATAGCGTACGTCCAGAAAGAGCCTAAGAAAGAATAATCCCGCTCGCGCGCCTCGCCGGGGTTCTGGTTCAGATAAACAACTATGGCCAGACCTGTCATGACGAACAGAAGCATAGTGACGGCCGCCATAGCCCGTCCACGATTGCCCGAACGATACAGCCATATAATCCCGACTATGCCAAGTATGAACGGGATTGCGAAATAACGGTTGCGGCCGGGATTGTCGCGCCCCGCCTCGGCCGGGAGGGCGTCCTCAGCGCCGAGCATCAGATTGTCCACAGGCGTGACGCCCGTGATGAAATTGCCATGCTGGACCTCGCCCTGCGAGTGTATGTCGTTCTGCCGTCCCACAAAATTCCACAGCAGATAACGCATGTACATGCAGCCGATCTGATAGGAACCCATCATCCGCAGATTCTGCATAAAAGTCGGACGATATGAATACACAGTGTCGCGTGTACCGTCAGGACGCATCTTGGCGACCGGACGGCCCAGCGTGTCAAAAGCCTCGGAGATACGGACACGGACCATATCGGCGGTATCCATCCCGGCCCAGTCCTCGAACGACCTAAGGTCGCCCGGATCGCGGCTCGTCATGCGCGGAAGCCACATATCAAGCTCGGGAGTAAGGATATTCTTCTGCAGGTATCCCTTGACCAGATACCCCGGTCGGCCCGAAGCCATGACGCGGGCATTGGCGGTGGAATCGCGCTGAGACAGATGTCCGGCCGACATGTCGACCCGCATCCCAGGCTCGTACGGAATCAGCTGGGGATGTCCCTGCTTCAGCGCATACTTATGGTATACCGGATAGTCACGTCCCTCGATCCATTCCTCCTGAAACATAGGACGGCTGTACGGCGTGTTGCCGCGCAGCAACGGAGCGCCGCCATACTGCTCGCGTGCCTGATAGCGGGCAAAGGCGAACGGCTCGCCCGGCATCGCGGCATTGGCCGGCGACGGAATGTCACCGCGAATCGGTATCAAGGCGTATGCGCCGTACCCTGCCAGAACCATCGACAGCATCCAGAAGCAGAGGTTCAGCCTGCGGCGTCCGGCATGCAGTGTCCAGGCCAGACAGTCCAGCAGAACCATTCCGAGCAGCAGCACGAAGGCCACCACTCCCGACAGCATGGGGAGTCCCAGCCGGTTGACGGCAATCTCCTCAAGCCATGCGGCAAGCGATATGGTATGAGGCATAACCACCGCCAGCACCAGGCCCACCGCCAGCATTCCCAGACAGACTATCAATATCAGTTTCCATGGATTGCGCACGCCTCGGCGCACTCCCCATATCAGCGCCAGCGCAGGAATGGCCAGCAGGTTCAGCTGATGCACGCCGATGCTGAGGCCGAAGATATAGGCTATCAGTACCAGCAGACGGTTTGCCGCCAGAGGGTCGCGCGTGAAGGCCCACTTGACCATCAGCCAGACCGTCAACGCGGTGAAAAAGATGGACATGGCGTAGACCTCGGCCTCCACGGCCGAGTACCATACGGAATCGCACCATCCGAACGACAAGGCCGCGACCACGGCGGTTCCGGCGGCTCCCCACACCTCGGTGATGCCTCGGCGGTTGCCGATGCCGCGCAGTATCCACAATGTCAGACGGAAGACAATCCCAGCCAAAAAGAAACCCGCGAAGGCCGTGAAGAGGCCGCTGGTCAGATTCACCGCATAGGCGGCATGTTCCGGTCCGGACAGCAGCGTGGCCATATGCGTGGCCAGCATCCACACCGGATTGCCCGGCGGATGACCAACCTCCAGCAGATAGGCCGCCGAGACGTATTCCGGACAGTCCCAGTAGCTGACCGTGGTCGGGGTGGTGAACCAGTAGGTGGCGAGGAGCACGGCGAATACGCTCCAGCATACCCAGCGGCTCGCGCGTCGTATCAGTTCAGGCTGCGTCATGGGTTGTAGATCTTGTCCATTTCGGAGATGAAGTTATTCCAGTCCAGATGTTCCTCGTAGTATCGGCGCGCGTTTGCGGCCAGGGAGTTGCGCAGGTCGGCGTCCTCCGCCAGACGCTGCATGGCGTCGGCCAGTTTGGAAGAATCGTTGGGCGGGGCGAAAATCGCCGAGACACCGTCCTGCAGATATTCGGACTGAGCGCCGTTGGGCACGCATACCTGCGCACGGCCGCAGGCCATGTTGCGCAGACATTCCAGACCGAAGGCCTCGCGCCGGGCGGAGGCCTGGACACCGAAATGACTCTCGGCAATCATCAGGTAGATGTCGCCCGCGGGTATGATCCAGTCTATGCGGTCCATCACGTCGCGGGCCAGAGCACGGCGGCGCATCTCGTCGATATAGTCAGGATGACCGTACCCGGCTATGCGCAGACGCAGCTTCACGCCGCGCAGCTTCAGCGCCGCCAGCGCGTCGATGACGGCCTCGAAGCCCTTGCCTGCCACAATCGGCCCCTGGCACAGGGCCGTGACCGGACCGCGCTGAGGCTCGGCTATCACCGGCTTGTCGTCCATGAAGAGTCCGTTGTACAGCACATGGATCCGGTCCTGCGGCATGGGGCAGGACTTATCCTTCCATGGAGTCAGGAAAGCCTCCAAGGCGGTATTCGAGACGAAGACGTTCGCATCGACATTGCGGCACATCCGGCGGAACAGGGGTTTGTCGCGTCCGGGGGCAACCGTATGGCGAGTGGCCACAAGCCGGATGTCGGTACGGTTCACCAGACGGCGCGCCGCCAGCACGGTAAATGCATCACGGTAGCGGTGTACATGTATCACCACACGGTCGCGAGGCAGCGTGCGGAACAACCGGGCCATCTGCCAGATGGACCCCATGTCGGTGTATCCTCCGAACAGCGCGTGACGCAGCGGAATGCCGTAGGACATGAACTGCGTGTCCACCACCTTGGCGTCACGGGTTATGGCCGATACCTGCCACCCCATCGAATGATAGTGACGGCAGATGTCGAGCGCGTACTGCTCGACACCGCCCCAGTGGATGGAGGGCACCACATGTATCAATATATCCCTTTGCTGTTCTGCCAAAGCTCGGAATCAGGGTTAGCGTATCAATTGGTTTCGGCCAGCATGACACGGATGTCGATGCTGGGCAGCGAGGTGTAGGAACCTATCAGCTTGTCGACAAGTTTGCCGCGGTAGGTCACCATGCCCACCTGGACACCCGGTGTGGTTGCGATCATGCGGTCGAAGCCATCCTTGATCTGCATCTCGTCGAAGAAGTTGACCAGCGGATTCGAGATGGCCATGGCTACGGTGCGGGGCACGGATACCGAGGGATGCATGTCGTCCAGGTCCAGGACATAGACATTGTCCTTGAGCTGCGAGGAGAGCACCTGCGGGAATGTGAACTGACGGGTGGTGTTGCCCATGATGATCACGTCGGCCGACTTGACACGGTTGGCCAGCACACGGGGATGAATGGCCACCAGTTCCACCTGCGGCATGAGCGACGGACGGATCAGCTCCAGGGCGGAAACGTCATTGTCCATTATCACCACCTTGGCGCCGTTGGCGGCCGCGGAATTTGCCGCGAACACGCAGGCGCGGTCGGCGCCGATCACCAGCACCTCGCATGGATTCAGTCCTGCCACTCCGGCCAGAAGCACTCCCTTGCCGCCGCCAAGATAGCTGAGGGCCTCCTCGGCATAGACTATGGCGCCACGGCCGTCGATCTCGTCCAGGATGTCGGCGAATATTGTCACCTCATGGTTGGAGTACATATTGTCCAGACAGCCCGTGCTGATGTGCATGCTCAGCAGCGCCTTGATTGTAGAGGCCTCGAACAGGTCGTGACCCATCATGCAAAGCAGAGCAGCACCTTTGGTCATCTTCTTGACATCCTTGGCCTTCAACGGCATGAACGACAGGACAAGAGGACACTTCAAGGCATCCTCCCGCGTCACAATCCTGACGCCGTACTCCATATAGGCCTCGTCGCCGAAGCTGATGTCCACGCCGGCTCCGGCCTCCATCGACACACGGAGTCCCGCCGAGGTCAGCATGCCGCATGCCTCAGGCGTCAGCAGCATCCGCGTCTCGTCCGAATCCGCGTAGTTGCCTACCATTCCTATATGTATCGAACCTCCCGCCGGCTCCCCCGGCGCGGGTTGAAGCTGAGGCTCCATTATCGCCTCCTCTACGGCCATTGTCTTATCTTCAATGTGTTCTGCCATTGTCTTTGTAATTTTAAGGTTTCCCTGCGTAGCCGTCTAAACTTGTTACACCGCTGCCGCCGTAGTGTTGTTGCACTACAATTAGCAAAATTAACAAAAATCTCGCATCAAACAAAAACTTTATTTGCAATCGCGTCTACGGAAGTGGCATGGCCCATCTCGTCGCCCCCTTAATAAAGCCGGAATAGTTGATTTATCCCGATTTTTTTGTAACTTTGTGGAATTATGCAGCGGAACAAATTTTTTCTGACCATTATAATCACGCTCACGACCGTGGCGTTTCCATGGATCCGTGTGGACGCACAGGTCAACGCCGAACAGGTGCTGACCATCGGGCGCAATGTGCTCGGCATGGACGACTACATGCTCAGCATCCAGTACTTCAACCAGGCCATCAAGGCCAAGCCCTACATGGCCGAGCCTTACTTCTACCGTGCTCTGGCCAAGCTGCAGCTGGAGGATTTCAAGGGTGCCGAGGAGGATGCCACACTCAGCATGGAGCGCAACAAGTTCCGCACAGACACCTATCGCTTACGGGGCTTCGCGCGTCAGTCCATGGGGCAGGACTCGCTGGCCGTGCTGGACTACACCGCCGGACTGAAGTATAATCCGCGCGACCGCTACATGCTGTATTTCAAGGCCGTGGCCGAGACCGAGATGAAGCATTACGACGATGCCGACGCCACGTTCGGGACGCTGCTGTCCATGTATCCCGGGTTTGAGGAGGGTCTGGCCGCCCGCGGCCGTCTCCGCGCCCTGCAAGGCGACACCGTGGCTGCGCTCGCCTCGCTCGACAAGGCCGTCAGCGTAGGCGCCAAGAACATCAACACCTATCTGCTGCGCGCCGAGATCAACTCCAAGCTCAAGAAATGGGACGAGTCCATGAAGGACATGGACAACGCCATCAAGCTGGAGCCTCGCGAGCCGGACCTGTACCTGAACCGCGCATACGTCCGATACAACCAGGATGACTTCTTCGGCGCCATGGCCGACTACAACTACGCGCTGGAGCTGAACCCCGCGCACGAGGCGGCTCTGTTCAACCGAGCGCTGCTGCGCTACGAAGTGCGCGACCTGGACCGTTCGGCGGCCGACCTGCAGGAGGTGCTTCGCCTGGATCCCGACAACTTCCACGCCACGTTCAACCTGGGTCTGGTCAACCTGCAGCGCAAGGAGCCTAAGAAAGCCCTGGAGCAGTTCAACATCATCGCTCGCCGCTATCCGCGCTATCATAACGTCTACTACGCCCTGGCCGAGGCCTTCCGCGACCTGGGCGACATGCGCAAGGCCATGGCCAACGTCCACAAGGCCGACGAGCTGGTACGCCAGTACGTCCATAACCCCACGGAACATCCTCTGGACCGTCCCGCCGTACAGATGGGTATGACCAACACCAATCATCATTCCACGCCGGATGCCGACGAGGACGAGAACGAGGTTATGGACCGTTTCAACCGGCTTGTCACGGTCAGCGCCTCGGAGCAGACGGACCTGAGCTACGACGACAAGATAAAGGGCCGCGTGCAGGACCGCGACATCAATATCGAGCCACAGGCTCCCTACGCGCTGTCGTTCGTATCGGCGGCCGCAACTCTGGACAACAAGCCGGTGTATTTCCGAGAGATGGACGACTTCAACAACCGCGGCTGGGCGGCATCGAAACTCTATCTGGTATCAGAGCCGCAGGTCAGCGAGACAAGCGCCGAGAAGCTGTTCGCGCTTGCCGACCAACTGGACCAGAAGGCGGCGCTGGGCAATGCCACGGCAGCCGACCTGCTGAGCCTTGGAGTGGCGCGATCGACGCTCAAGGACTACGAGGCGGCCATCAAGGCCTACGACCGCGCGCTGGCGCTGAGTCCCAACCTGACCACCGCCTACGTGGGGCGCGCTTATGCCCGCGCCGCGCTCGATGCCCGCCAGAGCCAGCTGGCCCTCGGCGACTACGACTCGGCACTGGAAATCGACCCGCGTCTGGCCTTCGTATGGCTAAACAAGGGTAACATATACTATGCCGCCCAGGACTTCACCGCCGCCATCGAGTGCTACGGCAAAGCCCTGGAGCTGGACCCGATGTTCGGTGCCGCGCTCTACAACCGCGGACTGACATATCTGCGTATAGGCAACCGCCGTCTGGCGTTCAACGACCTCAGCAAGGCCGGCGAGCTCGGCGTGCTGCCAAGCTACAACCTGCTGAAACGCATGAAATAGACTGCGGCATGAATCCATGTCTAATTTTTGAAAGTTTTTGATAACAGCTGATAAGCATGAGCGATAAGTTAAGAGTGGGTATCACCCACGGCGATTATAACGGTGTGGGATACGAAGTGACCCTGAAGGCACTTGCCAACGAGGAGATCACGGAGCTGTTCACACCCGTATTTTATGCAATTCCGCAACTGGTGGAGGAGACCATGCAGCGTTACGGGCTGACACTGCCTCGCATCAACGTGATCCGGGAAGCGGCCGAGGCCCGCGACGGATTACTGAACATAGTAGACTTGGGCATAAGGAACGTAAGCCTGACCCCCGGCGAATCCACGCCGGCAAGCGGCGCTGCGGCAGTCATCGCCCTGGAACGCGCCGTAACCGACGTGATGGAGGGCATAACCGATACCATCGTCACTGCACCCATATGCAAGGAGACCGTACAGAACGATTCCTTCCGTTTTCCGGGACATACCGAATACTTGGGGCACCGTGCCGGTGCCGTGCCGCAGATGATTCTGTTCGACAGCCATGTACGCATGGCGCTGCTCACTACCCATCTTCCATTGACCGATGTTCCGGCAGCCATCTCCAAGGATAGAATAGTCAAGGCTGTCAAGGAACTTCACCATACATTGAAGCAGGATTTCGACATCGATGCTCCGAAGATTGCCGTATTGTCGCTGAATCCCCATAACGGCGACGGAGGTCTGTTAGGACGGGAGGAGATCGACATAATCCGTCCGGCCATCGAAGAACTGGCCGACGGTTATCTGGCTTTCGGGCCGTTTGCCGCCGACGGCTTCTTCGCCTCGGGCTCATGGAGCAAGTTCGACGGAGTGCTGGCCATGTACCATGACCAGGGTCTGGCCCCGTTCAAGGCTCTGGCCGGCCCCGAGGGCGTGAACTTCACCGCCGGACTTCCCTTTGTACGCACCAGCCCCGACCACGGCACCGGTCTTGACATAGCTTGGGAGGGTGTGGCGGACCCGGAGTCCATGCGGCAGGCAATCTATGCCGCCATAGACCTGACACGCAACCGCCGCCGCAACATCGAGTGCGCGGCCAACCCGTTGCCAAAGATGCCGGAGAAGGAACGCAAGAACGACAAGAAGGAATAGTAATCCCATATAGGCTGATGAATTTCGGAATCATAGCGGCAGGCGAGGGCAGCCGGTTGGCAGGCGAAGGCATCGCATTGCCGAAACCGTTGGTGGAAATCAACGGCGAGCCTATGATCGGACGCCTGCTCCGGATATTCGGAGAGATTGGCGCCGAGGAAGTCGCTGTGGTCAGCAACGCCGACCGTCATGAGACGGCGGAATACCTTGAGACCATCGCTCCGTCACTGCCGTTCAAGCTGAGCGTGCGTGAGGCGGTGACACCCAGCTCGATGCATACCTTCGCCATACTGGGCGAGATGCTGACCGGCAAAGGCCGCTTCATAGCCACGACCGTGGACACCATATTCAATCCCGAGGCATTCCGCAGATACGTCGAGGCGTTCAGGGACGCCCCGACCGACGTGGACGGGATTATGGCCGTGACACAGTACATCGATGACGAGAAACCTCTGTATGTCACTGTTGACGGCGACATGGACATCACGGCCTTCATGGACCGGGACGAGAATCCACGATATATCTCGGCCGGCGTCTACGGTCTGGACAGCAAGGCCATCGCCATTCTGGACCGCTGTTTAGAGGAGGGTGTGCACCGCATGCGTAATTTCCAGCGCGCACTTGTGGCCGACGGATTGAGGCTGAAGGCCTTCGACCTGGGCAAGGCCATCGATGTGGACCATGCCGGTGACCTCAGTACGGCGCAGGAACTGGCCAGGTAACATTCCAAATATATTCTGATATTTTGATTTAGAAATGTCCGATATAAAGATAGCCGGCGTGATGAGAGCCGGCGCCTACAGCCCCAATCACGTCGGCAACGACGCGGCGATCTTCAATGCCGTGTGCGACCATCTGCGCAAGCGCGGCTGCGAAGTGACAGTCTACAGCGAGGAACAGTTCCAGGAGGCCGACGTGCAGGAGGAGATCATCCTTAACATGTGCCGCGGGCAGGCCTCCATACAGAAGCTCCAGAATCTGGAGGACCGTGGACGGCTGGTGATCAACTCCGGGTACGGCATCACGAACTGCACGCGCGAGCGCATGACACGGATGCTGCGGGGCAACGGTATCCCCTACCCCAAATCAATCATAGTCAACACCAACGAGGATGTTCGGTCCGAGCTGGAACAGGCAGGTATCCAGGCATGCTGGATCAAGCGTGGCGACCATCACGCCATGCACAAGGAGGACATCACCTACTGCCGGCACATCGAGGAGGCGCAGGAAATGCTGCACGAGTACTTCTACCGTGGCATACGCCGCGCCGTCATCAACATCCATCTGGAGGGCGACCTGGTGAAGTTCTACGGCGTACAGGGTGATTCATTCTTCTTCTGGTTCTATCCGTTCGACCAGGGCCACAGCAAGTATGGCTGGGAGGCGGTGAACGGCAGGAGCCAGGGATTCCGTTTCGACGAGGCCGAGCTGCGCGACCTTTGCGACCGCGCCTCGCGACTGATGGACGTTCCGGTCTACGGCGGTGACTGCATCATCGATGCCGAGGGAGGCATACAGATCATCGATTTCAATGACTGGCCCAGCTTCGCCCCCTGCCGTGCCGAGGCAGCTCCGGCAATAGCAAAATATGTGTTGAAGGCCATCCGCACCTACCGCAAACAAAAGGAATCATAACGATGATCAGGAACAAGAAGACTAACGACGAGTATCAGGCTTCGCTGAAGTCGATGGATACCGAGGAATGGTTCGACCTGCACTTCTACCGTCCCATCGGCTACATGTGGGCGCGACTGGCCCGGAGACTGGGAGTGACGCCCAACGCCATCACTATCGCCTCGATATTCTTAGGCATCGGCGCGGCCGTATGCTTCTACTTCAACAACATCTGGTGGAACCTGCTGGGCGTGCTGCTGCTGGTGTGGGCCGACTCGTTCGACTCGGCCGACGGTCAGCTGGCACGCATGACGGGGCAGTACTCGCGCATTGGGCGCATACTGGATGGCGTCAGCGGCGACATCTGGTTCATCGCGATCTATGCGGCGATCTGTCTGCGCGAGGATACGACCTCGGAGTTCTTCATGGCCTATCCCTGGGTAATCTGGGTCTTCGCGGCGGTAACCGGCTTCTGTCACGGTATACAGGCCGCCATGGCCGACTATTACCGTCAGTTCCATCTGTACTTCGTCAAGGGTCCTGATGGTTCGGAATTGGAGAATGCCGAGAGTCTGAAGCACAAGTACCGTGAGATGAAATGGAGCCGGGAGCCATGGGGCAAGCTGGTGCTGTTCTTCTACATCAACTATACCGTCGGTCAGGAGTCACGCACGCCCTGGATGCAGCGGCTGCGCCGTGCGCTGCATCGCAAGTATGGTGACGGAGTTCCACCTAAGGAATTCCGCGAACGGTTCCGTAAGGCGTCGCTGCCGTTGATGAAGTACACCAACATCCTGAGCTTCAATGTCCGCACGTGGGCGTTGTTCGCCGCCATACTGATATTCCGGATGCCGTGGCTGTACTTCGCTTTTGAGCTGACGGTGATGAACATCCTGCTGGTCTACATGGTGGTCCGCCATGAACGAATCTGCCTACGCTTTGTTAAAGAATTAGAAGACTGACGCTGTAGGTTGCAGCCGTTCTGTTAACGAAAGATGCTGATGCTATGAATGTGGATTTTACGAAAATCAAGGGGATAATCTTTGACTACGGCGGTACCATCGACACCGCGGGCCGTCATTGGAGCGAGGTGCTGTGGGAAGATTACGAGCAGTGCGGCGTGGCCGTGAAGAAGGAAGAGTTCCGCGAGGCGTACGTCTATGCTGAACGAGAGCTGGCGCGAGAGCGGCACATACTTCCGGCGCACGATTTCCGTGATATGCTGCTGATAAAGATCCGCATCGAGCTGGACTGGCTGGTTCGTCAGGGACTGTTCGCGCCGCAGGCGGTGGATGAGACGGTTGAGAAGATCACCGACTATTGCTATCTGTATGCCAAGACGTGCATCGAGAAGGCTCGCCCGGTATTGGAGGAGTTGTCCGCGCGTCATCCGTTGGTTCTGGTATCGAATTTCTACGGCAACATCGAGACGGTTATGATTGACTTCGGCATCCGCAAGTATTTCAAGGACATCATCGAGAGTGCGGTGCTTGGCGTCCGCAAACCGGATCCGCGCATCTTCGAGCACGGGGTGAAGGCTCTGGGTCTGTTGCCCGAGCAGGTATTGGTTATCGGCGATTCGTTGCGCAAGGACATCGAACCCGCCGAGTCGTTAGGCTGCCAGGTCCTCTGGCTCAAAGGACAGGGCTGGACCGCCGAAGAGGACGCCCGGTTCCACCCCAACACCATCCGTACCCTCGACGAAGCCCTCAGCCTGTTCCAGTAATCCCCCTTCTTACTGGATACCCCTTACTATTTCCTCTTTATTACTTTGTAGAAACGAATCGTACCTGGTGTCCCAGTAATGTACGGAGATCAGCGACAAGGGTGCTGATGGGGTGCTGAGCGCGGTTACGCCAGTTGATGCCTGAAAATACAAACTGCAGACCTATTGGCAACTCGGAGTCATCGATTATGTATGGCAAGATGCGATTTTTCTCCTTCTTATTGAACGCAAACGTTATCTCACTGTTGGTAAACTTGGACTGATAGGAATTCTCGCTTGCAAGATATAGAAACACCTTACACTCCACAATGGCTTGAGCCAATATCTCAGGGAATTCCATACCTCCTGTTATTCCCTGACGGTCAATAAAATAAGAAACGCCAGCCGCATCCAACGCCTGAGTTATCTCGTCAGCCACAGCCGTATCCTTCCGGCTGTAGCTTATAAATACATCCAACTCTTTATTGTCACTCTGCACTTCAATAGGTTCAACATTCTCGACTGTATCAGCTGAAGAGCCGCATGCTTTGTGCATACGTTCGGCATCTATTCTCAGATTCCTATAGATGTAGGGGTTAAACCTCTGTATGACTCTATCGGCAATTTCCGCATCAATTCGAGCATTGGGGTTATTATCATCAAACTCGATATTATTTTCCCGCAGGAATTCAAATATAGCTGAAACGCTTAGATTTAAATCCCTTGCAAGCTTATTGATTCTTATTCTCGCCATATAATTTATAATACGTATGACACGAAATTTTTTACATGGAAAGCCGTCCGACGTCAATCCATTCGAATGTTAGAAACTCGCCGCTCCACGCCGAGCATCGACTCGTTCCAAATGTCTATTAAAATACCCTTATCCAGTAAATTCTTCACAGAAACAACTCATTGTCCCAGTTTTCTCAAAGTTTCTTTAGTATCCTCATCACCCTGCTCAGCCGCCTTACGATACCATTTTAGAGCCTCCTCATAATCTTTCTTATCCTCTGCATCTCTATCTTTCTGCCACCATTCTTCCAATTCCTTATCCGAAGGTTTAAATGATTGGGGTTGTATTGAAGTAATCGTTGGCTTTGAAGATGCACCCTGCGCATTAATGCCTAACAAAGCCCGGAGGTCTGCAACAAGGGTGTTGATTGGATGCTGGTTGCGGTTACGCCAGTTGATGCCGGCAAATACGAACTCCATCTCCAGTGGCAACTCGGAGTCATCGATTATGTATGGCAAGATGCGGTTTTTCTCCTTCTTATTGAACGCAAAGGTTATCTCATTGTTGGTGAACCTCGATGCATAGGAGTTACGGCTGGCAAGAAACAGGAATACCTTGCAGTCAACAATGGCTCGCGCCAAGACCGCAGGGAACTCCATTCCTCCTGCTATGCCCTGGCGATCAATAAAATAAGAGATACCTGCCGCATCCAACGCCTGTGTTATCTCGTCAGCCACTGCCATATCCTTCCGGCTGTAACTTATAAATACATCGTACTTCATCTGACTCAGTGATATTTACCCCACAAATTTACTACAATTTCTTCATTCCCACAACTAACATCAAGTTAGTGATTGACCAATCCATTCGACCGCTGATGGTTACATATATTCCTTACGCTCAAACCGACCGGATTACGACTGATTAAAACGCATCCGACGGGAATCTCCGTCGGATGCGATAAAAACGGTCGGATTATGGCTGTTTTCGGTCGGATGGACATCAACTATTTCTTTGGGATTCTCTTATTCTTCCATTCCTTGGCAGATTCCGTTAAGCGATACTTCTGTCGTGGATGGTTGGGCTGTTCGGGATAAAGTCGCTCAATGGCACCTTCCTCTAATGCTGGATTAAGATAATTTTCTCTAAACGTTGGACGGTGCTTTATTCCCATCTTAGCCATAATATCTTTTAGAGCCATATAGTCTTCAGTCATTGACTGTATGATTATTTGGACTTGATCGGTGCTTGGTCGGTGCTTGGTCGATACTTGGTGTCTACAGGTTGCTTACTAGTTGCCAACTGATCGGAAACTTGGGTCGTGCTTGGGTCGTTGGAAAGTGATAGTGATGAAGGCTCCGTTGATGCTCCATGTCGGTTCGGGAAGGCTTTGCTCAGTGCAGGCATCTACGATGCGTTGCACGCCTGTGCCCCAGCTCTCCAATATGGCTTGTCACCCCATACCCAACCGTCGAAATGCATCGCGATTACCTTATTGCCCGGATACTCCGGCACATCAACATACTCGACTGCCACATCCACCGCCGGTTCGATGCCCGAAATCGCCTGCGCAATCTCACGCTTTGTACTATCGGTAACTTCTTGCCCAATAATCTTCAGAGACTTTGGAGTGATTCCTATGATTAGCCAATGATTAGCCAACCACCGATTGAATTTAGAAACGCACACGCCGAGTGCATACCGTCTTTAAGTTCGCCGGTAGTTTTCTTTAGTTCCAGAGTACGCGATTCGTCCGCCGCAATCAGTGCTTTTATATCGTCAATGGTCATTTCCATATTCAGCCAAAATTACTAAAAATCATCATCTATCATGTCGTAGTCATCCTGCTCGTCGAGGAACTCGTCATACGTTTGGGAATAACTTCCGGAATTCCAATAATTCTGGGAGCTATGACGACCGCTGCTATGATAATCCCCGCCATAGTCTCTGTGATGCAGATAGGAATGATTATTGCCGCTATTATTGCGAATGAATATATCCAAATCATCAAGTTCCTCAGAATTGTCGGAATCATCAAGTAAATTATCATCGGCAGGTGTAGCCGCATCATTATTTGGGGCTATGTCTTCATCGTGATTGTCAGTCAGAGATTCACCCTCACTGTCAATTGAAGTCCCTACACTCTCAGTGTGCGCATCATGCTCTGTCGCGGACTTCCTGAACTTGCCAAACAGCCAGCGAAACAAGAAAAACTCGCCTATGTAATTCCAAAATGACATTTATTTGAGTTTTGATTGTTGGAGAATGTAGTTGAACGAATAGGCACGGTCAACGAGAGTATGGGGTATGATGACATAGCGCCAGGGCTTGCCGCCATTTTGTGCAGTAAATTCTGTGGCGCGACGGCAGAACTCTCGAGCAGCTTCTGCCTTGGCTTGCACGTCCGGGTCGTTGACATCTTTCTCGGCTTTAGTTTCGCACATATAGATGGTATCGGCGGTTTCCACAATAAAATCTACCTCATAATGGTGTGCTCCATTTCCCCAAAAAATATTAAATTGACTTGGAACAGGGCGAATCCATTTAAGAACCTCATCATTGGTTTCGAGAACGAATGAGAAATCAAGTTCGGTTGAACTGTCAAAGTGATATTTAGTGTAGTAGGATTTCTTAAAACCTACATAAACATATTTTCTTAAGTCTGATTTCGGCGTAGGCACCGGTTCGTGAAAATCTCGATAGCCCCAGTTTGTTACTACTATATGCTGTTCCTGTATTTTTGAGAACGGAAGAACTTTGTTGATTTTTAACTCTCCCGGAATAATGCGGTAGTGTTCTTTCATCTGCTTATAAATATTGTCGGCAAGGCTCTGCTTGAAAGCGTGGACACGCTCGTTCAAATCATCATCGGAGATGCCGGGAGCATTACTGCGAATTGCATTGACGGCTTGACCAACAAGTTTATAAAGCAAGTCTGAAATTTCGTCATAATCTATATCGTCGAAGTCGATAAGCGAAACAATGAGCTGTTCAACGGCAGGGCGTTTGGAGCTGCCGGATTTGCCGGCTATAACCTCAAAGTCGGTTGAGTCAGTAAGACCCTGACGGATAATCTCACGGCGTAGCTCTTCGAGATTATATCCGTTTGAAGTATCAAGGTCAAAATCTTCAAAGATAGCCTTGACATTCTGTTGCTCAACCACTATGCGCGGTATCTCGATAACATTATTCTTGTAGTCCTCGACTACAATATTGATAACTTCATCGACCTGCGCAATTTGTTCGGCTGCATCTTGTTCGGCGAAAAGGCTATCTTTGACACTCTCCTTGATAGTTGCAATAGCTTTTTCGCGGAGTTTCTGTTTGACCTCTTTCTTTTGGAGGTCGCCAAAAGAAGCAACACCCTCAGCGGCGATGTTGGAAATAGCCGATTCAACTGCTTTGCCAACCTGGGTAACATACTGCTTCGACTTTTCGCTGATTTCACCCTTGACCTTTTCGATTTGCTTCTGAATCTTCTGCTCGGTAGAGGTCGGAGTGGTTTCCACTCGACCGTCTTGGTCGCGCTCGTCGCGGTCTTCAAGCTCGATAAACGAAACACGTTTGAGAAGCGAATTGCCCTTGTTGGCTTCGTCGATTACTTTCTGGAAATTATCGTGAGCAATAACGGTGAGCGTGTCAACGTCCTTATTGCCTGTGCGCTGTCCGCCGTAAGGCAAGCGCAGACCGCGTCCGATAGTCTGCTCAATGAGGACAGCCGCGTTTGAGGCTCGGAGCGGAATAATCGTGTACAGATTATTCACGTCCCAGCCCTCTTTGAGCATATTGACGTGTACGACAATTTCAATCTCATTGTCGGGCGATTCGAGAGCGACAAACTGACGCTCGATGTCCTCGTCCTTTTTCGAGCTGCTGTCAATGCGCAAGACCTTGCCTTTGTATGCGGAGTGATAAATACGGTCGCTCTGCAATAGTTCCTCGATATACTTGGCGTGGTTAATGTCGCGGCAAGCAACGAGGATAAACGGCTTGACTACCGACAAACCGTTCTGCTTGGCGTACATCTCGATAGCGAGCTTTGTTCGCTCATGGCATGTAATACCGTCTTCAAGTTTGATAATTTCCATCTCGTCGGGAGTGAAATTATCCTTGTTGAAATTTCGGGCTTTAGCGATGGCCGGATTTTTGACATACAATCCATCGTCGAGAGCTTCGGCGAGATTGTATTCAAAAACAATATTCTTGAACGCACGTCCTTTCTCGTCGAAAGGTGTGGCAGTCATTTCAAAACCGAGAACCGGGCGGAGTTCATTGATAGCACGTTTCGAGGCATCAGCGTGGTAGCGGTGTGCCTCGTCCATCAGCACAACGAGGTCGGGCAGAGAAGCAAGATATTCAAAGTAGGATTGGCCGAGGTATTCCGACAGACGACGCATACGCGGCAGACCTTTCGTGCCCTCTTTGCTGTCCTTGTTGAATTTCGAGATGTTGAAAATATTGATTTCTACATCAGAGAACAGACTGCCGGTGCGCTCGTTATAGGTTTCGCCTGTAACGATGCGCGGAGGTGCGGCGACAAATTCGCTAATGCCTTTGAATACGTATTTAGAATATGATTCGTCGCCGAAGTCCTTTATCAACTTCTCATAGAGTGTAAGGTTCGGAGCAAGGACAAAGAAGTGCTTGATACCCTTTTTGAGATAAAGATACGCGATGATAGCCCCCATCAGACGAGTTTTTCCGATGCCGGTAGCGATTGAAAAAGCAAGCGAGGGGAAGTCGCGGTCAAAACCTTTGACCGACGGCACGACAGACTTCACCTTTGCAAGCTCGGCTGTTATAAACATTTCGAGCATGTCCGGGTCAGTCGGCGGCTTTTGCAAAGTGAGTTTGTCAGTCAGTCGAGCGGTAAGCTCCAACGCTTTCGCAAGCGGTTTGCGGAGCGAAAGGCGTTGACGTATGTAGTTAACCTGTGAATCCATACGGTCAATTATCTTTAAGTTTTGCCTCTATTTCCTCGATAGTGGGCAATGTGCTCTTGAAATCTTTCGGGAGATGTTTTTCCAACTGATACTGCGACACTCCAATGGGCAAGTTATATCCCTCCAAAGAATATTGTGCAAGCACATTGTCCTTTGTTTTGCAAACTAATAATCCGATTGTTGGATTATCCTGCTCGCTTTTGAGCAGGTGGTTTACGGCAGTTACATATAAGCCGAGCTGTCCGAGATTCGAGGCTTCAAATTTCCCTGTCTTAATTTCAATAACAACGTAGCAGCGAAGTTTGAGATTGTAAAAGAGCAAATCGGTGAATTGCTCAGTTTCGCCAACCTTCAGGCGATATTCGCGCCCAACATAGGCGAAACCCTCTCCCAATTCGAGCAGGAATTTGGTAATTTCACGTAAAAGGGCCTCTTTCAGTTCCCTCTCCTTGTAGGGTGCTGTCATGTTTGTAAAGTCAAACATATAGGGATCTTTTGTAAGTTCTTGCGCGAGATCGCTTGTCGGCACCGGCAGCAGTTCGTTGAAATTGGTAATTGCCTTGCCTTTGCGAAGATGCAAGTCAGAGTCAACAGCATTGAGCAGCACGCTACGCGACCATCCGTTTTTCACCGATTCAACGAGATAGAAAAGAGCTGATGTAGGCTGATTGAAAAATTTATCGATTAGAGTCTTATGATGACCCCACGGAGCAGCGAATAAAAATCCCTCAGATTGGGGGAATTTTGATGTACTCCGAGATTTTCCCCCAACTTGAGGGAAAATCTCGGAGTACATCAGATAGAATCGACGTATGTAGTATAAATTTTTCTCCGAAAAGCACTTGGCTTCGGGGATCGCTTCTTTCAAATCCCTGCTAAGGATTTTGAAAAAGCCATTGCCATACTTGTTTTCGTCCTGACGGCTGACAATTTCTTTGCCAAGTTCCCAATAGAATGAAAGCAACTCGCGGTTAACTTCGACGGCTGCTTTTATTTGAGCCGTGCGGTAGCGATTGGAAAGCGATGCTATCCAATTCTTATAGTCGTTGTCGAGTATCAGATGTTGTTCCATTAGTCAAAGAGCGTTGGTTCGTCTTGTGAGGCTTCTTCCCGGAGATATTCACCCTCCGGGTCGATGTCGTTCCATTCTTCATCGTCGATGTCGGGTACTGACACGATGTTGAGAGAATAATCGTCATGGTCGAACTCGCAGGTATCGAGAAGGACTTTGGGGATTTTCTTGATGGTGATGTTCGGGAACTTGTTGCGGCACTCCGGCTGAAATTTGGTGCAGCAAATAAGCAGTGATTCATCTTCGCCCAGCTGATCGTGAATAGTTTCGAGCATTTCAGCGGTAATGAGTTGGGTGGTTGTAAAGATGAAGTCGTGTTCTGAGCTATTGCCCTGCTTCCAATACATTTCAGCGTCTGGCGAGAACGTGAAGCCCTGATGTTTAGCCATAGCAGCGGCAAGCATATCGGCATTGTAATCTTTATTGATTACAAGGTTCCCGTACTTATCCTTATTGAGAAGGCTCGGTGCAAGTTCATAGAACTTGAAGCCGCCACCGCCTTGCCAATTAACAGATTTAGAAATCCCTGTATTATCTTTCTTCGAGATAACTCTTTTTAATCTTGGACTGCAATGAGTATAGGCTTGTTCTCCCAATTCAACGCCAATCCATTTCCGGTTCATTTTATGAGCGACAGCAGCGGTTGTGCCACTTCCGAGGAAACTATCTAATACTAGATCCGACTCATTAGAAAACCATTCAAGAATGGTTTTAATAAGTATTTCAGGTTTCTTACCACCTCTAAAATCTACGCCACCTTCGGTTCTGCAATTTCCGAAATTTGCTGCGAAGTCATAAAAATTATTTATCGGAGAATATGCAACGGCAGCTGGGTCATTCAGTTGAGACAATGGAACCCCTTGAAAATATTTACCTTTAGTCGCCCCGACTTTCTGTGGGCCTGTAAAGTATCTGAAATCGAATTTGTCATCTCCGATTCCATATACTTTATATAACACCCCATAACCATCATTTTGGTATCTCCCAGTTAAATAGTCTCTAAAGAATCTTCCTGAAGAGTTTCCGTCAAGAATTGTACCAGTAGCCCAAATCTCTTTCCGCCCATCTTCAGACCCCTCAGATTTAGATACAGACCAATTATCTGCTGTGAAAATTTCGACTTTCTTTCCACCTAAGGTAATAGATTCAGATGGTGTGCCTTCTTTGAAATAAAAATTAAATTTCGAGAAGTCTGCTTTTTTTGAGGGGCGATTCGGTTTTGCTGAAAAAGACTTCCGATATATATGGATTTGTTCTATTTCTTTATGAAAGTCCATATCTTGTTTAAGCGTTTTATCAGGATATCTTACTCGCACGTAAAAGGTAGTAAGATAATTACTGCGTCCGAACACTTCATCCATTAGAACTTTTAGATACTGACCCTCGCTATCATCTATCTCGCAGCAAATAAAGCCATCTTCCGCTAAAAGATTACGAAGAATGACAAGTCTTTCGCGCATAAGCGACAACCAAATGGAATGTTCTACATTATCGTCATAGTGTTCAAACGCACTACCTGTATTGTAAGGCGGATCAATATAAATACATTTTACTTGTCCTGCAAAGTCTTGTTCGAGGGCGCGGAGTGCAAGAAGATTGTCGCCGTGAATGAGCATATTGCCCGGCCACGGTTTCCCATTGGGAAGCGAGCCGGTTTCGACCTCCCCAAAACTATATTCCGGGGTGTCAAGGAGAAGTCGCGGTTCTATGGCAAGCGGCTCGTCCTCCTTGCCAATCCACGTTAGTTCTAATTTATTCATAGACCTTAATTTTTTCATTAAAGTTGTCATTAATGCATCGATACTCGTAATCTAAAAGATTAATAATGGTAGTCTTTAATGTTTCTTTTAGTTCAGAGTCGGTATTAATTGACTGAATTAGTCTTAGTTTAATAATTTCTGACGCATTAGCCTTAATGTCATCAAAATAATTATTTTCCTCAATTATCTCACAAATACTTTTGGGCGGTTTATATCCTGGTATTTGAGAAAGATTAGGTATTGAGGTTTCATCTATGGCTTTATTATTTTTAATCTCTTGAAGAATATAGACCTTAACTA
Organism: Bacteroidales bacterium; assembly: GCA_019416425.1. Taxonomy (GTDB): domain Bacteria; phylum Bacteroidota; class Bacteroidia; order Bacteroidales; family Muribaculaceae; genus Lepagella. The sequence goes on from DXXK01000036.1 coordinate 20,989, forward strand.
ACTTGTTATCTTTTGGTAAATCTTTCATAAGATCAATAAAGAAAACGAAATCACCAATTAGTAGTCCATAGTCATTATAAAGAACATTGAAAATTTTAT
>DXXK01000037.1 GCA_019416425.1 Bacteroidales bacterium
CGGTGCGGCGGGCGTGACGCACGCCGTGGAGTCGGCCGTGACCGACTGCCAGCCCAACGACAACGTGGAGGCGCTGCGCATGGCGCTGGACGCCGCGGGCGTCGAGAGCCGCCCGCTGTGGAAGCCGATGCACCGACAGCCGGTGTACCGCGACAACCCGGCCTACGTCAACGGCGTGAGCGAGGGTCTCTTCAAGGTGGGCATCTGCCTGCCGGCAGGCCCTTGGGTCACGGACCAGAACGTCCGCTACATCGTGGACAAAATCCGCGAGGCAACCGCGTGATCTTGTCAATGCGCATTACACATAAAAACGGCGCCGAGTGAGAAATCACCTCGGCGCCGTTTTTTATGTATCAGAGAATTTTGCTAACTTTGCAGGCGCAAAATCAAAAGAATATGAAAGCTGCATTATTGACGGTGGGGATGCTGGTGGTGTCAAACGTGTTCATGACGTTCGCGTGGTACGGCAACCTGCGGCTCCAACAGGCGGGTATGATCAAAGACTGGCCGCTGATAGCCATCATCCTGATGTCGTGGGGTCTGGCATTTATGGAATACACGTTCATGATCCCGGCCAACCGTATCGGATTCGAGGGAAACGGCGGACCTTTCTCGCTGTTCGAGCTCAAGATAATCCAGGAATGCATATCGCTGACGGTGTTCACCGTCATTGCGATGCTGGTCTTCCAGGGTCAGCATCTGCACTGGAACCACGTCTGCGCCTTTGTCTGCATACTGGCCGCCGTAGTCTTCGCGTTCCTGCCAACAAAAGGTTAGATGCGGTTGGGATAGGCGGCGAGAGCGTGCTCCAGGATGTCGAGGGCGCGGCCCAGATAGTCTATGTTGTGGACATAGGCTATACGCGCCTGACGACGGCCCATGGCGGGGTTGGAGTAGAAGCCGCTTCCCGGCGCCAGGAACACCGTGCCGCCCTGGTACTCGAACTCCTCAAGACACCATTTGCAGAACTTGTCGGCATCGTCCACCGGCAGCTCAACCATCGTATAGAACGCGCCGTCGGGCATGGGAGCATAACAGCCAGGTATGCGGTTGATGCGCTCCACCAGGAAGTCGCGGCGCTTGCGGTACTCCTGGAACACGCCCTCCAGATACTCCGGCTCGGTGTCGACCGATGCCTCGGCCACAATCTGGCCCAACAACGGCGGACTGAGGCGCGCCTGGCAGAACTTCATGACCGCGGCGTGAATCTCGGGGTTGCGGCACACCAGCGCGCCGATGCGTATGCCGCACTCGCTGTAGCGCTTGGATACCGAGTCAATCATCAACGTATTGTAGGCTATGCTCTCCAGGCTCATCACGGAGGTGAACTTCTGGTCCGTATAGCAGAACTCGCGGTAGACCTCGTCGGCAAACAGGAACAGATCATACTGCTCGCAGATGCCGGCAATGGCCTCCAGTTCCTGACGGGTGTAGACATAACCCGTGGGATTGTTGGGGTTGCACAGCAGGATGGCGCGCGTACGGTTGGTGATCTTACGCTCGAAGTCCTCGACTGGAGGCAGCGCGAAACCGTCCTTGATGCCTGAAGGGAGCGGGCGGATACGGATACCGGCCGAATCGGCGAAAGCCATATAGTTTGCGTATGCCGGCTCGGGGACAATGATCTCGTCGCCCGGGTCGAGGCATGCCATGAACGCGAACAGCACGGCCTCGGACCCTCCGGCTGTGACGATAATCTCGTCCGGGCTGATGTCCAGCCCGAAACGGTGATAGTATTCTGAAAACTTCCGGCGGAGGCTTTCCAGACCGTCGGAGGGTGAATACGCCAGGACATCGTGGTTGACGTTACGGACGGCCTCCAGCGCCTGGGGCGGCGTGGGAATATCGGGCTGGCCGATGTTGAGATGGTATACCGTCAGGCCACGGCGGACGGCGGCGTTTGCCGAGCCGGAGAGACGACGGATCGGTGACGCGGGCATATAGATGCCCCGCTTGGAAGGATGCAACATAAGGGTAAATCAAGAATTAAGAATGCAGAATGCATAATGCATAATAGGCTACGCGTTTACAATTTAATAAGCCTGGGGGGAGCGTTGACGCATGGCACGGAGTGACGCGCTACTATCATACCTGATGCGCAATAAGGCCATCCGGGACCGAGAGGTTCCGGATGGCTTTGTTTTTCAGTGTCCTTGACTCGGCAAGGATTTGAACTCTTAGCGGACGAAGAGAAGCTCGCGATACTTGGGCAGCGGCCAGATCTCGTTGTCGACCATCAGCTCCAGGCTGTCTATGTGCTCGCGGATCTCCTCCATCTTGGGCAACACGTCGTCGTGGTAGGCGATGGCCTTGCTGCGCTCGTCAGGCATACGGTTGGCCTTGTGGCGGACCTCCGTCATCTCCTTGACCTTGCGTTTGATGGCTGCTATGTTCTCGCTGATCTGCTCGATATTCTCCATATCCAGCGACGCGATGTCATCGGCCTTGGCGCCGCTGAACAGCTGTTTGATCTTGTAGACGTTGTCCAGCAGGACGGACTCGTAGCGTACGGCGGCGGGGATGATGTGGTTGATTGCCAGGTCGCCCAGCACACGGCTCTCGATCTGGATCTTCTTGGAGTAGGTCTCCCACTTCACCTCGTTACGGGCCTCGATCTCCTTGAGGCTCAGCACGCCGGACTTGGCGAACATCTCGACACTCTCGGGACGGGTATAGGCGTCATACATAAGCGGCGCGGAGGTCTCGGTGTCCAGACCGCGGCGCTTGGCCTCCTCCTTCCACTCGTCGCTGTAGCCGTTGCCGTCGAAGTGTATGGGCTTGGACTCGACGATGAGCTTGCGGACCTCGTGCAGGATGGCCTTGTTCTTCTCCTCGCCGGCCTCGATGCGCTTGGCGACGGCATCGGCGAACTCATCGAGCTGCACGGCCACGGCGGCATTCAGGGCGATCATGGCGGCGGCATTGTTGGCCGACGAACCGACGGCACGGTACTCGAAGCGGTTGCCGGTGAAAGCGAAGGGGCTGGTACGGTTGCGGTCGGTGTTGTCCAGCATCAAGTCGGGAATCTGCGCCACGTCGATGCTGATCTTCTCCTTGTCGGTAACCTTGAGCGAGTCGGGATCGTGCTTCTCGATCTTGTCCAGGATGTCGCTTAGCTGACGGCCCAGGAACATGGAGATGATGGCGGGGGGCGCCTCGTTGGCACCTAAGCGATGGGCGTTGGTGGCGGTGATGATGGAGGCCTTGAGCAGTCCGTTGTGCTTGTAGACGGCAGCCATCACGTTGGCCACGAAGGTCACGAAGCGGAGGTTGTCCTCTGGGGTCTTGCCGGGAGCGAACAGCAGCTTGCCGTTGTCGGTGCCGAGGCTCCAGTTGTTATGCTTGCCGCTGCCGTTGATGCCGGCGAAGGGCTTCTCGTGCAGGAGCACGTGGAAATTGTGGCGGCGTGCCACCTCCTCCATGACGGACATGAGCAGCAGGTTGTGGTCGTTGGCCAGGTTGCACTCCTCGAAGATGGGAGCCAGCTCGAACTGATTGGGCGCCACCTCGTTGTGACGGGTCTTGGCAGGAATGCCGAGTTTGTGCGCCTCCAGCTCCAGGTCCAGCATGAAGGCCTCGACACGGCTGGGGATGGAACCGAAATAGTGGTCCTCCAGCTGCTGGTTCTTGGCCGACTCATGACCCATGAGGGTGCGTCCGGTCATCACCAGGTCGGGACGCGCTGCGTAAAGCGCCTCGTCAACCAGGAAGTACTCCTGCTCCCAGCCCAGGTAAGCCACGACATGCTTGACCGTGGGGTCGAACAGGTTGGCCACACGTGTGGCAGCCTTGTCGACGCTGTTCAGCGCGCGGAGCAGCGGGGTCTTGTAGTCCAGGCTCTCGCCTGTGTAGGAGATGAATACGGTGGGAATACACAGAGTGTTGTCCTCGATGAACGCGGGAGAGGATATGTCCCATGCTGAGTAGCCGCGGGCCTCGAAGGTGTTGCGGATTCCGCCGTTGGGGAAGCTGGAGGCGTCGGGTTCCTGCTGGACCAGAAGCTTGCCGGAGAATCGTTCGATCACCCCCCCCTTGCCGTCGTGCTCCACGAAGGCGTCATGCTTCTCGGCAGTGCTGCCGGTCAGGGGATGGAACCAGTGCGTGTAGTGACGGGCGCCGTTGTCCAGCGCCCAGCGCTTCATACCCTCGGCGATGCTGTCGGCCAGCTCGCGGCTCAGGGGCTTGCGGTTGTCGATTGCGTCGCACAGGGCAGCGAACGTATCGCTCGGAAGATACTTGTACATCTTCTCACGGTTGAAGACCTGCTTGCCGTAGTACTGGTCCACGCGCTCCTTGGGAAGCTCAACCTTGACCGGCTTGCGGCTCGTGGCTTCCAGCACGCTTTTAACTCTCAGATTTGACATATTTTTAAATATTAGGGTAACAGTCCTTATATATCTGAAACTATATTCGAATTTACTTCATGACCTCGGTGACGCGGCGCATGGCCTCGACCGTGTTCTCGGTGGTGTTGAAACCGGTGAAACGGATCCATCCCTGCCCCAGGCTGCCGAAACCCACGCCCGGGGTACAGCTGATGCGAGCCTTGTCAAGGAGCTGCTCGAACAGTTCCCAGCTGTCCTCGGCCTTGGGCGACTTGACCCACACATATGGAGAATCGACACCGCCGTAGACCTTGAATCCGGCCTCGGACATAGCCAGGCGGATAATCTCGGCGTTGTGCAGATAGTACGACACGTTGTCCTGGACCTGAGCCTTGCCTTCCGGAGTGTACAGAGCCTCGGCACCACGCTGGATGATGTAGCTTGCGCCATTGAACTTGGTGGTCTGACGACGGAGCCACAGCTTGCGCAAGGGCACCTTGTTGCCTTCCGGGTCGGTGCCGCAGACATCGGCGGGAACGACAGTGTAACCGCAACGCAGGCCGGTGAATCCGGCTGTCTTGCTGAAGCTGCGTACCTCGATGGCCACCCGGCGAGCGCCGGGAATCTCATAGATGCTGCGCGCGGTGGCAGGGTCGGTGACATAGGCGCAGTAGGCCGAATCGTAGATGATGACGGCGTTGTTCTGAATTGCGTAATCCACCCAGGCCTTCAGCTCGTCGCGCGTAAAGGCCACGCCCGTCGGGTTGGCCGGGCTGCAGAGGAATATGACGTCGGCATGCGCCTGCGGAGGCGTCGGCTTAAAGCCGTTCCGCTCCGAGCAGTCCAGATAAACGAAGTTGCTCCACTTGCCGTCGACCAGCTTGCCGCCGCGACCGTCGATGACGTTGGAATCCACGTAGACCGGGTAACCGGGATCGGTCACGGCCACTACGCTGTCCTCGGCATAGATGTCACCCAGGTTTCCCAGGTCGCTTTTGGCGCCGTCGGAAATAAAGATCTCGTCTGCGGCGATGCCCCTGCCGGCATAGTCGTTATCGGCAATGGCCTGACGCAGGAAGTCGTAACCCTGCTCGGGGCCGTATCCGTGAAAGCCGGATTTTGTAGCCATATCGTCCACGGCACGGTGCATGGCCTGGATGGAAGCATCAGGGATGGGAAGCGTGACGTCGCCGATGTCCATGCGGATCACCTCGACACCGGGATGCGCCTCGCGGTACTCGCGCAGCTTGCGCGCGACGGTGGAGAACAGATAGCTCTCGGGGAGTTTCTCAAAATTATCGTTTATCTTCATTTATATCAGAGTTATCAGAATTATAAGAGTTATAATGAGGTGTCCGGGCGGTAGAACGTGCCGTCGCAGATGAACTCGGCGGGGCCGGTCATCATGACGTGCCCGGTCTGCTCGTCCCAATGGATGTGGAGGGTGCCTCCGCGCAATATTATGTCAACATCGCGGTCGGCGAGGTTGTTCAGCACGGCTGCGACGGCCGTGGCACATGCGCCGGTACCGCACGCCCAGGTCTCGCCGGTGCCGCGTTCCCATACGCGCATGCGTATGTGGCCACGATCCAGGACCTTGGCGAATTCGATATTGCACTTTCGCGGAAAGATGTCGGCTGTCTCCAGGACCGGGCCTTCCTCAAGTACCTGATGGTCTGTAATCTCGTCAACAAAAAGAACAGCATGAGGGTTGCCCATGCTGACGGAGGTGATTCGGTATTCGATACCGTTGACGGTCTCGGCTTCGTTGACTTTAATCTCTGAATTGCGGCTAATCACGGGGACAAGCTCGGGTCTAAGGACCGGCTTACCCATATCGACGGTGACTTCCTTGACACGGTCACCGTCAGTGTGAAGCTCCAGCACCTTGATGCCGCCTAATGTCTCGAGGGTGAATGAGGTCTTTCGGGTCAGTCTCCGCTCATAACAGTATTTGCCCACACAACGGGTGGCGTTGCCGCACATCTCGGCCTCGGAGCCGTCGGCATTGAACATCCGCATCCGGAAATCCGCTATGTCACTGGGGAGAATCACCACAAGCCCGTCCGAACCAATACCGAAATGGGGGTCGCTGACTTCGATGGCCAATTGACTCAGGTCATCGGGAACGGGCTCAAAACCATTGAGATAAATATAATCATTTCCAGCGCCGTGCATCTTCGAGAACCGTACCTGACGGTGCTCAGGGCATGACGCCTTATCAATGTAAGTACTCATGCTTTGGATTTGAAAATGCAAAGTTATAAAAAATTTCAAACCTTGCCAAAAAAATCTTCATAATCGTACAGTAGTCATTGCTTATCAATCACTTACCTCTTGCTTTTTCAAATCGGTCATTTCCTTCATGTCATGTCCGGTCATGGCGCAGACACAGGAGTCGGACCAGACGTTCTCGGCGGTCTCGATCATGTCGATGATTGTATAGACCGGCAGTATAAGTCCCATCACGGCCACCGGAGCACCCATTCCGGTCATCAGCGACAGTGTCAGGAAATAGCATCCCATAGGGACTCCGGCATTGCCTATGGCCGATATGACGGAGATCAGCACCCATGTGGCGATGGTGGCGAAGTCGATGGTCATGCCGCCGTTCTGCAGCACGAAGAGCGACGTAACAGCTATGAATGCCGCGCAACCGTTCATGTTGATGGTGGTGCACAGGGGCAGCACGAAGCGGGATATCTTAGGGCTGACGCCAAGTCGAGTCTCGGCACTCTGCATGGTGACGGGAAGCGTGGCGGCGGAACTCTTGGTGAACAATGCCATCAGCACTGCCGGAGCCATTGCGCGGAACACCTTGAAGGGATTCAGTCCACGTGACATAAGGAACAGCGGCAACACCACAAGAATCTGGGCGAAGTTGCCGCCGACCACCACCAGGATATACCTGCCGATCGTATCCATCATCACGCCGCCGGAAGCCTGGGCGGCCAACTGCTCGGCAAAGGCCACGATGCCTAACGGCAAGGTCCAGATGAGTCCGCGTATCAGCATGAACAGCATCTCCTGCAGGCCGTCAAGGCCCTTGTGCAGGATGTTCTTGCCCTCAGTGTCGGGCATGCGCGAGATGGCAAAACCCATTGCGAAGGCTATGATCAGTATGGAGAGGACATTGCCTTCGAGTATCGGACGGAGGATATTGTCGGGGATTACGGAGAGGAAATGCTGGCCCAGCGAGAAGTCCTTGAGGTTCTCGGGCACGGCGCCTGTGTCGGTGGTGAGAAGCGACGCGGGAAGGTTTCCGGGACGTATCAGAGCGTACAGGCCACCTCCCACAATGGCGGCAGCGAGAGTAGTGAGCAGAGTGTACTGCAATGCCTTGCCGAAGATCTTAGCGGTGGACCGGTCACGTCCGAAGGATGCCAGCGTGGTTATGACGGCCAGCGCGATGGTGGGCACGGCCAGCAGCTGGAACAGACGGGTGTAGACCGTGGCGATTACATCGGCGGTCCTGTCAATGGCAGTGACACGTAACAGACCCAGCACGACTCCCAAGGCCAACGCCCCGAGCCAGATGATAATCTGCTTGCGGTCAAAACTGGAACGGGTATTGGGTCGGGCATCGCGCTCCGGCATAAAATCATTCTTCACCTTGTCCATAATGGAATCCTGTTTAATATTTTAACAAATGCCCTGGGCATTTGTTAGGGATAACTAAAAATCGGGATTAATACTGATTAATCGGGGTTAATCGGGAATAATTATGGATATTCGAAGTGCTGGTAGTCCTTGAGGGTGCGCCAGGAGCCCCCCCAGCGGAAACCGGCATTGCGGAACAGTCGGTATGCAAGGTCATCGCGGTCGATCTTGTAGGGAATGTCTCGGCGTTTATCGCGGTCGAATGCGTATTTGCGCCCCGCGGCCGGGACGATTCGCCAGCTGCCGTCCGGCAACCGCTTGAGGTAAGGGTTGTACAGCGTGTTGAGGTCGATGGCCAGTCCCATGCCATGCTTCGATACCTCGGTCTTCGATCCGGTCTTGTATCGGAAGTTGAACGCTGAGGTGTTGTTGGCGCTCATGGACTTCTCGTCGTCGGCATCGTAATCGTCGATCAGCACCATGCGCTCTATGCGGTAATCCGCCTCGTAAAGCTGCCGGAATATCTTTAGAACCTTGGCGGCGATGCGGGCGTTGACCACCATCTCGCCACGCTGCGGGTTGCCGACGGCATTGCGGTGCAGGATCTTCAGGTATCTGAAGTCCGACCGCGTCAGCGGACAGTTCTTCTTCCACGACTTGCCGTACATGCGCCGGAACACGGTGTCGCTGATAGGCTCGGAGCGGAACCACTCCCCCACGCCGGCGCTGCGGACATCGGCCTCGGCCACCACCGTCTGCGCAACCCAGGGGTCGGAGGGCTTATCCTTGCCATATGCCGCAAACGTAGCCCCCCATAGACAGGCGAGCACACTCATTATAATATATATCCTGTTTCGTAACACAACCTCATAACGCGAATATGCGCGTTGATGTTGTGTGCGGTTGCTGTCAGTTCTGCTTGCGGTAGGTCAGAGCGGCCAGCAGGAGCATACCGACGGCAAAGGCGGTGAGCGCCGCGAACTGCGGCATGAGTTCCGGAATGGTGGTGCCTTTCAGGTACACTGCGCGCATGATCTCGATGAAATAGCGCGGGGGGACGGCATAGGTGATGTACTGCGCCCACTGCGGCATACTGCTGATGGGTGTGAACAGTCCCGCCATGAGCTGGAAAATCATGATGAAGGCGAACATCAGGAAGATGCTCTGCAGTATGGTGGACGATTTGTTGGCGATAAACACTCCCAGACCCGACATGACCAGTGAGAACAGCAACGTGGCCAGATAGATGGTCCCGATTGATCCCTGAGGCACCAGGCCATAGACCAGCCATCCGATCAGCATACCGATGGTGACGATGACCACGCCGGCAATCCAGAATGGTATCAGCTTGGACAGCACGAAGGTCATCTTGGACACCGGCGTCACGTTCATGGCCTCGATGGTGCCGGTCTGCTTCTCGTCCACGATGTTGATGGCCGGAAGGAAACCACATATGATGATGATCAGCACCACCATCAGTCCGGGAATCATGAAGTTCTTGAAGTTCAACGTCGGGTTATACTTGTAGACAACACCTATCTCAGACTCGGGCACAGGCAGACCCTCCTCGGCACGGTAAGCCTTCAACGTCCCGGCGATGGACTGCACCACATACTGCGAGCCGAGCATACCCTTGGTGGCGTTCACGCCGTTGGCCGACACGTCAATCTGCGGATTGCCTGTCACCAGGTCACGTGAGAAGTGACGCGGTATGTCGACGATGACATCAGACCTTCCGGAGCGAATCTGCGCCATAGCCTCGGCGTACGAGGACACCACCCCGCGGACGGTCATCTGCTCGGACGCATTTATATCGCTCCATATACGCCTTGACAGTTCGGTCCGGTCGTTGTCCACAACCGCCACGCCCACGTTCTTGACGTCCATGTTGGTGACCAGCGGAATGACCAGCATCACCACCACCGGCATGACCAACATTACCTTAGGAATCAGCGGATTCCGCCGTAACAATTCCGCCTCCTTGCGCAACAGCGCACGTAATATCCTGAAATTCATATTGTCATGTCATTTCATAGTCTTGAATTTCCTGACAGCCAGGACGAGTATAAAAAGCACCATCCCCGTCAGCACGGTAATTTCCGTACCTACATACTCCAGCGGCAGCTGCTGGATCATCAGCTTGCGCATGGCTGCGATGTACCATCGCGCCGGCACCACACACGAGATCCATTGCAGGATATCGGGCATGTTGTCGATAGGAAATATCATGCCCGACAGCATTATCACCGGTATCATGAATCCGATTGCCGACACAATCAACGCCGCCACCTCGGTCTTGACCAACGTAGAGACCAGCAATCCTATGGACAGTGCGAGCTCGATATAGACCATGGAAATCAGCACCACCTCCACGACCTTGGCCGAGAATGGTATGTCCAGCACGGTATAGCTTAGGATCAGCATCAGCGTCAATATCAGGCACGACAGCAGAAAATATGGCACGAGCTTGCCGACGATGATGGTCCGCGGACGGATGGGCGATACCAACAGCAGGTCCATTGTTCCGGACTGACGCTCGCTGACTATCGAGACAGATGTCATGATGCCGCAGATCAGCAGAAATATCAGGCCCAGTATACCGGGCACGAAGTTGTAGGCGCTCTTCAGCTGGGGGTTGTAGAGCACACGTGTTATGATGGGCGAAGGCTGTCCAGGTCCGGCTATCAGCTGGCTGATATAAGCCTGCGCCGCCTGTGCCAGCGTGGTGTTGGCACCATCGGTCACGATCTGCGAACGCAACTCGCCGTTGCGAGTCTCCAGCACCACCACCGCGTCGGCCTGCGACGTGCGCAGTATACGGTCTATATCGCCATGCTCGGCCATTCCCACGAAGGTAAAATAGGGATTGGTCTGCATCCGCAGCAGTATGTCGCGCGTCCGGTCGGTATGGTTGCTGACCACGGCCGCCACTCGCACGTCGTTGACATCGGTGGAGATGGCGAAACCGAACAGCAGCAACAGCACTATCGGCATCACCAGCACAATCAGCAGCGTCCGCGGGTCGCGGAGCAGCTTCAGGAACTCCTTTCCAACAATTGATCCGAATATACTCATAGCTATTCTCCTCTAATGGCTCCGGACGCGACGATCCGGAATACCTGGTCCATTGTATCGGCACGGTACCGCTCCTTGAGCGTGGCGGGAGTGTCCAGGGCCTCGATGCGGCCGTCGACCATGATCGACACACGGTTGCAGTACTCGGCCTCGTCCAGGTAATGGGTGGTCACGAACACCGTCATCCCTTCAGACGACGATTTATAGATCAGCTCCCAGAACCTGCGCCGCGTCAGCGGATCGACGCCTCCGGTAGGCTCGTCCAGGAACACCACGGCCGGACGGTGGATGGTGGCCACGCTGAAAGCTAATTTCTGCTTCCATCCCGTGGGGATATCGTGAACAAGCGTATCTCGCATCGGTTCCATCTGGAGCTCGGCGAACATACGGTCCGAACGCTCGCGGATCTCGCGGTCGGTCAGGCCGTAGATCGCTCCGAACAGCCGAATGTTCTGGATTACGGTCAGGTTCTCGTAGAGCGAGAATTTCTGGCTCATGTAGCCGATGTTCCGCTTTATCTGCTCGGACTGGCGCACTATGTCGTAACCGGCCACGCTGCCGCTGCCCGATGTGGGGAAACTCAGGCCGCACAGCATACGCATCGCGGTGGTCTTCCCCGCACCGTTCGCTCCGAGGAATCCGAAAATCTCGCCCGGTGCCACCTGGAACGATATATGGTCGACGGCGGTGAAATTGCCGAACTTCTTGGTGAGCCCATGCACGGATATCACCGGTTTCAATTCATTCCTGTTCATTTCCCATCAATTTGATAAACAGGTCTTCGATGTCACCCTTGGCGGGATGTATGGCCACGTCACTCAGTCCCTGGCGACGCATGGCATCAGCACATCCGGCACTGTCGAATGTCGCGTCTGTGACAACGTGCAGGTCGGCGCCGAAGGTGTAGCAGCTCAGCACGCCGGGATAGTCGCGGAGTCTGCCTAACAGTCCATACATATCCGTGGCCCGTGCGGCATACAGGTTCTCGTCCAGTCCGGCCACGAGACTTTGTGGAGTGTGGGTGCGCAGTATATGTCCCTGATGGATCAGGGCGATGCGCTCACAACGCCGGGCCTCGTCCATATATGATGTCGACACCATGATGCTTATCCCCTGCCTGCGGAGCGTTCCGAGCATATCCCAGAACTCGCTGCGCGACACGGCGTCGACTCCGGTGGTCGGCTCGTCGAGCAACAACAGCTTCGGCCTGTGTATCAGCGCGCAGCTCAGGGCAAGCTTCTGCTTCATTCCGCCTGACAGCGCTCCGGCGCGGCGGTCGGGAAATCGCTCCAGCTGCTTGAATACAGGGGCTATCAGGTCATAGCCTGACTCCACGGTTACCCCGAACAGTGATGCGAAGAACTCCAGGTTCTCGCGTACGCTGAGATATGGATAAAGCGAGAACCGCTCCGGCATATACCCTACCACGTCGCGGATGCCACGGAAATCCCGGACGGTGTCCATGCCCAGCACCGATGCGGTTCCCGCGTCAGGCCGCGACAGGGTGGTGAGGATGCGGTACAGGGTGCTCTTGCCCGCTCCGTCCGGACCGATCAGGCCGAACATCATTCCCTCGGGTACCGTCAGCGATATGTCATCGATAGCCTTGACCGCACCGTAGCTCTTGCTCAGCCCCGTCACCTCTATGGCGTTCATAACACTACCTCTCCGTATTGCCCCAGCTTCAGCCGTCCGTCGTTCTTGACAGCTACCTTCACTGCATATACCAGATTGGCGCGTGTGTCGTTGGTCTGGATGGACTTGGGGGTAAACTCGCTTTCCTCGGCTATCCAGGTTATGACACCGGGGTATTCATACTGCTTGTCGTGGCCGAAGTCGGCAATTACCTTGACCTTCTGCCCTAACTTTATGTCGGCCAACTGCGCGGCGGTGAAGTAGCTGCGTAGATAGATGTCGTTGAGGTTGGCGATCTTGAACAAAGGCTTGCCCGGAACCGCGAACTCCCCAGCCTCGGCGTATTTCACCAGCACCGTTCCGGTGACGGGAGCCTTCACCACGCTGCGCTCCAGCTGGTCGGCTATCTGCCCGGCCTGGAACTCGATGGCGCGGGCGTTGTCGCCGAGCGAAGAGCGGTTCTTATCGAGCATGGACAGATGCGCCTGCAGCTGACTGCGCAACACCTTCAGCTGAGCCTGGGCATCGTCAAGCTGCTTCTGCGTGGCGGCTCCGTCGGCCATAAGGCGCTCCAGACGGTGGTATTCCTGCTCCTGATGCGCAATCTGGGCGCGTAGGGAGGCTGCCTGGACATCCACATCGGGTTGGGAGCTGATGGCCGAGGCCTGCTGGCTGCCTAACTGACGGCGCTGCAGCACCAGCATGGCTGTGTCCACCACGGCCACAGGCTGTCCGGCACGAAGGCTGTCGCCCTCGGCGGCGTCGAAGCTCAGTATCCTGCCCGTCGTCTCGGCGGCTACCGTAACGGTAGTTGCCTCGAAAATACCGGTGGCGTCGTAATCGGGCTTGGAATTGCAGGCCACCGCGAATGTCATGACGAACGCCGTTGAATATATGATTGACTTGGTCATATCGCTATTTGTTTAAAATGGTTCGGAGTTGATGTATCTTCTTCAGTAATTCGATCTCATGGTAACGGGCGGTCATCTCGGCGCGGTTCTCGTCGGTAATTTTGGTGATTAAGGTAAATGTGTCGATGACTCCGTTCTCCAGCTGTGACTCGGCGGCTCGGCGGACATTTCGGCGCAGCTGCACAATGCGCTCGTCATCGGCCATGACACTGCGTATGGCATCGATGTCGCCGGTCTGAGATGTGGCGGTCAGACGGTTGTTGAACAGGAATGTCTCGCGGTCTGCCTCGGTCTGGGCCTTGTCAAGGTCAATCTGCGCCAGCTTGTTCCTGCGGGTATAGAACGCACCTATCTCCCACTGTATCTTCACTCCGGCCATCGCGCTGAGTCCGGGGTTACGGTCGCGCATGCTGCGGAAGTAGTCCAGATGCGGATAGCCGTAATATGCCTGGGCAAAGAATCCGGTCTTGGGCATCAGCGAGGCCGTTACGGCGGCGCGCTGAGCCTCGGCAAGCCTGAGGCGTGCGTCAAACAGGTCCTGCTCGGGGCGCTCAGGCTCCATATTGACAGGCATCTCGGCCGACGGCTTCTCCAGGGTCTCACCGGCAAGGTCCAGGCCGGTGAAGAGCGACAGCACCTGGCGGTATGACTCTGCCGTTCGCCGGGCCTGAGCAATCTGCTGGCTTACGGTCAGAATCTGGGCTTCCACCTGGTCCACATCGCTCTGCATCGCCACGCCGTTACGAAGCATCGCGGCAAGCTTGTCGCGGTTGCTTTGCAGTTGCTTGAGTGTCAGTTCGGACTGCGCTATCTGCTCGTCAATCAGGAGTAGGCCGAAGTAGAGGTCCTCGACCCGCTGCCGGACGCCGTAGAGTTCCACGTTCAATGCGTTCTGCTGAACTTCCGTTGACGCACGCTGAGACTGCCGGGCGGCCTTTGACATTCCTCCGTCCCAGATGGTCTGCTGCACGTCCACCCCGGCCTTGTACTGAAAGGGACTGAGTCCCTTGAAGTCCTGTCCCAGTTTGGCCATCACGTCATTCAGCGCGTCGGGAAACGACGGCACCTCGTTCTGAATCGTGGCCTGCCCGTAGACGGTTATCCCCGGCAGCCATCCCTTGTTGATGTCCGAAAGCTTCACCTCGTTGGTCTGTTCCAGCAGCCGGTATTTGCTGACCAGCGGGTAATTGGCCTGGGCCTGACGTACGCATTCCTTGAGCGTCACTGCCGCGACCGGTGCGGCGAGACTCAATAGGAAAGTGATCAGCACCATTCTGTTGATATTCTTGCTCATGGTTTCAATCGTTTCATTATGGTGGTTATGATTTCCTCCTTGCGCATCTTCAGATAGGCGTTGATATCGACAGAGGGACCTTGTATGGTCTTGACCAATGGCACGGACATCACGGCAAAGAGGTCTAGCGATACAATATCGATTATAAGCATCAGGGCATCGGCCTTGGCATTCTCACCTCGGCGCGCACCCTCGTCGATCTGTAGCTGGAGATCTCCGAGCATCTCGGGCAGACGGCTGAATTCGGTTTCCACCATACGTTTCAGGATTCCACTGTCGCGTTGAGCCTCTCTCAGCACGAACATAGGCAGGTCGGGATTTGCGGCCACAAGATCGAAATGCCGCTCGATACCCAGTCTGAGACGGTAGAACAAATCCACGTCATCATCACGGAAGAATCCGGTCAATATCTCACGCAGCACGGTCACCTTGTCGGCCATGACGCACTCGAACAGGTTTTCCTTGGTACGGAAATAGTAGTGCAGCATGGCGTGCGTCACTCCGGCCTCGGCGGCAATGGCCGTGGTACGGGCTCCATCGTAACCCTTGCTGAAGAACTCACGTTCCGCGGCCTTTAGGATCAATTCCTCGGTATTACGCTTATCCTGACCTCCAGCCGTCTCCTGAATTTCCGGACCATCGCAGGTTACACCCTGATTTTCTGCTGGTTTCTTCATAAACATACCTGTTTAACATCTTTGTTAACGCAAAATTATAAATATTTTCGATACGATGCAAGGGATTTTGTAAAATAATTTCGGAGATGTGAAAATTTATGAATCTTTTTGACCGTATGTCGGGATAATTTGCTAAATTTGCAGTGAAAACGGCACGCGCACGCGCCGGTGACAAGGCATGGATACCTTGTCATCCCCTAATGTATTTACCAACAAAAATTTAGAAATACTATGATTTCAAACAAGATTCAGGATTCATTCAACAAGCAGATTGTAGCCGAGATGTGGTCGGCCAACCTGTACCTGTCCATGTCGTTCTACTTCGACCGCGAGGGATACACCGGCTTCGCCAGCTGGATGAAGGCCCAGAGCAAGGAGGAGATGGAGCACGCCTACGAGATGGCGGACTTCCTGCACAAGCGCGGCGGTATGGCCCACATCGGCGACATCACTTCCGTACCTCGTGACTGGGAGTCTCCCCTCGCGGCGTTCGAGGAGGTATACGCACATGAGTGCAAGGTATCGGCCATGATCAACGCCATGCTGGACCTGGCCGAGGAGGAGAAGGACCGCGCAGCCCAGGATTTCCTCTGGGGCTTCGTCAAGGAGCAGGTTGAGGAAGAGGCCACGGCCAGCGGCATCGTTGAGCGCGTACGCCGCATGGGTGGCACAGACATCTTCGGTCTGGACCAGGAGTACGGCAAGCGCAAGTAAGCCGACCCCTCCCGCAACAACCCACAAAAAAAACCGCAGCCAATCTGGACAATAGGCTGCGGTTTTCATTATGCGCGGTCCCGATCCTTAGAACGGGAAGAAAATAGGTATCACCAGAATCATCAGGATGCCCAAGATCAGTTGGAGCGGAGCGCCGACCTTGACGTAATCCATGAATGTGTATTGACCTGCCGGCATCACCAGCGCGTTCGGAGGCGTTGAGAATGGCGACATAAAGCAGAGCGACGCGCCGAACGTGACGGCGAACAGCATGGGCAACGGACTTACGCCGTATGCCACCGCGCTCTGTACCGCGATCGGCGCCATCAGCACAGCCGTGGCGGTGTTGGAGATGAACAGGGTCAGTATCGAGGTGGTGAAATATATTCCGGCCATCAGCCAATGGGGACCGATATTGCCCAGAGCCTCCACCAGCGACACGCTGACCATCTCGCTGACGCCGGTCTTCTCCAGCGCGAAACTCATCGGCATCATCGCCGCTATCAGCACAATGCTTTCCCAGTTGATGGTCCGGTAAGCATCGGCTATGGTCCGGAAACATCCCGTCAGCATCATCAGCACTCCTGCCGTAAGCACTATGAAAACAGGTGCGATATTACTGAACACCAACGCGATGATCATGGCTATCATTATCACGGCCGCAACCGGTGCCTTGTAGTCGATGGTGACCTTCGAGGCCTGGCTCTCGGGCTCGCCCAGCACCACCCAGTCGCGTGTGTTGCGGCTTATCTTGCCGATTGCGTCCCAGGTGCCCTGCACCAACAGCACATCACCCTTGGCCACCTTGCGGTCGCCCAGGTTGTCGGTGATGTATTCTCCTCCCCTCCTGACACCAAGGATATTGACGTTGTAGCGGTTTCGGAACCCGAGACCCGCTATGGTTTCCTTCAGGACGCCGGAGTTGGGAAGCACCACGATCTCGGCCAGACCTATGTCGTAGAAGTCCAGATGACGGCGCGACTCGTCGTTGTCGTCAGCGATCTTCAATCCGTAATCGGATACGAACCGTTCCACATTCTCCCTTGGCCCACGGATGAACAGGATATCACCCTCCTGAATCACGGATGACGCCGACGGAGCTTCCTGCAAGACATTCTTCAGCAATCCCTTTCCCTCCTCCACACGGAGTTCCAGAACGTCCAGTCCGTAGTTGGCCCTGAGCGACAACGCTCCGAGCGAGAGCCCTGATATGGGCGATGACGCGGGAACATCCACGCGCCACAGGTCATGGTTCAGATTGTACTCCTCCACAATGTCGGCAAGAGTCCGGTTTCCGGAGGATGAATTGCCGTTTTTCTTCTTGCCTCGGCCCAGCATCTTGCTCATCGGTATCAGCAACAGCGTCCCGACAGCGAGGCAGATCAGTCCCGTAGGCAGGAAAGTGAACATGGTCAGCGATTCTCCGCTGAACTCCTCCCAAGCCTCGGCAATTACCAGGTTTGGCGGCGTACCGATCAATGTGAGCATACCGCCAATGCTTGACGCGAAGGCCAGCGGCATCAGGAATCTGGAGGCCGATGCACCGGCGGCCGCGGCCATCGACACCACTATAGGCAGCATCAGCGCCACCGTTCCGGTATTGCTGACGAATCCGCCGATCAGTCCTGTGGCCAGCACCACGACAAGGAACAGCCGTGTGGGACTGCCGTTACCGAGACCGGACAGCCGCGCACCGATCATCTTGGCGAGTCCGGTGTTGAAGATGGCGCCTCCCACCACAAACAGTCCCACCATCATGATCACGACGGGGTTCGAGAAGCCCGACAGGGCTTCCTGCGTGGTGAGCGTTCCGGAAAGAGTCAGCACGAGCAATGCAATCAGCGCCACTATGTCGGCACGGATCCGCCCCCACACGAATCCTGCGGCGGCCAATATCAGCGTTATGACGGTCAGTAACATAGTTAGCAGTCTTTAATCAAGATGATTTAGTTGCTAAAGAAAGGCTGCGACCTGTCGAATTTTTTCCAGACGGGCCATGAACGATTTGTCTGATCTTGCAACTTGCTTATTATAGTCAGACTGCAGTTTCAGCCAAAGATCCGCCTCAATTCCAAGTGCTGCCTCCAAAAGCAGTGCATATTCAGTTGTAACGGCACGCTTACCATTCAAAACCTCGTTAAGAACAGACGCCGGCAACCCGATTTCGGCTGCCAAAGCCTTTTGGGAAATGCCTCTGGATTCAATCTCATCTTTAATCATCTCTCCAGGATGGATAGCGTTACTTGGGTACAGGTTATTAGCAATCATGTCCCGAGATACACCTTCAACTTTAACTTCCATATAATTTTTTTATTTATAATGATTAGACAATTCAACGACATTGCATATTGTCAGTATTGGCTCATTTTCATTCATGGTTACCGAAAATTCCACCCTGTACTGATCATTAACTTTTACTGAAGACAATCCATTCTTATCACCGGACAAGACCTCATAACCCAACGATTTAATCGGCCATAATGCCTCTATTGAGGAGGCTCCTTTCAAGAAGTTAATTGCCTTTTGATAGCGCCTGATGATATCTGGCTGAAACCTATGCTTCTTGTCAGGGCTTCGACCATCTTCGTACAGAACTTTCAGATAATCATACTCAAATGTAACTATCATACACTACGTTATTAAAACGATGCAAATTTAATAATAGTTTTCCAAATTCGCAAATTTGATAATTTAGATAACTAAACATAATATTTCCACAACTATTTTCAGACATAATCGATTGGGTTTTCAAATAATCTTTGTAATTTTGTAGATGCAATAGCTCCACAACCATTAATATGAAAAACTATGGCCAGCCCAATCCTATATATAATAGCGGGATGCAACGGTGCCGGAAAGACAACGGCATCAATGAGTGTATTGCCCGCAGTACTGGATTGCCAGGAATTTGTCAATGCCGATGAGATCGCCAAAGGCCTGTCACCTTTCAAGCCGGAGGAGGTGGCCATAGAGGCAGGAAAACTGATGCTTCAACGCATAGATCAGTTGTTGGATAAGTCCGCCACATTCGCGATAGAGACTACTCTCGCCACTAAGAGCTATAAGCATCTTGTGAAACGTGCCAAAGCATCCGGTTATCGGGTAATATTACTGTTCTTCTGGCTATCATCGCCTGAGATGGCCGAGATGCGTGTAGCCCAACGTGTAGCGAGCGGTGGACATAACATCCCGAAGGATGTCATCCAGCGACGATATTGGGCCGGATTACAGAATCTATTTGAGATTTTCGTACCGATAGTCGACTTATGGTCATTGTACGACAATACGAAGCAACTAAGACCGATAGTTGAACGTAATATTGTTATAAACACTTCCCTACTCACTAAAATTAAAGAGTCATGTCAGAACAAGAAGAAATAAAACTATTTGAACGCATACGCGAGAATATACAGCAAGCTCAGAGAAAGCTGTTTGAACGCAAGGCAAAGCTTGGCGAAAGCATTGTCATAGCTGATGAGAATGGACAACCCATCACAATCAAGGCAGAAGAATACCTGAAGCGCAACCAAGGGAAATAACCGGTATACGATAAAACTTGCCAATATCGGCAAGTTTCGCTACTTTTACATTGATTTTAACATATAAATCTTGCCGATACTGAGTATGTATCTTAACCTGAATAATTCATAGACCCACAAAAAAAGAACGCCTCTCTTGCATATGTGCAAGAAAAGCATTAACTTTAAAGTGCTAAAAATAAACTTAATACAGGCGTTCTTATGTGCAAAGATACAACAAATCCAGAGATCAGTCAA
>DXXK01000038.1 GCA_019416425.1 Bacteroidales bacterium
GTACAACAACCATGCCACCCGCCGCGACCGCAAGCTGTTGCTGAACCGCAAGGAGATACAGAAGCTGCAGAAGGCAGCCGAGGACCCCGGCTACACCATTGTACCGCTGAAGATATTCATCAACGACCGGGGACTTGCCAAGATGATGATCGGCGTGGGCCGAGGAAAGAAGCAATACGACAAACGCCAGGCAATCCGCGAGCGCGAGGACAAGCGCCAGCTGGACCGTCTGTTCAAGAAGAAATAACCGCGATGGCCCAACCTCGCAAAATAGAGCTCTTGGCCCCTGCGGCCAATAAAGAGGTGGCCGTCGCGGCAATCATGCATGGCGCCGATGCTGTATACATCGGCGCCAGCAGTCATGGTGCCCGCAGCAAAGCGGCCAATTCAGTAGAGGATATCGCCGAGCTGGTGCGGTTCGCGCATCAGTTCCGCGCCCGTGTGTATGTCACCGTCAACACCCTGGTCTACGACAATGAGATGGAGCAGGTGCGACGGCTTATCAGCGATCTTTACCGGATTGGCGCGGATGCCTTGATTGTCCAGGACATGTCGATTTTGCGGATGGATATACCACCCATAGCGCTTCATGCCTCGACGCAGTGCGATACGCGGACTCCAGCTAAAGCCCGGTTCCTGCAGGAGGTGGGATTCTCGCAGTTGGTATTGGCGCGCGAACTTACCATTCCCGAAATCAAGGAAATCTGTGACACCGTCTCGGTACCGGTGGAATGCTTTGTCCACGGTGCCCTTTGCGTATGCTATTCCGGCCGATGCGCGGCGAGCCGGGTATCGCTGGGGCGCAGCGCCAACCGAGGGGAGTGCGCCCAGATGTGCCGTATGCCCTACACGCTTCGCAACGCCCGGGGTGAGGTGGTGGAGAAGGACAGGTATCTGCTGTCGCTCCGTGACTTCAATGCCTCGGCACGGCTTGAGCAGATGCTGGAGGCTGGCGTCAGCTCGTTTAAAATCGAAGGACGGCTTAAAGACGTTGATTATGTCAAGAACGTCACGGCCGCCTATCGCATGGAGCTGGACCGGATAATTGCCGCCAATCCTGATAAGTATGTCCGTTCGTCGTACGGCAGGAGCGAGATTGGTTTCACTCCACAGTTGGACAAGAGTTTCAACCGCGGTTTTACGGACTATTTCCTTGGCAGCCGACGCCCCGGCCGCATGGCATCGTTGCTGACGCCGAAGTCGATGGGTGAGGAGATAGGGGATATAAACCAGTTGCACAACGGTGATGGAATCAGCTTTTTCAATGCCAAGGGTGAGTACGAGGGTGTGAATGTAAACGGTATCCGCAACGGTCGCATCATAGGATCACGGCCCGTCGTGATTCCTAAAGGTGCGCAGATACATCGAACAGGAGACGTTGAGTGGCGCAGGATGATAGCTGGTGATACCGCCCGGCGTATCCTTTGGGTCGATATGGAGATTGACGAGGAAGGCCTGACTTTGCGTGACGAACGCGGCCTGACTGTGCGTGTGGATCTTGACGTGCTCAAGGACAAGGCGCGGAATCCGATGGATTCGTCAAAGGTCCTCGGTAAGTTAGGCGGTACCATATATAGGCTGCGCAATCTTGAAAACCGGTTGAATGCAAGCACCTTCATACCTGCGTCGGAACTTACCCGCGTACGAAGACTGGCTTTGGAAATGCTGGACCGTGCCAATGACGCTACGTATCCGTTCGATTACCGCCGTCAGGAAGATAAGGAAGCTGTATACCCGGAGACTGTGCTTGATGCCCGTGGTAATGTGGCGAATGCCGTGGCCCGTGAATTCTACACCGAGCATGGAGTCAGTCATATGGCCAAGGCTGTAGAAACCGACCGTACTTACCAAGGCCCGGTCATGACGACTCGTTACTGTATCCTCCGTGAGCTTGGTGCCTGTAAGCGTGACTGCAGGGATCCCAAGGTCCGCGCTCGCTTTGCCGAGCCCTTGACCATCACCACCGGCCCCCACATCTTCTCGCTTCGCTTCAATTGCGCAGCCTGCGAGATGGAGGTTATTGCTTCGGGAGGGGGGAGAGATGACGGCGGAGGATATCAGCGCTGATGTCGGGGTCGACGATGATTTCCAGAATCTTGCGTGGGCCGGTCAGGAATGAGGTGAGTATTGCCGCAAGTTCATCGGCATTGGTTGCACGGAGGTATTCCCAGCCGTAAGCATTGGCAAGTCCCTCGATGGGTTGCGGACGTTCCACGCAGAAGTATTCCTCACGCTCGGGCAAGTCGCGCGTCTGGCCGATGAAACGGAATATTCCGCCTCCGGAATTGTTCACCACAATTATCCTGAAATTCTCCGGCAGCCCGGGCAATCCCATTATCTGCGGATTGTAGCTGAACGACATATCGCCCGTATACAGGATTGTTGGCTGCGACTGCTTCATGGCCAGTCCAGCTGCCGTAGCCGAACCACCCTCTATGCCTGACACGCCACGGTTGCAGTAGCACGAGAACGGTGTGTCTACCAATCCCAATCCCACATAGCGGACCGGTGTGCCATTGGAAAGAAATAAATTGCACTTCTTGGGCAGACTCTTCAGAATCATAATGGATGCAAGCAGTTCCGACCATGGAATCTCGCCGTGTGCCTGGAGTGTCAGTCTGAATGCCAGAGACCGTAAAGTCTTCCAATGATTTTCGTAAGGTACATAGTGATCAGGATGATAATCTTCAGGAGGCTCGGGATATTCGCCCCGTTTCTGCAGCCATATGGTCATAGACGTGACGCCACGGAAGAAAGCGGTAGGGTCCAGCTCGAAATGTGTCGTGAGGCATTGCAGACAGTCAACACCGGGATCCGTGTCGCCCAGAGTCCAGCATTCCTCAGGCTGATAGGTCCGCAGAAACTCCTTCAACATCCTCGAAACCAGTGATCCTCCGATGCATATTACAATATCCGGCTTAACAACCTTTTTGATATTCTCAGCCAGCTTCGAAAGTACATAATCGATTATGGTGTCCGAATTCCTATGACCGGTCTCATTTGGACGGAGATGCAGGTTTGCCAGCGGCTCGGCGCATACGGCAACATTCGGCATCTTCACGAATTCCGTCAGCGCCTTGTTCAGTTCATTGTCCGGCGGCATGAATCCGGCCACCACCAGCACTCGGCGATAAGCCAGTTTCAATGCCCATTCCTTGAACTGCGTCGGAGGTAACGTACCGGGACTTTCCACAACCTTAACTATACGTTCCGGCTTTGGATCGTCTATTTCCACAGTATCGCCCAATGGGTTGTCAATCTGAATATTGATATGCACAGGTCCTGGCCGTCCCGATGTCGCCACAATCCACGCCTCGTTTGCCAGACGGTTAGTGTACCAATCCTGCTCAGTCTCGAATCGTTCTCCGCGGGTCTGAACGGTAGCTCCTTCGGTGGCCGAGATATTGAAGCTGCGTTTCACAATCTTGTCTAACGCTCCGGGTTGCCTCAATGTCTGCGAGTCATCCTGGTCAATCCAGCGTTGCGGACGGTCGGCCGTGACCACTATCAGCGGCACATGGCGGTACATCGCTTCGGCTATTGCCGGTGCGTAGTTATACAGCGCGGTGCCCGATGTGCAGGCCAACAGCACCGGACGGCGGGTAGCCATAGCCATGCCCAACGCGACGAATGCCGCCGTTCGCTCATCGGGGATTATGTGTTTCTCCAGATTGGGGCGTGCTGCCGCTGCAATCAGCAGCGGCGCGTTACGGCTGCCGGGACTCAGGACAGTGTCCTTGAGTCCCTGACCCGTCAGTACGTCATACAATATCCGGCAGCTCCGGTTGGCGGTATCTCTCATATCCTATGCGTGGCACTTGGCGATCAGGTCCGCTACCTTCTGGGAGCAGTCGGACTTTGTCTCGTTGGTTTTCAATGCGTAGCCGGCAGCGTTCTTCTTGAGGTTGGACCTCAGGACGCTCTTGAAATCATCCTTGCAGTTTTCATCTATAACATCCCAGCCGTATACATGGTTGACCGATGATGTCTGAGCCGAAACAGGTTCGGTGTTGATGTGACCCTGGGAAAGGTCAGATATATTCTCCATGTGGTAGGCCAGATTGGATGAATTGTCGGCCAAAATGCTGAGCAGACCTTCGTTGTCACCGACCACTGCCGCAAAACGCAATGACTTTTTTGAACTGTATTTTATGGTCTTGTCGCTCTTCTCACTCTTCTCGTAGATTTCCTGCAACGGCACCCGGATAGGTTCGGAATTCTCGAAGCACAGTATTAGCGATCCGTTCTGATATTCGTGTGGAATTATCAGGGCCAAGTCGCACTGCGACTCCTTGTAGAGGTTCTCCCGGCTGAACTCCAGGCTTCCATTCTGGTCGAAGTACAGGTATCCGAATGGCTCGACATAACCCTCGTCCCAATCGTTCAGAACGTTCGGACGCCATTTGGAAGTAGCGATGCCTACGGGCTCAACTTCGACAACGGCAGGAGTCTCCACCGTCACTTCTTTGGCAGAGGCTGTTTTCTCCAGTATGAGTTCGGTTTGTTTCTCGGATTCTTCCTCATGAATGCTGCGGCTCTGGCGCTCCAGCTCAGCCATCTGCTGACGACGGTCGCGCAGGAATTCATCCTCGGCGCTTCCTGTGTAGTAACGTGTGGACTGTCCTGACTGGCGTACCCACAGCTTGCCGTTGAAGTAGATGGGCTCCAGGCTTTTCTGTATGTCGAAGCGGATGACCGTGCGACCCTTCTCCACATTCAGTTCGTCATTGTCGATGGATACCGTTATTCGCGACAGGGCTGCCGGCCCGAAATTATCGGACAGCAGGTTGTCGATGTATACCTGCAGCTTGTCGTCATCGGTGATGCGGTGCATGTGGTTTCCGGCCTGCAACGGATGGTTGGCGTAGTATTCGAAGTCATCGGCCAGGCCCGATGCGTAGCCCTGGTTGTTGACACCAAGGAACAGCGAGCCACCCTCGGCGTTCAGGAAACCTGCTATGCGCGACAGTATGTGCTGTTGCTGGGCTTCCGGGTCGGCGTGCATCTTCTGGCCTGGCGAAACGGCTGGATAGACAAGCGATGTCTTGAACTCGATGAACTTGGATTCCGTGCCATAATATTTGCCGAGACGTGTGTCGCTGACAACGTCCAGAGCGTTTCCAATCTCGGTCTTGAGGGTCTTGGATATATCAGCCGGGTTGTCCGATGCCTGCTGCATCATGTTGTAAGACAGTACCATCCGGGCTATGGTATGCTCCAGTTCCGTGGCATCATCATCCTTGATTACCTGGAACAGCTCGTCGTTATGTCCGTCGCTGCCCATCCACGATACCATCTCCAGACGTTTGTAAAGATTGGACAGCATGGGCATTTTGGCGCTGTCCTCGGCCAGTTTCTCAAGCTCGGAGGAATCTATGCGTTTGTTGGAAGCATAGAAATCGTGCTGCAGCAGCAATGACGCATGAGTGCCGAGGCTCGACGCAATCTCGCCGTTATCGATCAGCAGCGCCAGCAGACGGGCAAAGCGCAGGTAATCGTAAGCGTTCAGGATATTCTTCTCCGACAGGGCGCGGTAGCGTACAATCTCGATCAACTCCATGATGTCTTCAGGCATCAGCTCGTCGTAGATATCCTCCATCTCGTCCTCCTGGTCTTCCTCGGTCTTCGCGCTCATGGCCAGCAGGACGTTGCGGAAAGCATCGGCTGTCGTGAACCCGTCGGCCACCTTGTCAAGCTTACGGGTTATGTATCCCTGTATATTGCCTTCCGACAGCGAGTAGAGGCCCACGGCCACAATATCGGAATTCTTGATATCCATATCCGGATTCGGAGTGATGTACAGTCCAAAGCCGTTCTTGGTCAGTCCGCTGTAACTTCGGGCCTGCCCTCCAAGCACCGAATTGGTGATCACTGCATGGTATTCGCTCTGGGTGTCGAATGTGTCGCGTACATATTCAGTCACGGCATCGGCCAGCGAGAAGTGAAGCGCACCGTCTTCCTCGATGTCGATGACCTTGGCCACAACCTGAATGGGTTTCCCGTCCTTGCGGCGGTAGCAGCGGTCCGTCAGGTAGCGGACGCTGTAGCCTACGATATCACGGCAGTCCATATACCCCCCGCCTGCCTCGAAACCATCGTCGACGATGTCGCAGAAGAACCTCGGATTGCCGGTGTCGCGGCCATTGTTGTCGAATTCCAGTTCCATGTCGTTGATCTCGATCAGAACGTTGTCGCCGATATCCGCACGCGATCGGACATTGGCGCGGTCCACTGCCAGCTGAGTCACTTCGCGATGGAACAGAGTATGCTCCACGTCCGACCAGAAGGTGTTGTGTTCCGTCATGCGGTTAATCTTCCTGGCCTGTATGTTATGAACGCCGTTGGCATAAATAGATGGATGCAGCCAGGGCATCAATGCTCCTGGCAGCACTTGCTCCGTATCTCGCGTAGTGCCTATGTGTGTCAGTTCAAGACCATCGGGAGTGATGGTCAGCTCGGCCGAACCGGACTGATAGCGGTGGTTGCTGTGGATGCGGTCCAGAGGAAGTCCGGTAGGTATGGCAGCGGCTGTGGCGACCACATACATCGGGTTGCGCAGCTGCGAGTATATCGGCTCGGTCTGTGGCTTGCATCCAAGCAGAGTCTGCAGCGATTGGTTCAGCAGCTCGTCCAGATGGTTGGGATTCAGCAGCGAGATATAACGGTAATAAGTTGAATATGTACGGTTCAGGTCGGCACCCTGCTTGGACAGCAGTATCTTCAGTGCGATGGCGGTGATGGCCGTCAGCAGGCGTTCCTTCTGAGCGCGCGTCTCGGCCATGGGCAGTCCGTCGATCGATGCCGCGGCCTGCCGCAGGTACATCTCGAACTGCTCGACGAATGCTGTGCGGAACGGCTCGCGCTGCCAGTTCTGTATCTCGCGCGTGAAGATGCTCTGGAAAATGCTGCTCAGATATTCGCTAACCTTGTGCGGATAGAGACGGAATATCATCATCAGTACGCCGAAAGCCTGATCCGGATGGTACAGATAGCCAGACTTCTCGAGCTTGTCGAAAATCTGGCTTACGAATGCATCCTGGTCATTGTTCTTGAAATGTGACAGCAGTTTCTCGAAGGGCTTGAGCGATTCCACAAGTTCGGTGATCTGCCCCTGCATGGAGCGGCGTGTCTCAGGTGACAGACCGTTGAGGAAGCTTGATCCTTCCAGAAAGTGGAGCGCGCCCTTGCGGAGAGCCTTCATCATCTCGTCAAGCTGGAAGCAATGACGGGTGATTTGTTCCGGAGTCAGTCCCCATGGGAATGTACGCAGCGTCTCGCGCATCATGTTGATGAACCAGATTGGATTATGGTTCTGCAGGTCCTTGCGAAGGTATTCGAAATCCGGACTCTTGCGCCATATCCACAGTACATAGCGGTTCAATACAGGGGGCAGTTCAACAAGTCCGCCGATTATCTTAGGTCCGTAGAAGGGGAGGTTCAGACTCTCGTTGTCGAATTTAAGTATGCATCCTTGCTGGCTCAGTGACTGGAACTTGCATGTCACTTTCTGGCCTTTGTGCAGAAAAACGTTGCGGTCAGAGACATTAAAATAAAGTCCCTTGTCGTCCATGACTTTGAATTTGTCGTGCGCTCGGTCCAGAGGAACATAAGTAACGGTACATTCTATTGTCTGGCCCTTGCGGTAAGCCTCGCTGTAGAATTTATAGACTATCGAAGGAATATGCTGTTTCAGGACGGGAACACCATCGACGATATTGATAACGCGACATTCGATAATGCTCGGGTACCGGTAATCGGGTTCTTTCTGGAACGGTAGTTTCTGCAATGGAACGGCTACGGGCTCGTCATTCACATCCAATGCCTGAACCTCGATAAACTCACTTTCGGCAGCGTCATCTGCCGGTGGTATCACCTCGAAGGCGATGACCTGGCTTTTTTGGTAAATCATGATAAATTAGAATTTTGCAATCAGCAGTGGCAATAAGAATTGGCATCTGCCGGTCAATTAAAAATTAAGATATGTCGGTGCAGTCCCGGACCATAGTGGTTTGGACCGGTCTGGCGGTATGGTTATTCGAAATGTGTAGGGGAGTATCCTAACAGGAACGCGGATGTCTCCATACGCTTCTTTCCAGCGGGCTGGAGTTCAAGAATCTCAAGCCAGTTGTCGCCGGTGGCCACCAGCATCTGCTTGCCGTTTACCTTGACGGATCCCGGTTTTGCATCACCGACAGGATCGTCGGTCAGACGGGTGGTGTAGATCTTGGTGTCCATCGAATCGTGACGCAGGGCCGTCAGCGGCGAGTATGCGCATGGATATGGGCTTAGGCCACGTACCTGGTTGTGGATCTCCACGGCCGGACGGTCCCAATGGATCAGGCAGTCTTCCTTGAATATCTTGGGAGCCGGGATGAATTCCCCTTCGGGCTGAGGCTTGGCCTGGACATTGCCGGACTCGATGTTGCGGACTGTCTCCGACACCATGTCGGCGCCCAGGTGCATAAGCCGGTCGTAGACGGTTCCCACATTATCCTCGTTGGCGATGGGAATCTCGCGCTGGTCGATGATGGAGCCCATGTCGATTTCATGGTTCAGGAAGAAGGTGGTGACGCCGGTCTTGGTCTCGCCGTTCATTATCGCCCTGTTGATGGGTGCCGCTCCACGGTATTTGGGCAGCAGCGCTGCATGCAGGTTGAAGGTACCCTTGGGAGGCATGGACCATACCGCTTCCGGCAGCATCCGGAATGCGATTACGACGAACAGGTCGGCTTCAAGATTGCGTAATTGCTCCAGAAATTCGGGATTCTTAAGTTTATCAGGCTGCAGAATCGGTATGCCATGCTCCAACGCATATTTCTTTACGTCGCTCATAATGAGCTTGTGGCCACGGCCTGCGATCTTGTCGGGCATGGTTACGACTGAAACGATTTCATGTCCATCCTTGAGAAGCCTGTCAAGACTCGGGACTGCGAATTCGGGTGTACCGAAAAATACGATTTTCATGTTTTTTAGGATATTGTTGAGTTAGATAATTATCAAGGGGTGAATACCGGTCCGTATCCGGGAATCAGACGGTCATGGCATGAATGCCGGATCTCGTCCGACAGGTCCTTCTTGGCCTGTTCTATCGCTTTGCTCAGGGGATATCCCCGCGCCAGCCAGGAGGCTATGGCACTGCTCAGGAAGCAGCCTGTTCCATGGAGGTTGTCCGATTCGATCCTGTCTGAATCAAATATCTCGATTTCCTTACCGACTCTGAACAGTATATCCCTGCATCTTCCGGAATTCAGATTATTATGGCCTCCCTTCAGCAGAATGTTGCGGGCCTGTCTCCAGGAAATGTCTCCGTTGACTTCCAGTTCACTGTATTTCTCGAATTCCGGAGCATTGGGGGTGACGAGTTCGGCCTGAGGGAACAGGAATGTGGCGATATCGGACATCACGGCGTCAGGCTCATCCATGAAGCTGCCCCCTCTGGTAGGAGCAAGTACGGGATCCATCACGATGTTGCGCTGCCTGTGTTTAAGCAACACATCGGCTACGGTCATGACCGCATAGGAGGATGTCAACAGTCCGATTTTCACGGCATCCGGACTGGCAGCATCGTAGATTGCTTCCAGTTGCTGGCGTATCAACTGGGGGTCTGTGGACTGTATCCGCGTCAGTCCGTTCTGGTTCTGCACGGTTATGGCTGTGACGCAACAGGTAGGATAGACGCCATTGCGCTGGCATACGCGGATGTCTGTAGCCATGCCTGCGCCGCCCGTAGGATCGGTGGCGGAAATGATCAACACCACCGGAATCGCATTGCGTTCCATGGTGTCAATGATTATCGGAAGTGACTGGCGAATTCGTTTTTTTCGGCAACGCTGACTCGATTTCCTCACGGCATTGTGTCATGAGTTTCTTGGTGTTGAAGCCTTTCCCGCCCGGCCATATGGGTTTGTGTATGGTCAGCGTGATCTTGGTCGGCGTCATGCAGTAGGTGTATCTCGGCATGGCCTTGAAGCTTCCGTCGATGGTAATCGGTACCACGGGGAGTTTGAACTCGCTGGCCAGCATGAATGCTCCGCGCTTGAAGTCAATCATCTCGCCGTTCCATGAGCGGCTGCCTTCGGGGAATATAACCAAAGACATTCCGCCCTTCAGGGTCTGTTCGGATTCCTCGATTGTTTCCTTGATGCCGGCTATACTGGAATCGTCCACCATGACATGGCCGGCCTTCTTGCAGGCAGGTCCTACCAGGAATATCTTCTCCAGCGGTTTCTTCATGAGCCATTTGAAGTTATGGCCTAAGAATCCGTATATGGTCCAGATGTCGTAGGCTCCCTGATGGTTCGCCACGAAGACATAGGACTGTTTGGGGTCAATGTTCTCGCGCCCCACGACCTTGACACGCATCAGGAACAGGTAGCACGTGAATCGGGCCCATAGACTGGCGGGCCAGTAACCCCAGGAATCGCGGTTGCCAAGCACTGTGCCGATAACCGTTATTATAGCCGTGATGATGGTCGCTACCACAAAAATTGGGCCCGCGATCAGGAACTCATATGTCAGATAAAGGATTCTAACGATCCATTGTAAAAAGGTACGGTGCGGCTTCGGGGGCCGTTGGATTTGGGAATCATCCATTGTTATTCTATGGTTTTAAGATTTTTGATAAATATATATATCGCGTTGCAAATTTAACGAAAATCTTTCATGATTCCAAGTGAAAAAACTACTCAATATTGAATTTTTCCTGTGAGAAATGTGAAAATAAAAGGTCCGCTTGGAGGCGGACCTTTGAATTGAGAGTGATAACGATATCGCTATTTGTCTACGACTTCGGGGGCTATGAGCTTGTAGCCCTTGCCGTGGATGTTGATGATCTCGACTGAGGGGTCGTCCTTGAGCAGCTTGCGAAGCTTGGTGATGTAGACGTCCATGCTGCGGGCGTTGAAGTAATTGTCGTCGATCCAGATGGACTTCAGAGCGAAGTTGCGCTCCAGGATCTCATTCATGTGCTGGCAAAGCAGCGACAGCAGCTCGCATTCCTTGGTGGTCAGCTTCTGAACCTTGCCGTCGGCCAGCAACGTCTGCTTCTGAGTGTCGAAGGTGTATTTGCCGATGGGATATACGGTGACATCCTTCTCCTTCTTGCCGCGGACACGACGCAGGATGGCTCCGATACGCGATACGAGTTCCTCCATTGAGAAGGGCTTCGGGATATAATCGTCGGCTCCGATCTTGAATCCCTGCAGCACATCCTCCTTCAGGTTCTTGGCGGTCAGGAAGATGATGGGCACATCGCGGTTCACGGCACGAATCTCCTGGGCCAGCGTGAATCCATCCTTCTTGGGCATCATGACATCCAGCACACACAGATCATACTTGCCTTTCAGAAACGCCTTGTATCCTTTATCACCATCGTTGCACAGATCCGCATAGAACCCCTTGGCCTGCAGAAACTCGCGTAACAGCATGCCGAGATTCTCATCGTCCTCGCAAAGCAGTATTTTCAGTTTATCATTCATAATATCCATGTTTTTATTAATTATAACAATTTAGTATTAAAAAATTTTAAACCAACTCTATTAAAGTTGTTAAAAATGAACGTTTTTATGCTTCCTGCGGCTCCGCCAGGGGCAGCCGGATGATGAAAGTGGAGCCTACACCGGGTTCCGATTCGACTGAAATCTGACCCTTGAAGGCCGTAACCATCTTCTTGACATATGCCAAGCCGAGTCCGAATCCCTTGACGTCATGGCGGTTGCCGGTGGAAACGCGGTAGAACTTATCGAAAATGCGTTTCTGGTCATCACGGTGAATGCCAATGCCGTTGTCCTTGATGCGTATTTCCAAAATCCTGCCCGACATGTCGGAAGTAGATACCGACAGTTCGGGATCCACGTCATCGCGACTGTATTTCAATGCGTTCTCCAACAGATTGTGGATCACGTTTGTGAATTGCAGCTGGTCGACGTATATATCGGAGTCCGTGGCGTCCAGATTGGCCATCAGCGTGCCACCCTGACGCTCCACCTTCAGCTTGAAGGTATTCACCACGTTTTCGATGATCTCGTTGGCATTGACATCGGTAAACTTCAGCGTGCTCTCAGCATTGTCAAGAACCGACAGATGAAGCACCTTCTCCACCTGGAACCGCAGTCGCTTTGATTCCTCGGTGATGACTCCGGCCAGATGCTTGATTGAGTCAGGCGACTTACGCACGGACGAATCGTCGAGCATCTGCGCCGCAAGGGAGATGGTCGCTATGGGTGTCTTCAGCTCATGCGTCATGTTGTTGATGAAGTCCGTCTTCATCTCCGTCAGTTTCTTCTGGCGGAAAGCCAGTATAACTGTATATAGGAAAACCACTAACAATATGACGGTGAAAGCCATCGATGGTATGATGAATCGTACGGAGCTGAAGATATAGCTGTGTTTGCTGGGGAACTGCACGCTCAGCCTGTATGATACATCGGTATTTCCGAACAACGGGATTGAATACACTTCCTTGGGATTCAGGTCCGGGTCGTAATCGCCCGAGGCATAGACCTCGCGGCCGCTTGCCGTATTGACCGAGAATGCGAAGGGTAGGTTTACGCCGTTGTTGGCCAGCTCAGTGGTGAGACAGTTGCGTATTATGGTCGAGTCGGCACGTTCCATTACAGGACGTGCGCCCGAATCACGCAGGATATTCAGGATGACCTCGTTGAGCAGTCCTTTCTGATACAGGTACTGGCTCCGGATCACCTCCTGCATCGATCCATAATGCGAGCTGATGGAGCCGGTAGGCGAAGGGAACGACAGATGGCTGTCCGATTTGCTGCGAGTAGATGTGGAGATTCCTGAATCTCCTTGGCTCATGTCAGTAATGTCATCATAGAAACTTGATTCGATGATATTGACATCTTCCTGAAGGAAATGAAGGGTCTCCTGACGGTCCATGAATTCAGAGGTGGCATATAGCGAACGCATAACGCCTTCGGAAAACTGCTCGTCGCGCATGCGGACCATATTTTCCAGATACATGATCTGGAAATAGAGCAGAGCACCGAAGGTAATGGCCATCAGTATTGTAAGTAACCAGATAATCGACCTTTTCATGCTGTTTTTAACATATGGGTGCAAAATTAACAATTAAATGTGAAAATGCAAATTTATTGGCAGACTAATTGACAAAAATTTCTGAATTTTCAAAACCATGCATGTCATTAATTGCACTTTTCATATTTTAACAGAAATTATGACAGTTAGGTTCAATTATTGCTAAAACTCTGACCTCTGAAATAAGGTGTGGATTAATTCGTTTTAATAATTATGAAGATATTTGACTCATTATATAAAGTTTTTGTGATTCTTGCGTTGTCGTTTGTATCGGCATCGTGCGGAGGTGATGAACCCGACCCGGAACCAGAAGTCTACGACCGTGTCACGGTGGTGTATGCCGTGAACCGAAGCTCGCTCGCTTCCAATTTCCGTGATGACTGCGCAGAAATCATGAAGGCAATGCCTAAGGTGAACCTCAAAAAAAATAAACTGATTCTTTACCGCACGGATTCCCAGTCACAGACAGGACTCTACACTATGGTGCGGGATGGGGAAACGTACCAATGGAAGCAGCTGAAGAGCTACAGCCGCACCACCACTGCTACCGATCCGGAACGTATGGCGCAGGTCCTTCGGGACGCTGTCGATTCTTACCCGGCATCGAATAGAACGCTGTTCTTCTGGGGGCATGGATCCGCTTGGACGCCCGGTGACTCCAATCATGAGGTGGGCAATACCTCTAAGGCCGATGTGCCAGCCAGTTATGGTTATGGCGGCGAATTTGGAAAGAACAACAAGACAAACTGGATCGATATCGATGATCTGGCCCGGGCCATTCCCGACAGTGCCTTCGACACAATATGGTTCGACTGCTGTTATATGGCATCAGTCGAGGTGGCATATGAGTTGCGCAACAAGGCCCGCTGGTACGTTGCCTATCCTACTGAAGTATGGGAATATGGCATGGATTACGGTTCGGTGTTGCCATTGACAATGACTGCCACGCCCAGCCTGCAACTTGCCGCCTCGACATTCTTCAACGCATACAACGATAAGAAGGATCCGGTAACCGTCACAGTGATGGATATGTCCAGGATTGAGCCGTTAGCTCAGGCGGTCAAGGATTTCTATAGAACAAATCCGGAACCTGTCAGTGATACAAAAGGAATCGTCAACTATAGGCGGCAGAGTGGTACGGCTTATTTTGATATGGCTCAGCTTTTGAAACGACAGGCAGCGGACAAGACAACGCCGGAGCTTGTGGCCGTGACCGATGCGATGGACGATTTTGTAGTAATGCATCTGGAGTCGACTGTGGATTTCAATAACAGAGTCTGGATCAATCCAAAACTATGCGGACTGAGCCTACATAACTTCACCGACAACGGCTCGGAGGACAATGAATACTATAAGACTCTGGCATGGCACAAGCGCGTTGCTCAGTAATGCTGATAGTCTCAATTAAAAACCGCCGCAAAGACATTCAGATCTTTGCGGCGGTTTCTCAATAACAACTAAAACCCTTAAAATTAACTATTAAGTTCGACATCCCACGCGGTGTAGGATATCATATCGCGACTTTCAGAAGGGTGAGGTCACCCTCGATCTCAAATGATTCCGTCGCTGCGGGAATCAGGATGGTCTCGCCCTGCTGCACGGTTGTCATTACGTTTGCTATCTTTAATTTACCGGCACCCTTTAGGCATAACAGAGTCATCAAGGCATCGTCTGGATTGGAAAATACTCTCGAGCCGATGACATCCTCATAATTGACCTTGATGTCATTCAGATTCGCCGTCGGAGCATTGCAGGCCTGCTGTATCTCCATCAGGAAATGACCGGCTCCAATGGTCTTGACATACCGTGCCGGCATGTAGAGCGCATCACCCGGTTGAGTCTGAAGATACCCGTTCCCGCACGACACTGACTGTCCGTTTATATTCACTACATATCCGTCGATCTCATAGTCGGTCTGGGTATGGATCATTGCCCCATCGGAAGCCTTGAGAATATACCACATATCCATGTTGTCGGACTGTTCCGATGCATATGCAGTATTGTGAAGCTCATGCAGCGACAGGTCCTCGCGGACATCAATCAGACGGATAGACAGCGGGAACTGTCCTCCGTAACGCTCGAATACCCGGCGTCCCACCAGCTGTTCGCCATACTTTGCGGTCAGGTCACTCAGGGTCTGCCCCATATCTTCGCCTTCAGCCACGATACTCTCGCATCCCGGCACTGCCGACAGTTCCCAGCTTTCGCCAATATTGGGGCAATTGACCGACAACTGCTTGAAGCGCGGTATTTCCTTGCCGCCCCACATGGTGTTCCTGAAATAAGGAAGGAATTTTAATGGCTGTTCCATAAGGCTGTTACCAACTGATTGTTACCGCCCGGCCTTCCGGCGAGTTCTCGAATTTCAGCAGATACGTATGGCTTGCATTGTCCCAGTCGTCAGGATTGAATGACTGGATGCCATCCACTGTGACGCTTTGTGGGCAGGACGGCAGCAGAATGCGGGAGATTCCGTTTGTCTCGATTGGGCTCTTGGCAACGAACGAATAGGCTTTCTTGCCTCGAACCTCGTCAGACTCCCTGAACGAGGCAGCCAGCACCTGCGGGCGTTTACTGTCCCGGAGCTTGTCCAGATCCAGAAGCAGTACCTGGTTGCCCGGATTTACCGTCACTTCCGACATCAATGGAAGAGTAGGGTCGAACAGGTCT
Organism: Bacteroidales bacterium; assembly: GCA_019416425.1. Classification (GTDB taxonomy): domain Bacteria; phylum Bacteroidota; class Bacteroidia; order Bacteroidales; family Muribaculaceae; genus Lepagella. Next base: position 15,724 of record DXXK01000038.1, read on the forward strand.
ATGAACCTGCCATTCATCACTAATGGAGACTCGCTGACACCTTCGTCCACAACAGCCGCCAGGAGGTATGCGCCTCGCTCCAGACGGAAATCGTTCTTGTATTTCAGTTTTCCGGCTTTGGCATTATCCGAGTATAATGCTTCGAGGTTCTTGACATATTCTGCATCGCCACCCTTGTTGACGATGAACTCCTTGGGATCCTGGCGCATAACCATCACAGTGCCTTTGCCGACCTTATATTCACCATTGCCGGCGTTTTTGTCTATACCTAATGTCTGAAACAGATGCTGTGACGGAGCGTCATAGGAATTGCCGCCTGTCGACCACCATTCCTGCACGCCCTGGAAGGGATCCTTGTCGGAGCCACAGAACACCAATACGCCGCCGTTCCTGACCCAATCGGCCAGATATTTATGTGCTTCCGGGTCAAGGGGCTTCATGTTGGAATATGTCATCACCAGTACCTTGATGTCGCGGAGTGTAGCGGGGAAGGCCACGTTCTCGATGTGTACGGTCTTGACTGGAACTCCGCGCTTGACCAGCGGCAAAGCCATTCCGTAGAAATTGGCCAGCTGCGGATCATCGTAACCTTCATGCTGCGGGAAACGCTGGAACATCAGTGAATTGGACATCAATACCCCAATCCCGTGGCTGCCGTTCAGTTTGTTGTCGCTTTTCGGCATCTTGTTCAGGGCATTCACCATGACCTGCATCTGGGTTGAATAGAACCTGGGGATGCGGGTCTTCTCCTGGCTGTCGGCGCTGGTGCGGTACAGTCCCTCGTATATTCGTTCCGGCCAGGGCATCACTTCGTAATCGCTGACGCCCGGGTAGAGCAGCTGCGCCGTGAACGTGGCCTGGTAGTTTCGTTTGTAATCGGCCCAGTCACGGGGCCAGTCCTCGATGGGGTCGGTCAGGAAGAACATCTTGCGGCCTGTGGGTGCAGTCATGGACTCCATGGAGCCATATTCCAGGAAGGCGTTCTCGAATACACGTTCCTTGCGTATGCCGTTGAAGAAGTTCGGTTCGCGCGATGTTCCTGTCCATACCTGGGCGATGTAGCCGTCAACGCAGGGGAGGGCAGCCAGGCTTGCCTCCGGACTGACTATTTGCCATTGCGAATAGTTCACCAGCGAGTGTGTCGGTACATAGCACTTGATATCACGGCCCAGGCTTTTCCCATACTCCTTGGCGAAGGTGAACACCTCGTTCAGCGCTCGATAGTACAGGTGGTATTTCAATTTGTTGGACATATATGTGGCTTCAGGCGATTCATGCTGCGGACGCCAGTCGGAGCCGTAATATTCCTTCCATTCGTGCTTGAACGCATCGCTGTAGCCTGATCGGGCCCAGAATTCCGGCTCTTCCATGAATATGGCTTCGGCACCGGCATCGATGGCACGCTTCACATGGCATTCCTTCATGTATTTCAGGAAATTCATTGATGGAACAATGTAGGGCACCATGTGTCCGTGCCAGATGGTGTCGCCCTTCTGGGTGACCTGGCCTTCGTCCAGATGCCACTTGCCGTCCCAGCGGCCTGTGAAGTAATCCTGGTATTCACCCCATGCGATTCCGGTCATGTAATGAATAGTGTATCCGCGTTCTCTCCAGCTGCGTACGCGGCTTTCAAAGCTTTTGGCGCTGGTACGGTCGCTCGGGTTTCCACCGACGCCATAGACCATCACAGCATCGGCGCGTGTGTCGATGGTTGGACGCCATTCCTGCGAAGTCTGGAAAGTGGTCTTCACGTTGTCTTTTGAAAAGCATAACGGTCCCGGCAGGCAGACCAGAGCCAAGGCCAGCAGTCCGGGATATATTGTTGGTTTGTTCATGGGTAATATGATTGAGGGAAGGAGAGGTCCCCTGCTGGGATACCGGCAGGAGGGCCTCTCCTCGTTTATAGAAAATATGTAACTGATCAGTCACTTAGGGAATCATGACCTCGATGGGCTCGGAGTAGTTCCAACGGCGTGTACCGCTGCCCACAGGAGTGTCATAGTTGATACGCGCAGCAGCACGGACCCATACCTTGCGTCCGGAGGGGATCACACCGTTGGAGGTGATGGTGACGGGTGTGCCGAACAGCTCGTTGAACGAATTGCCGGTGTAGCTGATGGAGCTGGACCAGCGGTCGTCGCGGGCACGATAGCCGACGGAGTTGGAGTAGCTTACGAAGAACTGGATGTCGGTCATGTTCAGGAAATTTTCATCCCAGTTGCCCATGGGCTGGATTTTCTCCTTGAACTCCTGCTCGGACACGCCGCGCTCCACAACCACGCGGGCCTTGATGACGCCGTTGCTGACGGTGGGATCGCCTACGATCTTGACGTTCAGGAAAGGCTGGACCTTGAACTCAACCTTGGTAGTACCCTTGATGTCGGTGGTGATGCTCTCGTCGGCCAGCACGGTGCCGTCGGGAGTCTCGCGTACCAGGGGAATGAACGGACCGTCGATGCGGATGTTGTAGTTCCCCTTGAAGATCTTGGTGTTCTGGAACGTGCCGTCGGGACGGCAGAAGAAGTCGGGATTATGCTCCACGTTGTCGCCCCAGCTCAACTCGGTGAGACGTACGCGGATGCCCTCGCTGCCCTGGTCGGTCAGCACCGGGTCACCGGTCTTGACATCAACCACGCGGCCCTGGATGGTCTCTTCGGGCTGGTCGTAGTTGTCGATTTCGAACATGCTGCATGAGGAGAGCATGAGAAGAGCGGCGCACATGCCGGTTATATTGATCAGTTTCATGTTGTTTTAAGTGTTAATGTTTAACGGTTGGGCTGCTGGTCGATGACTGGACTCTTAACAACCTCGTTGCCAGGAATGCCGAAGTAGTAGTCGATCGGGTTGTACTCGAACTCTTTATGCGAGATGCACTCGAAGCGAACGTCGAAGAACCACTTGCGGTCCTGGGCGGAATAGAAGGGATAGATACCGCGGAAACGATAGTGGGAGTTGGAGCTGAACTTCTCCTTGTCACGGCTCTCGCCCCAGAATCCGTCACGGTTGTCGTAGTCGTTGACACGCCAGCGACGCAGGTCCCACTTGGTGCCTGTCTCGAAAGCGGTCTCCTTGCGGCGCTCCTTGCGGACGATGTCGCGGCTCTCGTTGCTGCCGTTCAGCTTGCCTGTCAGCAGGGTGGCGCCTGCACGGTTGCGGATGCTGTTGATGGCGTCGGTTGCAACACCCAGCATATCGGAGCCATCGGGGCTCGCTGTGCCGGCGATGGAGAGTTCCACGGCTGCCTCGGCGGCGTTCAGCAGAACCTCGGCGTAACGTACCAGGATGTAGTGCTGGTCGCTGTTACCCTCGCGGGCGGTGAACGAAGGATCGTCCTTGAGCCACTTGCGACCCAGCAGACCTGTCATGGCGGACTCGGCGTAGTTGTAGAACGGCCCGTTGGCACCGGAGGCGTTCATCTTTGAGCCGTCGGGCAGCTCGACGATGGTCTGGTTGTTCGGGTCCGGGCTCAGGAACAGGGTCGGATTGTCGCCCTTGGCGATGTCAAGGCCCTGGTAGTTCTGGTTCTGATTCTGGTAGGAATAGTCGTTCAGCAGAGGCTTGACGGGGACCGAACCGGTGTAGACCCCGGCGTAGATCTCCATCGACTGGCTCTTGAACTGGTCGCCTGGAACGATGAGGTAGCTGAGCAGACGGGGCTCGGCGTTCTTGTAGAAGTCGCCGGGATTGTCGTACATGATGTAGTTACCCTCAGTGTTAGAGTTTCCGGTGGTGACCTTCAGCGTACCGTCGGGATAACGCTCGAAGCCTTCGAACAGCTCGACGAAGTCGGCGGTGGGGCATACGGCGCTACTCAGAGGCGAGCGGAACACGTAGGGTGCGTTGTAGGCGTCGAAGGAGTGTGTGGTGGTGGGGTAGATGTACTCGCGGATCCAGATGTTCTCGGGGCTGTCCAGGTCGGAGCACATGTCGATCATGTTCTGACGCTGAGCGGCGCGGTCACCCTCGGCCCACTTCTTCATGTACAGGCCGTAGCCGCCTTTCTCCATCACCTCGCGAGCGGCCTTGTAGGACTCGGCGAAGTAGCGCTTGGAGGCCTCGGCAGCGGTGGCCTGGTCGAAACCGATGACGCGGACACCTGTTTTCTGGCCCAGACCGGTCAGACGACCCGGAACAGACTCATTGTACTTGGCGACGGAACCGGCGTAAAGCATGGCCTCGGACTTGACTGCCAGCGCCACGTATTTGTTGGCGTAGCCGCGCTTGGGGCTCTTGGGCATCATTAGTTCGGCTGCTTTGTCGAAGTCGGCGCAGATCTGATTCCAGGTCTCCTCCTCGCTGGCGCGGGGAACCTCCAGCTCATCGCTCTCGGCAGGGTAGCTGATGACGCGGGTCACCAAGGGTATGCCTCCGTAGCGCTTGGCCAGGGCGTAGAATACGTATGCACGCACGAAGTATGCCTCGCCCAGATAGTCGTTGTAGGTGATTTCCGGATAATTGCCACGGTAATCGGGAAGGTTCTCGATCAGGAAGTTGGCGGCGCGAAGCAGCTCGAAGGCGTTGCCCCAGTATGCCTCGTTCTCGCCCGTGAAGGCGCGGCAGTATCCGTCACGGTTCACTGCGTCACCAGTGCCGTCGAATCCGAAACCGGCCAGCCAGCCGTTGTAGCTGTTCAGACCACGCTCGGCCAGATACTTGAAGTCCTCGAAGGGCATTGTGGAATACATGCGGGCCATGTAGATGTCCATACCCGACTCGCTGGCCAGCAGGTCATCGGCGGTGACGATGTTCTTGGGGGCGATGTCCAGGTCGTTGCACGACGTCAGCATCGTGGCTCCCAGTATGATTGATAATAATATCTTTTTCATGTCTATTGTCAGTTGATTAGAAGGAGAAATTCAGACCGAACGTGAAGGTCTTGTTAAGAGGATACATACGACCCAGATCGTCGTCGGGATGCTCGGGGTCAACGAACTTGACCTTGGTGAAGGTCAGCAGGTTATAGGCGTTGAAGTAGACGCGGATGCGGCACTGGCGCGTCCAGGCCTCAGGCAGCGTGTAGCCCAGCTCGATGCTCTTGAGACGCAGATAGTCGGTGCTGACGCGGTTAAACGACGAGTTCGAACGGGGATAGCGGCCGGTGTAGGCGTAGTAGCCGCTGACCCATTGGGTAGCCGGATCGTATGGGTCGTCCATAGCGTTGACAGGATGCCAGCGGTCGGTGTACTGCTCCAGGATACCGCCGCCCATGTCGCCCCAGATGGAGTAAAGCGGCTCCTTGTATTCCATGGAACCCAGGGCCGAGCCCTGCCACAGCATCGAGAAGTCAAGGCCCTTCCAGGCCAGCGATGCGTTAAGTGAGTAGTTCATCCAGGGGGTCTGGTCGAAGGCGAAAGGATGCTCGTCCTCACCGTTGATCTCACCGTCACCGTTCCAGTCCTCGTATTTGTAGTCACCGGGCAGCACGTCCTTCTCCTGATATCCCGTATAGTTCCAGATGTCGTTCCAGCTTTCGTAGCGGCCGTTGCCGGTGTAACCGAACTGTACACCCTGGTAACGGTTGTTCAGATTGTCGTGACGCCAGCGGTCGTAGCTGTTGGCGTACGGGCCGTTCTGCGAGGCGTGCAGGTATTTGTTACGTGTGATGGTCACCATGCCGCGCAGGTCGTAGGTTACGTTGCCCACGGTGTTGCGGTGACGGAGTTCAAGCTCCATACCCATGTGCGAGTCGCTGTTCAGGTTCTCGCGCGGTGCGGTGGCGCCCACGACTGTGGGCAGACCGCCTTCGTTACGTGCGAACAGTCCGCTGCGGTGACGATGGAAGTAGTCGAACGAGAATCCGAATATACCGTTGTGCATATCGAAGTCAAGACCGATGTCGAATGTCTTGGACTTGTACCAGGTGATGTTGGTGTTGGGCAACGCCAAGGGTGATGCTGCCGAGATGTACTGGCCGTTGAATACGTAACCGGGGGAATAGCCGTTGTAGTTGCCGTTGTCGGCGGGGATGCCGGAGGGATATCGATACCCCATTGCCCAGTCGTATTCCAGGCTGCCGTCGTCACCGAGTTCTCCGTAGCTGGCGCGGATCTTCAGGTTGTCGATGTGTGCCTTGGCGGCAGCATCTTCAAAGAATGGTTCCTCGGAGATTCTCCATCCTGCGGAAACCGAGGGGAAGAAGCCCCACTGGTGACCCTTGGCGAATTTGGAGGAGCCGTCGTAACGGAACTGGGCCTCGATCAGGTATCGGTTGTCGAAGCTGTAGTTGACACGGCCTATCAGAGCCTGGTTGGCTATCTCGTACAGGTCATTGTCGCCGCCGTTCATGGCACCGATCTGGCCTTCGGTCACACCGATCAGCAGATAGGGATTGGCGAATGCCAGGTCACGGACTGCATAGAAGTTATCGCCGGTACGCTTCTGCCACTCCCAGCCTAATGTCACGCCGACGTCATGCTTCTCGGCGAACTCGCGGTTGTAGTTCAGCAGGATCTGACCCAGAAGCTGCGACTTGGAGTAGAACTCACGTCGCAGGTTGCTCGGTGAACTGCTGTTGTAGACTTTCTGGTTGTACGTGTCGGTCAGGGGATCGTAAGCGTACTGGTAGTATTCCTTACGGTAGATCTCGTTGTTGTCCACACGGTAGTCGTAGCTCATCAGGGCCTTGGCCTGCAGACCTTTCAATGCGGGAATGTATTCGCCGAAGTCGAAGTTCAGGTAGGCTGATGACTCAAAGGTCTTCTGACGGTACTTGCGGTGACCGCTGATGTCGGATGTCATCATGGCCACGGTGTTCTGTTCCAGATCCAGGCCTTCGTAGTTCAGCATCGTGTTGTCGGGATCGGCGTAGGCCGGATAGAGCATACCCTGCTTCCAGAGGTTACGGATGATGTCGACGGAGCTGGTGTAGGGAGTGTTGCGCTTGTCGGCCATGCCGGCGAGGTTGGCGTAGAATTTCAGACCGCGGAGAATCTCGGCGGTGATGTTGGCTCGTACGTTGAACTTGTCGTAGTTCAGGTCACCGCTCTTGAAGATACCCTCCTGGTAGAAGTAGCCGAAGCTGGTGTAGAACTGCACGCGCTCGTTGCCGCCGGACACGCTTATGTCGTGCTGGGTCTGCGGAGCTGTCTTTGCGATGATCAGGTCGTTCCAGTTGGCGATACGGCGGCTGCCGTTGGCCAGGGCCTCGAAGTCAGCCTGGCTGAAGCCTATCGACCCCCCGTTGATGTTGTTCCATTTCTGCTCGTTGTAGATGGTCATTGCGTCGTAGGCGCTGGCCAACTCGGGCATCTTGTTCGGTTTCTGGATCGTGTAGGAACCAGTGTAGGATACGTTGATCTTGCTCTTGGAACCCTCTTTGGTAGTGACCAGGAGGACACCGTTTGCGGCGCGTACGCCGTAGATGGCCGCGGATGCATCCTTCAGAACCGATACATCCTGGATGTCATTGGCGTTGAGGCGCTGGAAATCCTCGACTGTCCTCGGAATCCCGTCTATCACCACGAGCGGGGCGCCCATGCCGCGGATATCCATGTTGTTCTGATAGGTACCGGGCTCGGAGCTCTTCTGCCATACACGCAGGCCGGGGATACGGCCGGTAAGCATGTTCTGAGGGTTCTCGTTGTTGGTCTGGAGCATTTCGGATCCTTTGACGCTCGCAACCGAACCGGTAACCGATCCGCGGCGCTGTGTACCGTAACCCACTACCACCAGCTCGTCCATGACTTGGCTGTCGGGCTGCATGTTTACATTCAGTACGGTGCGTCCGTTCAGTTTCTCGTTCAGAGGTGTGTAACCCACATAGGAGAACACCAGAGTGGCGTTGGCCGGAGCCTTGAGCGAATACTTGCCGTCCATGTCGGTGGAGGTTCCGGTTGTGGAGCCCTTGACCATTACGGTCGCACCGATCAGCGGCTCATTGTTCTCGTCCGTTACCATACCGCTGACGTTGACAAGCGCCTGGGCGTGTGCCGCCGCGGGAATGGCAATACACATGAGGACTAACGCCACGAATCGGGCAAGCCTCTTGATTTTGTCTGGAGTTTTTGTCATGATTGTTATCGTTGTTTACTTTATTGCCTGTAGAACTGCATATTCCGTTGCGAAGGCGAAGGTAAACATGGCTTCCATGTTGTTACGGTCGCGCGAGGAGTTCCATCCGGCCAGCAGGCTGGGTGGCAGCATATGGTTGTAGAGGTAGTTGGAATATGCGTAGTCAAGATTGTTCTGGTATGCCTTGGCGTATTCGGCGGCCTTGGGGTAGGCCTTGACCGCGTCGGCGTAGCCCCGCAGCAGCACGCAGTTGAACCAGTTGTTGAAGCCGGTCAGCGCCATCTCATAGCATCCCTGTTTCGAACTGGGTTTCGCGAAGTATGCGAAGCTGCGGTCGGAGTAGTTCTTAAGGTCTTCCAGATAGACGGGATCGGTTGTGGCTCCGTACAGGTTGGCGGCGCCCGAGATCATCGTGCCCGTGTTGTAGGAGTACTTCTCGCCTACAGCTGCGCTCAGCGCCACATATGCACGGTAGCGTGTGCCGTCAATCTCCTCGTAGCGGATCTGGCCGCCGTTGTCATCGTTGCCCATCATGTCGACGAACACACCGGTGCCCTCATCGTAAAGATGCGACTTCTGGTAGTCGTAGACTGCTTTTGCCATTTCCAGGTAGTAGTCGGCCTTGGCCTTGGTCTGCTTGCCGCGGGTCTTGTCGGGATTGATAACGCCGTAGGTGATCTGGTCACCCTTACCCTTGTAGATCTGGGCCAGCTTCACGAGCGGGGTCACCATCGGTCCGTTGGAGCAGGAATGCTTTGTGACATAACCGGGACCCCATGTGATGCCGCCATGCTGCTTGCCGTTGGCGTCAAGGGTGCAGTCCCAGCCGTCCAACACATAAGCAGTCAGGTACTCGGCCTTCTGCAGGAACGCCTGCTTACCTGTGGCCTCGTACGCATCGATCAGTTCACGGACTATCCACATTTGGTCATCGTACACGTTCAGCACTCCAGTCACATTGGCACTTCCTTTGCCGGCTCCGCGGTTCACTCCGTAGACTGTCCAGGTGTTGGTTCCGGTGTAGGAAGTCAGATCATATGTTCCGGCGTAGAACTCCAGGTTATCTACCAGATTGTCCAGCAAGGTGGAGTAGCGGGCGAAGTTGGCGTCATAGATATCCTTATGACCATCGGCCTTGAGACTGTTCAGCGAGTTGAGCACTGAGTTGACGGCCTCGATTGACGAGGTATACATCCAGACGCTACCCAGTTCATCGCTTGCTTTGCCGGTGTAAGGGTTGTAGTAGCGCGACATCGCCATACTCGGCCCCTGGAAGTAGTTCTCCACGGCCGCGTCGATCAGCTCGATGGCGCGAGTGGTGTTGGCCGTCTCGCTGGTCTCGGGCGTATTCGGTCCGTCAGGTCCGAGGTCCGGGTCGTTCTTGTCGCTGCCGCAGGCTGTGGCGCCCATGACGGTGATGACCGTCAGGGCTCCCAGTCTGAGTTTCGCGCTGTTTATGATTCTGAAAATATTCATGGTCACTGAGCGGGGATCAATTCAAAGTAATGGAGTAGAAGCACAGCTTGTTCTCGTCGCCGTTCTCCTCACCCTTGAACACACCCATGGCGATGGTCACATCCTTGCCGTTGAACTGCGACAGGTCGTAGACGAACGTGCAGTAGGAGGAGGGATCGGCGGGAGTTCCGGCGTCATGCTTGAACTTCCAGCAGCCGTCGGCAGCAGGCTCTGCGGCCTGTGCGTTGTTGCTTATAGGCGACAGATGGGTTACCTTACCGTCATCGGTGATGGCCGTGATCTTGAAGAATGTGTAGTTCGAGCCGAAGTTACGTGTAGTCAGGTTGAACTTGTTGTGGCCTTCGGCGATGCTGAACTTGGAGTAGAAGTAGGATTCAGGAACCTTGGTGTTGACGTTGTCGCCGCCACGGGTCTTGATCAGGTAGCCTTCCGATGGGAATACTTCGGGATCCTTGGTCAGAGGCATGTAGCTCCATTCTGCAGCCACGTGGTTGACGTCACGCCAGGAACGGTATGCGTTGAAGTAGTCGTCACGGTTACCGCTGATGGGGCTGATACCGGTGAATGTGCTCTTGGTCTGGGGCATAGTGGAACGAACCATCTCCAGAGTGAGCTTCCAGCCTTCCAGACCGGGAATCTCAGTGCCGGGGAGCCATGCCCACAGGGATTCTATTGGGTTCGCGGTGAAGGCGATGCGGCGGATCACGAACTGCTTCCAGTAGTCACCTGCATCGTGGCGGAATGTACCGATGGCGATGATGACCTCCTTGCCGATGTAGTCGCTGAGGTCGGTCACAATCTGATGGTAGTTTTCGGAGGCCAGTGTGCGGACACCGCCGATCAGGTGGGCTACAGGCTCGGCCTCGGACAGGTCTACAACCTGAACACCGAAGTATGCAGGTGCGTCGTCGGAAGCATTGTGTGTGCGGCTTTCCAGAGTCATCAGGCAGTTGTCGGCTGTGATGCGCTTGCTGCCGTATACGAAGGAGTCGAACATCTCCATGTCGACTGGATTGTTGCGCTGGTCGTCGCTGGAGTTTCGGATACGCAGTGTGGTTCCTTCATTCTGCTCCTCGTAGTCACCAACAAATTCCAGAGTGCACATATAGTTGCAAGCCCAGTCCCAATGGGGATAGTTCTCGGCGTTGCGGCCACCGCGATACTCATTATAATACCACTTGGGTGCATCCATCAGGGCCGACTTGGTAAGACCACGGAGAATGAACGCGCTGCCCATCGAGATCTCAAGCTGGGCCACGCCGTCAACGAAGTCATCGACTTTCACCTGCTTGTTCACGTCGGGATATCCTTCCTTCTGTACGGTGACCGTGTAATCCTTCAGCGTCAGGTTGCGGAGCTCGAAGTTACCCTGGGCGTCGGTCTCGGTGGTCTGGAAGTCGCTAACCTTGACTACGGCTCCGGCCAGAGGCGCGTTGTTGTGGTCCGCGTCGAGGACAACACCCTTGATCGATGCGTTGGCGAATACCAGGGCCACATCGACTGTGGTCTGGGTGAGCTCACCGAATTTTTTAGCCGTTACCGTCACGGCTGCCGTCTCGTAACCCTCCTTCTCGAATACGATGATGCCTGAAGTCATCGGTACGTTGGAAAGTGAGTACTGGCCCTGGGCGTTGGTAGTGGTAGTGGTCTCCGTATTATGGAGTGTTACCTTCACACCTGCCAGCGGAGCCGATTGCTCGTCGGTCACGACACCGGAGACTGTGCCCATGCCGACCACATCGTCTCCGTCCGAGTCAGAACATGAGCTTGCACCGACCAGGAACATCCCGGTCATCGCTGCCAGTCCTAACCATTTCAGAAATCCTTTGATTTTCATGTTAGATATATTGATGTTGAAATTTTTTGTCCCGGTAGTTTTTAAGGTTATTGTCTGCCGTTGTTGTTTTAAGGTTTTTTAAATTGTCTTCAAAACTTTTGACACCGCAAAGTAAGCATATTAATAAAGAGAAAATGTAATCCAGTTGTGCCAAATCCGTATTGTCTACGCCGTGTATACATATTTGGCAAGGATAGAAACTGTATAAACACACGGAATTCGTACCTTTACACATTATTAATAAAGAAGTTTATTTAGGACAGTATACAATACAAATTTTAACAAATATAAACAATGCTAACAACAAACATTAAGAATGTGGCGGCGTTTCTGGCGGCATCGGTGATGGTGTGCGCGGGGGCGCAGGCGGCCGGAAGCCAAAAGACGGATCCGGTGGATTATGTCAGCACGCTGGTGGGTACCCAGTCCAAGCATTCGCTGTCGACAGGCAATACCTATCCCGCAACTGCTATGCCTTGGGGCATGAACTTCTGGACACCGCAGACAGGTAAGATGGGTGACGGCTGGGCCTACACCTACGATGCCGATAAGATCCGCGGCATCAAGCAGACCCATCAGCCCAGTCCATGGATCAACGACTATGGTCAGTTCTCGATCATGCCAGTCACCGGGACACCGGTATTCGACGAGGATGCCCGTGCTTCCTGGTTCTCGCACAAGGCCGAGGTGGCGCGGCCCTATTACTACCGCGTATATCTGGCCGACCATGATGTAGTGGCCGAAGTTGTTCCCACGGACCGTGCGGCAGCCATGCGCTTCACATTCCCGGAGAATGACAGTTACCTGGTGATCGACGCTATGGACAATGGTTCCAGCGTCAAGGTGATTCCGTCGGAGAACAAGGTCGTGGGTTACACAACAAAAAACAGCGGGGGAGTGCCCGACAATTTCCGCAACTACTTCGAGATCGTATTCGACACTCCGATTACATATACCGCCACGGTCCTGGATAACGGCAAGATCGTCAAGGACCGCAATGCCGTGGAAGGTAACCACGCCGGGGCTGTAGTAGGTTTCAAGACGCACAAGGGGCAGGTGGTCAACGCTCGAGTGGCGTCATCGTTCATCAGTCAAGAACAGGCCGAGCGAAACATGAAGGAACTTGGCGACGGCAATTTCGAGCGTATCAAGAAGGAAGGCCGCGACCGTTGGAACGGGGTTCTGGGCCGTTTCGAAGTCGAGGACAACGACCTGGACCGTCTGCGTACGTTCTACTCCTGCCTGTACCGTTCCGTCCTGTTCCCCCGGAGCTTCTATGAGATCGGTGCTGACGGCAAGCCTGTGCATTACAGTCCCTACAACGGCCAGACACTCCCCGGCTACATGTTCACTGACACCGGTTTCTGGGATACGTTCCGTTGTCTGTTCCCGTTGCTGAACCTGGCATATCCTTCCATGAACCTGAAGATGCAGGAAGGTCTGGCGAATGCCTACCGCGAGAGCGGATTCCTGCCCGAGTGGGCCAGCCCCGGCCACCGTGGCTGCATGGTAGGCAACAACTCGGCATCGGTTGTGGCAGACGCCTGGCTGAAAGGTGTCAAGGTTCCGCAGAAGGATATCGAGACATTATGGGAGGCAGTGGTAAGCGGCACCACCAAGGTTCATCCTACCGTATCCTCAACAGGACGTCTGGGACATGAATACTACAACAAGCTGGGTTATGTGCCTTACGATGTTGATATCAAGGAGAATGCGGCACGTACGCTGGAGTATGCCTACGATGACTGGTGCATCTACAAGCTGGGTCAGAAACTCGGCAAGTCGGCCAAGGACCTCGCGCCGTTCAAGAAACGTGCCATGAACTATAAGAACCTTTTTGATCCCGAGCACAAGCTGATGCGCGGCAAGAACAAGGACGGCAAGTTCCAGACACAGTTCAATCCGCTGAAGTGGGGCGATGCCTTCACCGAGGGTAATTCTTGGCATTATACATGGTCCGTATTCCATGATCCCCAGGGACTTATCAATCTGATGGGCGGGGACGGCGAGTTCACCGCTATGCTTGACTCCGTGTTCTCGGTTCCTCCGATCTTCGACGAAAGCTACTACAATTCCGTGATACACGAGATTCGCGAGATGCAGATCATGAACATGGGTAACTATGCCCACGGCAACCAGCCCATTCAGCATATGATCTACCTCTACGACTATGCCGGTCAGCCTTGGAAGGCCCAGTATTGGATCCGCGAGGTGATGGACCGCATGTACAATCCCAATCCCGACGGTTATTGCGGTGACGAGGACAACGGTCAGACTTCAGCATGGTATGTGTTCTCCGCACTTGGATTCTACCCCGTTTGTCCCGGAAGCGGCGAATATGCACTCGGAACACCGCTGTTCAAGTCGGTGAAACTTAATCTTGAGAACGGCAAGACCATCAGCATCAGCGCCCCGGACAACAGCGATGACAACCGATACATATCCGGTATGACCCTGAATGGGCAGAAGCATGACAGAAACTATCTGACACATGATGAGTTGACTTCAGGAGCCACAATCAATTATCAGATGTCGGCCATCCCAAACACGGCGCGTGGAACTTCGGCCGAATCCCGTCCATATTCATTCAGCAAGGAGTCGAATAAGAAGTAATTACCTTGAATCTCAACTGTTTGTTCAAAAGGAAAGCCGAGCGAGTTGTCGCCCGGCTTTCTTCCTAATCACCAATTAACTCGAAGGAGAGAGTTAATGCGCATCAATGTCAGATCTTGAACTTATGGTGTCCTCCCTGTACCATCTCGTTGCGGTCATTCAGTTCGATGATAGCCGTAGAGCCGTAGGGGACAGTCACATCCAGCTGGATCGAGCCGTCTGGCTGACGTTGCCAGCGTGATGAAACCAGACCCTTGACGCTGTTGTAATCGGCTTCGGCCCAGTCCAGTCTGTCCATGAATACGGGACGAATGATTATGTTGCTGAATCCGGGATTCTCCGGGTCGGGATTGATGCCGGCGATTACATTGGTCATCCATGCGGCTATATCGCCGAAGAATACATGGTTGAGCGACGCATCACGGAATTCTGGACTCAGTGTCCAGGTCTCGGCAAGTGTGGTGTAGCCGCACTCGTCGATCCAGTGGCCCCAGGACGGCGCCTTGGTGCGTGTGGCCATTCGGAACGCCGTGTCGTTGTAACCATGCTTAGACAGCATACGCAGCACGCTCTTGCTGCCTAACAGTCCGAAATCCAGAGCATAATCATTGGCCACAATCATGTCGTTAAGGTTTTTGGCTACCTGTGTCTCATGTCCTTCAGGGACTATACCCCAATACAGGGATATCGCCTGTGCAGCCTGCGAGCCGTTGGCATACAGGTTTTTATCGGCATCGAACCATTGGGCGTTGATTCGGTCCCTCATAGCATTCGCCTCCCGCGCCCACGGAGTGGGATTCTCATCCAGGATCTCGGCGATACGGGTCATCATCTTGTAGTCGGCATAGGCATAGAGAGTCGATGTGAAATCGGTAGGTGTCTGTGTGCTGTACGGCAGCCAGTCTCCGATTCCGCAAGCCAGCGTCCCATCCTCTTTCTCCAGCGATTTGAGCCATTTCATGTAGCGCAGCATCGTCGGGTAGAGTTTTCGCATGGCGGTGCTGTCACCGTAATAGTCATAGATAGCAGTCGGTACGATGAACAGCGCCGCGTCCCATACCGGTCCCGGCGAGTCGCCGCAGCCCCAGCCTGCCGACGGGACTATACCCGACACATTCCCGTCGGGTCTCTGGTTGTCGATGAAATCATCCATCCATTTTTCGTAGAAGTTGATGCCGTCATAGTTGAGAAGTCCGAGATCCACAGCTACATGCGCGTCGGCAGTCCAGCCGTTCTTTTCGCGTTGAGGACAGTCGGTCGGTATGGAGTGGATATTGTCCTCGTAGGAGAGCATTGTTGCGTCGTAGATGCGGTTCAGTAATGAGTCCGAGCAACGGAAATGCCCGATCCGGTCCAGTGCCGTGCGCATTACAACTCCCTGCAGCGATATATTCTTGGCGTCTATGGGCCTGGAGCTCTTGAGTTCAACATATCGAAAACCGTGATAGGTGAACTGAGGCTGGAATTCCTCCCTGCGGCCAGTCCTGCCTATGGTATAGACATCGGTCTGGAATGCTTCGTCCTGTCTGAGGGGATGATAATAGATGTTGAGGTTCCCCTGTTCCAGGCGTCCGTTCTTCTTGAGCAGCTCTCCATGGGCCAGACTTACCTTGGTTCCCTGTTCACCCCGTATGCCTAATTTGCAGACTCCGGCGATATTGCGTCCCATATCATAAAGGAAAACAGTATCGCCCCAGGATTGCAGCAGTTTGGACTCAATTGTGGCGAGTGGCCGGATTGCGGGCATGATCTGGGATTTCAGGTTGTCGTTAGGAGCCTTGACGGAGATTGCCCTGTGGTCAAAGCGAGGGACTATCCTTCCGTCTTTGTGTACACCGCTGTAAAGATTGTTGTATATTACAGGGCTAAGGGCTGTTTCCCAGCTTTCATCGGTTTTCGCTACAGTCTTTCCATCTGCTTTAACCTCACAGATGAATGTCGGACGGGAACGCCATGGTGCCTTCTCCTGTCCCCATGCATCTCGGCTCTGGCAATTGGCAAAGCCATTGCCGAGAGTGACCTCAAGATTATTTACTCCTTTGCGAAGAAGCCTTGTGACATCATGTGTGACATAGAGCGACCGTTTGTCATAGCCTGTATATCCCGGATCCATATGATGGTCGCCGACACGCTTGCCGTTCAGATAAATGTCGTAGTATCCCAAGGAGCTGACATATATTCTGGCTTCGTGGGGTTGTCTGTCCACTTTTAAGGTTTTCCTGAACATAGGAGCCTCCTCCTTATTGATGTCAAAACCGTCACTTATCCAGCTTGCCGTCCATTGGGAGGGAGAGAAGGGAGCGGTTTCAAATGTCGCGGTCTTGGACTTCAGTTCTTTGCCGTCCGGTAAAGTCTGTATGACACGCCAATAATATCTCTTACCCGGTGTGTTTGCTATCGTCACGCTTGCAGTCCATCCGTCATTACTGTTGAAAACCTTTGAGTTATCGAATTTTGGCGTTTCTGACAACTCCACACGGCAATGTGACGCTGGTTCATCGTTTCCATCGTGTATCCACGTCAAGCGCGGTGCGGGTACGTCGATTCCAATTGGATTCACTCTATATTCGCAGCGCATATATGCAACATTGGCGGCCACAGGGAATGTGACCGCCAATGCCAATGCGATGCAGAGTGGAATGTTTCTTTCCATCTGAATGTCTGTTTCTTTTCTTCTATACGATTTCAACAGTCTTACTTCTTAAGTCTGTTCTGAAGCATCTTGATATAGTATCCGCCCACTACCGAGCGGGCCTGGAAGCCGCGCTGGTCGGCACGGTCGGTATAAACCCAGTCGCTCATGGGTACGCGGTGACGTGTGTCGTTCATGAACTGATGTACGGGAGTAATGAACTTCTGGAATGTATCCTTGTCGGGAGCCATCGTCGCTGTCCACATGATCCAGTCGGTCTTTGTGTAGGTTTCGCGGTTGTCCAGAGGCAGACCGTACTTGTTCTGTTTCTTCAAGTAGTAGGGAATCTCCTTCTTCATGATTTCATCTGGGAAGATGTTCAGGCCTAAGAGCTTGTCCCATACCAGATTGTATTTCTGACTCCATGTGCCGGGCTTGTCGAAAGTCAGACGGTAGTGGTCGCCGTCGTTGGCCATCTTCTCCCATTCGGTGGCCATGGTGCGGGCCTTGGCGAAGTATTCCTTGGCGATATTCTTCTTACCGAGCATGTCGGCCAACTGAGCGTAGGAGGCTACGGCCAGGATTGCCTTGATCGAGAGGTTGGCGTTGTGGGCGAAATGTCCAGCGAAGTCATCGGTGCAGAGCTGGTTCTCAGGGTCAAGACCGTACTGAGCCAGATAGTCGGCCCATGTGGACAGCACGTTCCAGTGCATGGCTGCATAATCCGCGTTGCCTTCCACCTTGGCCAGTGCGGCGCACAGTATCAGCATGTTGCCCGATTCCTCAACCGGCATGTCGCCGCCGTAGGTCTGGCCGTTGGCCAGCGGGTAGGTGCCGACATCGTGTGCGGCGAAGGGTTTGTTCCATTTGCCACTCTCAGAATAGTAGAAGATGTGGTTCATCATTCCCTTGACAAGCTCAGGATTGTATACCAGGAACATTGGTGCGGAGGGGTAGGTGATGTCCACGGTGCCGATGGAGCCGTTGCTGAAGTTCTCCTTGGAGAACCAGTCGATGTCGCCCTGAGGAGTCTCCACAAGCTTATGTGCTGCGATAGCCTGTCGGTAAGCCAGGGCGCAGAGGTCGGCGTAATCGCTGCCACCTACTGTCGTCGCCTCGTTGATCAGCTCTTTGTCGAATGCCGATGTCTTGGCCATCAGCGGTTTATATTCGTCGGCGGCGAGACGCAGCTGCTTCATTATGTCGGAATCGTTGTTACGGTTCCAGTAGGGACGCAGGTTCTTGCCGAAATACTGGATGGAATACTGGTCGTCATAGCCTACCATCAGGTATCCGGAGGCATCACTTGTCTTGCCCAGGTTGACGGTCATTCCGGCCTCGTGGCCCTTGATGGACTTACCTGGCTTCTTGCCTTTAGCGAACTGCTTGCGCGAGTTCTTGGCCAGGTCGATCCATGGAGTGGCGTTAGGCTCGACGGAAGCCAGATAGAATGTACCCCAGTCAATACGGACGCCGTCGCCGCTCTTGCCCAGAACCTTCTGGTCCACGCTGCTGACGGTGGCGCACTTTATGCCGTTCTCATTTACCAGTTCGGAAGTGGTGTTCTGCGCGATGTTGTCGATGGCCCATTCACGGCCGGCCTCGAAATACAGGCGGACATTATGGTTCTTGCCGTCGTTGCTTGTTACATCGTAGGTGATGTAATTGACGGGACGGCTCAGAAGGTCCAGATTATCCATGAATGCAGGTGCCGTGAATGTAAGCTTCAGATCGACCTTACCGCACTTGAAGTCATATATGGTGTTCATGGGGAGCACCTGGCATGCGGTCTGTACGGCGGTATTGTTGAATGTCGTGGAGGGATTCTCCTCGATCTCAAGGCCGAAATCCAGGAATGCCAGGCCACCGCGGTCGCGGCACCATGCGGCGATCAGGTTCTTGCCCGGATGCAGCGACTTGCGTGCGTCGCCTTCCAGCAGCAGATGCACACCCTTGTGGCACTGGTTGCCGGTATCGACTACCTTGATGCCGTTGATGTAGATGATCACGTCGTCATCGTGCGAATAGTTCAGGTAGATGGGCTTGTTGCCGATGCCTGCGGGAATGTTTACCTCGCGGCGTACCCATATCTCCTCGGTGTTCCACAATGTTTTGGCCAGATGTTCCTGTGGTACGCTTCCGAACGCACCCTTGTCACTCTTCCATGACGAGGCGTCGAAACCGGGTTCATACCAGTTCGACGTCGGCTTGCTGGTGGTGTACTGTCCTGTCCATGCCTCGCCGTCGGCGGTGGGGACCAGCATCGACAGCTCGGGGACTTCCTTGCCCATGAAGCGGTAGACGGTACCGTCTACGTTGATCACACCGATCAATGGGAACTGTGTGCCTGTCCAGTGGCGTGTCACGTCATCGTACAGATTGTCCGACATGGACCAGCAGCTTGTGTATGGATCAACTGTCACAAGAGGAACCGCCGGCGCGCGCAGGGCTCCTGCTGCTGTCGAGATGCCCGCCAGTGCGACCGCTGCTGCGATAATGGGTTTAATGTTCATGTTTTTAAGGTTTTATAATGGTTTTGTTTTTTCTGCGCAAAGTTACTATGGATTATTTATGTTTGTGTCATTGAATCTGCCATATTTATTTGTCTCAGCGCAAATACAATTTTGTCGCTATCCGATACACAAAATGCCGTATTGAATAGTGGCTTATGACGGGCAACATATTGCGTATGTCAAAAATGATAATTAATTTTGCGAACTGAAAGCGAAACTGATCCTTTTATGAAAATATCATGAAAATTGAATTTCGAAACAGAATCATTCTGACTGTTCTATGCTTTTTTGTTGCTCATCTTGCATGGGCGTACAATATGAGACAGACGACAAACCGTGACGGATTGTCGAACAGTGCGGTCCTGTCGATGGCGCAGGATGACTCCGGATATCTTTGGATTGGCACATGCGACGGTGTCAATATAGCCGATGGCCGGTCAGTGAGCAGTTTCGGACAGATATTTCCAGGTCAGACACTGTCTGGTAATATAATTGAATCAATATGTAATGGCGGAAACGGCCGCATGTGGGTCTTGACAAATTACGGACTTGACCTCGTGAATACCAAGACAGGTCAGGTTACAACCTTCAAGCAGTTCGGAGGCCAGGAACAGCTGGCGTTTGGCGCGGATGGTTTCATGTATCTGCTTGGCGAGGATTCGGGATTGTACCGTATCAGCGCTGATAAAGACAAGGATAATGGATTTGAAAAACTGGGCCGCGTCGCGATTCCTTTCAGGGACGTGCGCCGCATGGCCGTGAGGGGCGACAAGCTATGGATTCTTGCCAATGGAGGTATCCGCATGATTTCCATACCTGGCCAGGGCAACGAGAACGCCGCTATCGGTGTGAAGACAGTAGACAATGAGCCGATTCTGTTCGCCAAGGTTTTCGGCAATGAGATTTTTGTGGTGACACACGACGCTTTGATCTGCCGTGTGCTTGATAATGGGAAACGTCTGCCGCTGGCCGACATATCGGAGGAGGTTAGGCGCCGTGGGCGTATATCCGATATCGCCCGCAATCATAAGGGCCAGTTTTTCGTATCCTTCAGTACCGACGGCGTGATTCAGGTTGATGCTTCCGATGTGTCCAATCCGGTCATTAGTGATATGGACCTTAAGGTCGGCGTGTTCTGTCTGGGAGCTTCTTCCAAGCAGGATGTGGTATGGATCGGTTCCGATTGCCAGGGTCTTTACACATGCTGGGATGATTCTTACGGTATCCGTTCCTTCGATTTCAACGCCTTAGGCAACAAGATAACGCATCCGATTCGTTCGATCTACATCGATGATCAGAAGAATCTGTGGCTCGGCACCAAGGGTGACGGATTGCTTAGAATCAGGAATTTCGACGAAACCCGACCTGAAGCGTCTCTGCGTAACGGTTCTCTGTATACATCCACCAATTCTCCGCTACTGCATAATTCCGTATTTGGTTTCGCCAAGAGTTCCCGGCCCATACTCTGGATCGCTACGGAGGAGGGCCTGAATTATTACAGCTACAGTTCGGACCGAATCAGCAGGGTGAGTTCTTCAAAGGACCTGCGCTATATCCATCAGATAGTCGAAATAGGCGACACTTTGTGGATGGGTACCCTGGGTCTCGGAGTAATAAAGGCCGTTATCGGAGGGTCACAGGATAATCCGGTGCTGACAGATATCAAGGAATATAAACTCGATAATGGAGCGGTTTCCTCCAATCAGTTCTTCTCGATTGCATATGATGCCTTGGGAAACCTCTATTTCAGCAACCGCGGCAAGGGTATGTTTCGGTACAGCAACGGCAGCCTTATCCCTATTCCCCTGAAAAACGACTATGACGTGAATGGTGTCCGGGATGTATTCGATGCTGCCTTGGATGGAAAGGCTTTGTGGATAGGTACCGGCAACGGTCTGATCAAACGCACCGCCGACTCGGAGAAGCACTTTTCGGGACATCAGTTCGGTTTCCCCAACAATACAATCCATGAGATTCTGAACACACCCGATGGAAAAATCTGGATGTCCACCAATAATGGCATCGTAAGTTTCAATCCTGCGAACGAGGAAACTCAGACCTATGCTAATAATTACGGCATCAATGTGACTGAATTCAGTGACGGTGCAAGTCTGTATTCGGGACGTTCAATGATTTTCGGTGGTATCAACGGTCTGGTCATCATCACTAAGAATAATGAGTACAAGGCGGTGAAGCCTTTCATGCCGGAGTTGAACCTGCAGAAAGTCAATATCGGGGGCGTCGAGACAGGAATGTCTGAGTACCTTGACAGGTCGGGAGGAAACGACAAGCTGGTGTTCGGGCCGAAGCAGAATCATTTCTCACTTACCTTCGCGGCTCCGGATTTCATCAATGCCGACAACTACACCTATTATTATACGTTGAACGGCAGGAACTGGATCAACAACGGTTCATCGCCAGTAATATCGTTCAATGAAATGAAATACGGCAGCTACAAGCTGATGGTGAAGTATCTGAACCGAGCAACCGGAGTGGAGAGCAAACCCTACACGGTCGATATCGTGGTGCGCGCGCCCTGGTATCTCAGCTGGGTGGCTAAGGTTTTCTATTTTCTGTTGCTTGCGGCGGCTGTGGCCGGTGGAATCTACCTGTACCTGCGGCGTCAGCGTGAGCTGCAGGCCAGGGAAATCGACCAGATGGAACGTGCTCACCGTGAGAATCTGTACGAGGAGAAGCTTCGTTTCTTCACTAACATTACTCATGAGTTCTGCACGCCGTTGACGCTTATCTACGGACCCTGCGAACGTATACAGACCTACCCGGGCACCGATGACTACATCAGCAAGTACGTTGGGCTGATCCGTAACAATGCCGAGCGTCTGAACAGCCTGATTCAGGAGTTGATTGATTTCCGCAGGATGGAGACCGGTAACAAACAGCTCAAGGTACGTAGTGTAGGTGTCAGTGAGCTGTGTTCCGACATCATGGGGTCGTTTGACGAACTGTCCGACCGCAACAATATCGATTTTGTCAGCGACATCGATAAGGGAATCCTGTGGAACACGGATTTCAGCTGTCTCCGCAAGATCGCCACGAACCTGATATCAAACGCATTCAAATATACAAGTCCGGGTGGCACCATCAAGGTGGGTCTGCATGTGGTGGACGGTCAGCTGAGGCTCAGTGTCTACAATACAGGCAAGGGCATCAAGCCGGAGGACCGCGAGCGTATCTTCAACCGTTACAGTGTGCTTGACAACGTCGAGGAGAATGCCGTGAAGGGACTGTCGCATCGCAATGGTCTTGGAATGGCTATATGCCACAGTATGGTGGATCTGTTGCAGGGACATATAGAGATCGACAGCGAGGTCGGACAATACGCCGAGTTCATTGTGACGCTTCCCTATCTTGAGGTAAATGTCGTCTCGGAACCTCAACAAGAGGAGAAGGTCGCCGAGGAACATACGGCATTGCCCGAGATTTCGCTGGAGACCGCCAAGCCTGTCAGCGAGAGCATGAAGCCCGACAAGAGTCAGGGAACCGTTCTGGTCATCGATGACAATACCGAGATCCTGACATTGATCAAGGATACAATGGCCGAGTACAATGTAGTGACAGCCAAGACTGCCGAAGAGGGTATGGAAGCCATCCGTCAGCTGGCGCCGGACCTGATCATCAGCGATATCATGATGCCTGGAATGAACGGCATGGAATTCACTCGGCAGGTCAAGAGGAACAAGCATACCATGCATATTCCGTTGATACTGCTGTCGGCCAAGACCAGCAACGCTGAGCGTGTGGCCGGCATCGAGGCCGGTGCCGATGCCTATGTCGGCAAGCCTTTCAGCCTGAGTTACCTTCGGGCCGTAGCAAAGAGATTGATCGAGAGTAAGGTGCAGCTGCGCGCGTATTACAACACTTCGGCCAGTGCGTTCGAGTTCAATAACGGGAAGTTGATGCACCGGGAGGACAAGGACTATCTGGACAAGATAACGGAGTATATCGACGCCCATATCGAGGACAGCGAGCTGTCGCCCGACCACCTGGCCGAGCACATGAAGATCAGCGTCCGCAACCTCTATAGGAAATTCAAGGAGATGGGCTGGCTTCCGCCGAACGATTTCATCAAGAACCATCGTATAACATTTGCTGCAAAACTGCTGCAGACCACTTCGCTTACGGTTCAGGAGATCATCTACCGCAGCGGGTTCACAAACCGGTCGCATTTCTACAAGGAGTTCGACAAGCGTTTCCACATGACGCCTAAGGATTACCGGAACAGTAAGAATTGTCCGGATAATTCGCTCGAAAATGTAGGTAAGACGGAATCGTTCAATGATTCTTGTAAAATTGATTAGTGTATTCATTCGTGACATTTTTGTATAGACTGAAAATCCGGTAACGTGGCACACATACTTGTCGGTTACGCATACATATATGTATTGAGCAATATGTAATTTTGTCACGAAACAAGAACCAGATATCATGAATAGAATCATAATCACATTGACAACAGGGGTTCTGACGTTATCGTCGGTCAGTCTGGCGTATGCGGCTGAATCCAACGTATGTCAGCCGGACAATGTCGCTGTCAAGAAAGTAGACCGTGCCGGATACAAGTGTCAGCGCCCGGTCAAGAAGGAGAGGCTGTTCCATTCCAATGCCGTGGAGCGGGAAATAAAACGTGTCAAGGCATTGCTCACCAATCCCAAGCTGGCCTGGATGTTCGAGAACTGTTTCCCGAACACTATCGACACGACGATTCATTATCGTATAGGAAAGGACGGTAAGCATGACACGTTTGTGTATACCGGCGATATCCATGCCATGTGGCTGAGGGATTCCGGAGCACAGGTATGGCCGTACGTTCAGCTGGCCAACTCCGATGCCCAGCTCAAGAACATGATCGAGGGTGTGATCCGCCGACAGCTGAAGTGCATTCTGATCGATCCCTACGCCAATGCCTTCAACGATGGTGCTACGGGAGGTGAGTGGATGACAGATATGACCGACATGAAGCCTGAGATTCACGAACGCAAGTGGGAGATAGATTCACTGTGCTATCCGGTGCGTCTGGCCTACGAGTACTGGAAGGTGACCGGGGATGCCTCGGTCTTCGATGCGGAGTGGCTGATGGCTGTCGACAATATCGTGGCCACATTCCAAGACCAGCAGCGCCGTGACGGTCGAGGCAAGTACAGTTTCATGCGCCGAACCGAGCGTGCGTTCGACACATTGAGCAACGATGGTCTCGGAACGCCCGTCAAACCGTGTGGACTTATAGCATCAAGCTTCCGTCCATCGGACGATGCCACTACGCTGCAGTTCCTTATACCCTCCAATTTCTTCGCCGTATCAATCCTGCGCAAGGCCGCTGAGATACTCGATACGGTCAACCATGATTCTGCCCGTGCTGCGTCATGCCGTTCGCTGGCCGATGAGGTTGACAAGGCACTCAAGGAATATGCGGTCTATGACCATCCTGTTTACGGCAAGATATATGCCTTTGAGTGCGATGGCTTCGGAAACCATCTGCTGATGGACGATTCCAATGCTCCGAGCCTGATGTCTTTGCCTTATCTGTCCGATGTAGACGTGAACGATCCGATATATCAGAATACCCGTCGGTTCGTCTGGAGCGACAGCAATCCTTATTTCTTCAAGGGAACGGCAGGCGAGGGTATAGGAGGTCCTCATGTGGGTTACGACATGGTATGGCCGATGAGCTTGATGATGAAGGCCTTCACGAGTACTGACGATGCCGAGGTGGCCCAGTGCATCAAGAATGTAATGGACACGGATGCCGGAACCGGTTTCATCCATGAGTCGTTCCATAAGGATGATCCGACCAATTTCACCCGTCCCTGGTTTGCATGGCAGAACACGTTGTTCGGCGAACTGGTACTGAAACTGGTGAACGAGGGTAAGGTTGACCTCTTGAACAGTATCTGATGTTTGCATAACTATATTGGTGATGAGCAGGAATAGTTTTTTCAAGGGAACAGTAGTTCTGGCGCTGGTGTTTCTTACATTCAGCGCCACGGCTACCGAAAGGGCTGAGTTCAATGTGGCCAGCTACAATCTGCGCCAGCTGAATGGTGACGACACCAAAGCCGGCAATGGATGGACTCGCCGTTGTCCGATAATAGGCCAGCTTGTCCGATTCCATGAATTCGACATCTTCGGCACCCAGGAGGGCTTCAAGAGCCAGCTTGAGGAACTGAAGGCCGAGCTGCCTGGTTATGATTACATAGGAGTCGGACGCGAGGACGGCAAGGATGCAGGGGAACATTCTGCTATATTCTATCGTACGGATATGTTCACATTGCTTGACCATGGCGACTTCTGGATTTCGGAGACACCCGGCAAGCCTGGACTGGGATGGGACGCGGCTTGTCCCCGCATCTGTTCCTGGGGTCTGTTCCGCCATAACGACAGCGGCAAGGAGTTTGTGATGTTCAACCTGCATATGGATCATGTCGGCAAGAAGGCCAGGGTCGAGGGCGCCAAGTTGGTGCGCAGCCGCATAGATGGATTCGGCAAGGATGTCCCAGCGTTTGTAACAGGTGATTTCAACGTTGACCAGACCAATCCGTCATACCGTACAATGACCCAGGGTGACAAGTTGCTGGATTCGTATGAAGTCGCTGCGTTGAGATACGCCTTTAACGGGACGTTCAACAGCTATAAGACCGACAATTACACCGACAGCCGTATTGATCATGTTTTCGTTACGCCGGATGTGAAGGTCTTGAAGTATGGTGTCCTGACCGATACCTACCGCACCGCCGAAAGCAGCAAGCGTGTCAAGGCCACCGACGCTCCCGACGAGATTCAGGTCAGCCGTTATGTGTCTCGTACTCCGTCCGATCATTTCCCCGTTATGGTCAGGGTCTCGCTTAGCCGTTGATGCATTGTCCTGTGGAATTGCAATCAGACTTATGCACAAGACTATAAATGATAATTTTTAATGACAAAATGTAAAACATTAGTCATGCGAAAAAGCACATTAATTTCGACTATCTGCGGACTGCTATTATCTGTCTTGTTACAGGCCAAAAATCCAGTATTCGGAGGTTGGTATGCCGATCCGGAAGGTGTTGTTTTCGGTGATACCTACTGGATATATCCTACATGGAGCGACCTGTATGAGCGACAGACTTTTATTGATTGTTTCTCGTCGAAGGATCTCGTCAACTGGGAAAAGCATCATGCAATAATCGACACCACTAAAGTGGAATGGGCGAAGAAGTGCATGTGGGCTCCTGCTATTGTGGAGAAAGATCAGAAATACTATTTGTTTTTCTCGGCCAATGATGTCCATGAAGGAGAAATAGGAGGCATAGGAGTTGCTGTTGCAGAACGTCCTGAAGGTCCGTTCAGAGACCTTATCGGCCGTCCGCTCATAAACGAGATTGTCAACGGAGCACAGCCTATCGACCAGTTTGTGTTTAAGGATGATGACGGAGAATGGTATATGTATTATGGTGGTTGGGGACACTGCAACATGGTGCGCCTCAAAGACGATTTCACAGCTCTGCAACCCTGGGAAGACGGAAGTTACTATCGCGAAGTCACTCCGCATAATTATACCGAAGGTCCATTCATGCTCAAGCGCAACGGAAAATATTATTTCATGTGGAGCGAGGGGGGATGGGGCAGTCCGGATTATTCCGTAGCCTACTCAATTTCCGACAGTCCTCACGGCCCGTTTGTCCGTATCGGAAAAATACTTCAGTCAGATCCGGAAGTAGCTACAAGCGCAGGACACCATTCTGTAATTCAGATTCCGGGACAGGATGAATACTATATTGTGTACCATCGCCGACCTTTAGGTGATGACGGACGTGACCACCGGCACACCTGTATAGACCGACTGAAGTTTAATTCCGACGGTACCATCGAGCCTGTAAAAATAACCCGCGACGGTGTGCCTCCAAGAATAATTTATCCCAGGATTTCGTCAAGGAGGAGGTAGATGGAGTCGGTGGAGGCTCCGAGGCGGCGCAGGACAGGGATGTCGGCGGTATAGGCCATCTCGAAGTCGGCTGTGGAATCAGCCGCGGCCCTACGGTAACGATCGGCCGCTTCCTGGAAACGGCCTTGCAGATGAGCCGTATGTCCGGCGTTAAGCCAGTCAGCTGCCGTTGGTGAGCCTGAGGTGAGGATTGAATAGAATTTCTCTGCCTTGTCGTAATGTCCGGCCAACAGTTCCGCCCAAGCCAGTCCACGCTGGATCTCCTCGTCGCCGACCTTTAAATAGTCGGCATGGTAGAACCGTTGCAACGCCAGGTGGATGTTTCCCGTCTCCACGGCGCAGTTGGCAGAGTTGATCAGCAACCGCATATTGTCAGGGTCATCGGTCAGCTGTCGATTGTAATATTCCAGAGCCGAGGCGTGGTTGCCGAGCTTGCGGTTGACGAATGCCAGTTTCTTGACCAGCCACTTGCTGGAATCGCCTAACAGCTCCGACTTCATGTACGCCTCGCGCGCTCCCGTGAAGTTGCCGGACTTCTGGCGGCAGAAGCCAATCTTCTGCCATATCGCACTGTCGGCCGGATTCATATCGGCGAGTTGCTCGAACAGAGTCAGCGCCTCGGCGTAGAACCCGCGTTTCATATAGAACTCCGCCATCACGTTCAGGAAATCGGCATCCAACAGTTTCTCGCCGATGACAGGGAACTTCGTGAAGTCAAGCTTGTTCTTGAAGATGTTGTAGAAATCACCAGTGTTGCGTCCCAGGAACATATATCGGTACAGGTCGCGTACGCACTTCACCACCTCGCGGTCGAAGTCCGGACGACCGCTGCCGGGAACCTTGTCGCGCATCTCCTGATGCATCTGGTCGAACTGGGCGCCGAACTGTGACATCACCA
Organism: Bacteroidales bacterium; assembly: GCA_019416425.1. Classification (GTDB taxonomy): domain Bacteria; phylum Bacteroidota; class Bacteroidia; order Bacteroidales; family Muribaculaceae; genus Lepagella. The sequence goes on from DXXK01000038.1 coordinate 43,642, forward strand.
TGTGGCGGTGGTTGGCCGGGGTCTGCGCCACGGCCAAGGCCAGCGAGTACTTGTCCGAGTCGCAGATGAATTCAGATATTTCAGTCAATTTGCTCATGAATTCTCTATCCTCGTCGCTGATGTGCATGTTCGGATTATTCAGGTCGAAGGGCAAGAACCAGTTGTTGATGCGCTGAAAAAAGGGAAACTTCTTCAATTGGGAGAAGGTCACCATCATCAGGTCCGCGCCGTCGCTCATCATCTCCGTCAGTTCCTCCAGCTTGCGCGTTACTCCGGATTTGTCAAGCATTTCCTGCCAGTCGGGATTGTTCTCGAGTGACTCAGGATCGGCGTCGGGCGACAGATTACGGAATTTGTTGAGCATATCGGGACGGATCTTCATGATTTCGGGAATGACCTCATCCTTGACCTTGTTCGTGACCCTTTCGGTGTCGCGTGTGCCTGCTATGGCCTTGATCACGCTGCGCATGCGTGCCACGCATTCCTGACTATCGGCAAACGCCGAGACGCGCAATGCGAGTTTGCGGTTACTGTTAAGTCTCTTCGGATAGGCAATGAATGCCAGCGTGATGCCTACATAGGCGGCAGTCTGTAGCCGTACCGGCATGGATTCATCCATAGCCACATCGAAAAGCAAGTCGAGTTTCGCAGCATCGAAAGCTGCGGCCATACCTAATGTCAAGGCATAGACCAACTGGATCTGAAGGCTGAAATCGGCATCCGTGTCGAACAGGGCATCATGGACTGACGTATTGATGCGTTTGTCCTGATGGGAGGTCATGACTACCATGAATATACTGTCAAGCAGGTAGTAGCGTTGCTGCTCCAACGATGCCGGAATATTGTCAACCATCTCGGCAAGTGATATTTGCGCCATCACTTCACGATATTGCTTTAACAAATTCTCGATATTGTAGTGCCTCATGTCCACCAGACGGAGAGTAGCGTAGTATGCACCGGGATTCTCGCGATTGCGTTCACGCATCAATCTGTCGCGAACGCATCGGAGTTTCTCGGACAGGTCTTCCAGCATCTGTCCCCGGGAGGGATCGGGTGTTCCGGCCATAAAGTATTGACGCAGATATCGATATGACTCAGCTATTGAGTTCAGACGGTCGATGGAGACTGTATCGAACATGGAGTCTGCGATTTCCTTCAACGTCCTGATCACATTGTTCAATGCATGCTTTTCCAGCTGATTATCAACAGTGTTCAATTTGTCGGATGATGTAGTCATTAGGTATGTGGTGTAATTCTATGATTCTATTCGTGAAAACTATTAAAACTATATTTAATGTATAACAAATAATGAACCAAAAATTATCGCCAGGTGAAAAATTGCACACATTT
>DXXK01000039.1 GCA_019416425.1 Bacteroidales bacterium
AGGGAGGAGATCCTGGACCGCTGGGTGCTGGAGGGGTATAAGGGCAGCGTCGGACGGATGGCTGACGTGACGCAGGGATGCTGCGTCATCACCGATGCTGCCAATGACCGCTGCTATGTATGTGGCGGGGAGTTCGGCCGCATGATGGGTTGGAACCGCGGGGAACGGCAGCTGGATTCCAGCGACGAGGATTTCATATACAACCGCATCCATCCCGAAAACCTGCCCGATAAACGGTTGCTGGAATTCGAGTTCTTCAAAATGATTGATAGACTGCCGCCCGAACGAAAGCTCCATCTCAAAGCCACAAGCCATATCCGGGTCAAGGACCATGAGGACCGATATGTCTGGGTGGACAACACAACGCAGGTGCTGTGCCTGTCTCCGGCAGGCAGTATGTGGCTGATTCTATGCACTTGCGACCTGTCAGACGACCAGTCGCCGCACCAGGGTATCAATCCACGGATCAAAGACTATCTGACAGGCGAGATAACCTCATTGTCGCTGACCGAACGCAAGGCGCATATTCTGACACACCGCGAGAAGGAGATACTCCGGCTGATACGGCAGGGAAAGTCCAGCAAGCTAATAGCCGCCAGCCTGTGCATCAGCAAGAACACCGTGGACCGCCACCGCCAGAACATCCTGCAGAAACTCAGCGTCTCCAACTCCTTCGAGGCCATCACGGCCGCCGAGTCAATGGGCCTGCTCTGAAAAATGGTCATTAATCAGCATTGCGCGTGTGCATGCCGCAATCTAATTTTGCGGAAAACTTTCACGCAATGGGCAAACTGATTTCAACAACCTTAACAACATTACTATTTGACTATTTGCCGCCGTGGCCATCGCCCCTGGCATGCACGGCGCAGCCCCTGTTTTCGACTGTGGTAACGCGACGGTTTATTTCGTGATAACCGACCGCTTCCGCAACGGCGACAGCACCGACGACGTCAATTACGGACGCCGTGCGGACTACGGCGGCGAGCGGCTAAACGCCGCGACATTCCACGGAGGCGATTTCAAAGGCATGCTGCAGAAGGCGCGTCAGGGCTACTTCCTAGACCTTGGTGTTGATGTGGTGTGGATGACCGACGTCTACGAGCAGATTCACGGATGGATGTCCGGCAGCGGCTCGGTCAACGACTTTCCGCATTACGGTTACCACGGCTACTATCCGCTGGATTATACGCAGATTGACAAGAACTACGGTACTGCCGAGGAATTCCGCCAGGTGGTCGATGAGCTGCACTCGCAGGGTATCCGCGTAATGCTCGGGGCCAATATCAACGATCCCGGTTATCCCACATTGCCGGACGCCGTTCAATACGGTTTCGCCGATACCGGCCTCACTCCAGAGCAGTCTGTGGAACACCGCCGAGACTGGAGTTACGACGACTTCTACGCCGACCGGCTGAACTGGAAGGGGTGGTATGGCCACGACTGGATCCGCATGCCCGACGAGAACTGGGATGAGTCCGACCCGCTCCAGGCCACTCTGTTCGGACTCCCAGACTACAGGACGAGAACCGTACTTCCACCGTCATACCCGAATTCCTGAAGCGCAAGTGGAAGCAGGAGGGGAAGAAGAACGACCCCTGGGTGAATCCTACGGCACGGCGGTTAGGTCAGATCCGCAGAGCCAATCCAGTGATCGGGACTGGACGTCAGCGTACGCTGGATACCCATACGGCATTACGATACAATGACCGGGATTCCCTTCTGATACGCCTGCGTCCTGAGGTGTGGGAGTCTATCGACCTCCACGGCGTCTATGTTGACGGAGACATCTTGACGGAAATCTATACGGGCCAGAAATCAACTGTCCGTAACGGACGTATATCATTTCCCGGATACCGGAATCATGTAGCCATCTTGAAGAAGCAATAGATTATGCGATTGGCCATGCCGTGGGTATTCATGCAGGATGTTGCCTGCGGCATGGCTATATAATATCCACGGAGTGGAGGAAGGCACGGTAATAGGCGGCCTTCTTTCCCAGGGGCAGGGGATAGGCTCGGCTGGTGGAGGGGAGACGCCAGATGTTTAGAGGATTGGACATGAGGTTTTCGCCAATCTGTAAGGGTGGGCAGTATATGTGTTGCCCCATATTTGGCGCTTCCGTGCCGGTGATGGCTGCCAAAGTGTCGGCGGCTTTCTCGCCCGTAGTGGCCAATGCCCTACACTCCGGCATCCGCCGCAACAGCGCGGACAGATCCACAGGCTCGACTATTTCAAGAAACTTGTCCGATGCGTTACCGGCCAGCCTCCGGATGCGGTGCCCTGTATCGTTCAGGGCTATGCCTTTCTCGGTCAGAAGTGCCTTGATACGTTCCAGATCGAAATCCTTGGTGCCCCGTCGCAGCAACGCGCTCCGGTCGCCGAAAAATATCACGCCCATCATATACCAGAAATCGTTGGTACGGTTGGGGTAATAGAAATCCATCGACCACCGCTTGGACTGCGGCGGAAACGTCCCCATTATCAGCACCCTGGCATTCTCCGGCACCCACGGCTCGAACGGATGCACCTCAATCTCAATATCCTCGCTATCTTGTGTATTCATAAAATTATAACAATGACAAATTCCGGTTTTGCGGTTTCAAGAAGCGAAATTACCAACTTTTCCCGAAATGTCAAACCAATCGGTTGGAATTTCACGTTAATAAGTTGTATATAACCATGAATAGGAGATGGAAGGAGAGAAGAAATTGTTTTTGCTGGATGCGTATGCGCTGATATTCAGGGCATATTATGCACTGATCAAGATGCCTCGCATCACGCAGGCAGGTTTCAACACATCGGCGGTGTTCGGATTTGTCAATACGCTTGAGGAACTCCTGCGCAAGGAGAACCCCACCCACATAGCCGTATGTTTCGACCCGCACGGGCCCACGTTCCGCAACGAGGCCAGCGAGGCGTACAAGGCCGAGCGCGCCGCGATGCCCGAGGACATACGTCTCTCCGTTCCCATCATCAAGGAGATCATCAAGGCCTACAACATCGAGATTGTCGAGGTTCCCGGCTTCGAGGCCGACGACGTGATCGGCACGCTCGCGCAGATGGCCGAGAAGGAAGGCTTCACCACCTACATGATGACACCCGACAAGGACTTCGGACAGCTGGTGACACCCTCCATACTCCAATACAAGCCATCATACCGAGGCCAGGACTTCGAGCTCCGTGGACCCGAGGAGGTCTGCAACCGCTACGGCCTGCAGAACACGCACCAGGTCATAGACCTGCTGGCGTTGATGGGCGACAAGATCGACAATATCCCCGGTTGTCCAGGTGTCGGCGAGAAGACCGCCGTAAAGCTCATTCAGGACTTCGGGTCGGTCGAGAACCTGCTGGAAAATACCGACAAGCTGAAGGGCGCCCTCCAGAAGAAAATAGTGGATAACGCCGAGCAGATCAAATTCTCGAAATTCCTCGCCACAATCCGCACCGATGTCCCCGTCGAGGTGAATCCCGTCAACCTGGAGCGCAAGGCTGAAGATAAGTCCAAGCTCATGGCCATTTTCAAGGAGCTGGAGTTCAAGCAGCTCGGCGACCGCGTGAGCCGCCGCATCGATGCCGACAAGGCACCGGCCTTCGCCAATGGTTTCCCCACATCGCTGTTCGATGAGTTCCCGCCGCTGGAGTCCGAGACGGCTAAGGAGGCGCTACCGCCCACACAGTTCGATATGCAGAGCACGGACTACCGGCTGTGCGACAACGCCACGGAGCTGGACGTGCTGAAACGCGAGTTGGACGGCAAGGAACGCATCGGTGTCTACATGATATCGGAAGGGGAGAACGACATGGCCGCCGACTGGCGCGGCACGGCCATAGCCACCGCCAAAGGAAAGGCATTCTACATACCGACGGAATTCGCGGAGGGGACCGCCGCGGTCCTGGACCTGCTGGCTCTCCTGGCGTTGGAGAAGGTGACCATCCAGGCCAAGCGCGACATGGTCCTGGCGTCCCGTCGGCGTAACGACGGCGCGGACGCGCTGGTGAACTACTACGACCTGGGTCTGGCGCACTACGTCCTTCAGCCGGAGATGCGCCATGGCCTGGAGCCGCTGGCCTCCACCTACCTGAACTACGAGATGCAGCTTCTGCCTGCCGTGGCGCCCGCCAGCCGCCGCTCCAACAAGTCCATGTCCATAGATGTGTCCACGGCCACCGAGCGTGCCTGCGAGGCCGCCGACATCTCGCTGCAGCTCTATGAACCGCTCAGCGCCGAGGTCAAACGGCTCGGCATGGAGACCCTGCTCAACGAGATGGAACTCCCGCTGGTGCCGGTGCTGGCAGGTATGGAGATGGCCGGCGTACGCATAGACATCGCCGCCCTCGATGCCGCTGCCAAGGAGATGGGGGAGCGTCTCGACCAGACCGAGAAGGAGATATACGCCATGGCCGGGATGGAGTTCAACATCGGCTCGCCGTCCAAGGTGGGCGAGGTGCTGTTCGATGTCCTGCAGCTGGATCCCAAGGCCAAGAAGACCAAGACCGGACAGTACTCCACAGCCGAGGATGTGCTGGAGAAGCTGGTGCCAAAGCACCCCGTCGTGGCCAAGATCATGGAGTACCGCGCCATGAAGAAGCTGCTGACCACCTACCTCCAGGCGCTTCCCGCCGCCATCAACCCTGTCACCGGCAAGGTACACACCAACTACAACCAGACGGTTACCGCCACGGGTCGCATCTCGTCGACGGCGCCGAATCTGCAGAACATACCCATCCGGGAGGAGGAGGGCCGCGGCATCCGCAAGGCGTTCATCGCCGACCCCGGCTGCCTGTTCCTCAGCGCCGACTACTCACAGATCGAGCTGCGTCTGATGGCCGACTTCAGTCATGACCCCATCATGACCGAGGCCTTCCTGCAGGGGGAGGACGTACATGCCATCACGGCCGCCAAGATCTATCACAAGGCCGTGAAGGATGTCACCGCCGACGAACGTCGCAAGGCCAAGACCGCCAACTTCGGTATCCTGTACGGCATCAGCCCATTTGGACTGTCGACGCGCCTTAACATCCCGCGGCAGGAGGCCAAGGAGCTTATCGACAATTACTTCGACACATTTCCCACGGTGCGCAAGTTTCAGTCGGACTCGGTGGAGCATGCCCGTGAGAACGGCTATGTCGAGACTCGCTTCGGACGCAGGCGCATGTTGCCCGACATCAATTCACGCAATCCGACGGTGCGCGGATACGCCGAGCGCAACGCCGTGAACGCCCCGCTCCAGGGGACTGCCGCCGACGTGATCAAGACTGCCATGATACGCATATGGCGCGAGATGCGTCGGCGTAACATGAAGTCCCGTATGATCATGCAGATCCACGATGAGTTGAACTTCAACGTCGTGCCGGAGGAACTGCCCGAGCTGCAGGAACTGGTAGCTCGCCAGATGGAGGGAGCCTACCACGGCACGGTGCCGCTGACCGCCGGTGCCGGAGTGGCGCAGAACTGGCTTGACGCGCATTAAGTTTTTATTAAATCCGACGCCGCGTTGACCGTATTCCTGATGAAATGTGTAATTTTGCGGAGAAACAACATACGCGATTATGAGCGAGGATTCTAAGAGGATACTTGTGGTCGATGACGAGGAGACCTTGTGCGAGGTGCTCCGCTTCAATCTGGAGGAGGAGGGTTATGCCGTCGATGTGGCGTACAGCGCGGAGCAGGCGCTGCAGCTGGATCTGGCCCGTTACAACTTGATACTGCTGGACATCATGATGGGCGACATCAGCGGCGTGCGGCTGGCCGAGATGCTCAAGGAGCAGCGTTCCACGGCCAACATACCGATAATATTTTGTACAGCCCGGGACAGCGAGGACGACATGGTGGCCGGCCTTGACCTCGGCGCGGACGACTACATAACCAAGCCGTACTCCATCCGTAATGTCCTGGCGCGTGTTCGCAGCGTGCTGCGCCGTTCGGAAGAAGCCCGAATCAACTCCGTGGCCAATCCGGACCTGATAGTATACCGTGGCATCGTGCTTGATAAATCCCGCATGACATGTACCGTCGATGGGCAGCCGGTGACCCTGCCGCGAAAGGAATTCGAGATCCTGGCCCTGTTCATGGGGCATCTGGACCGTATATTCTCGCGCGAGGAGATACTGAGGAACATCTGGCCGGAGGAGGTGGTGGTCCTGGACCGCGTGGTGGATGTCAACATCTCGCGCCTGCGCTCCAAGCTTGGTCCCTATGGCCGCAACATCACGACCCGTGCCGGCTACGGCTACGGATTCTTCAGCTGACGCATTTGCGTCCCGGTCGGTATGCGTCCCAAGGTTACATATCATTCCCGTCTTTTCTTAGGACTGCTGGCATATTCCGTGGTCCTGCTGGTCTGCTTCGCTGTTTTTCAGTATCACCGGGAGAAGGAGTTCAAGGCCCTGGAGCTGAACGAGCGGCTGCAGGCCGTCAACAAGGAGATCATCGACATGGACCCCGCGGCCGACACCGGCGTGGACGTTCAGCAGGCGCTCAGGGATTCTGATATTCCGGGTCTTCGCGTCAGCGTCATCGACTCGTTGGGGAATGTGGTCTACGACAACACGCTGGACCGTCTGCCGGGCAGCAATCATCTGGACAGAAAGGAGATTGCCGACGCTATGGAGTACGGGCAGGGATTCACGGTGCGTCGTCACAGTTCCAGCACGGGCCAGACTTACTTCTACTCCGCCCGTCGCGGCGACGGTTATGTGGTGCGAAGCGCCATGCCTTACGATGTCACGCTGGACCAGCTGCTCTCGGCAGACCGTGTCTTCCTGTGGTTCATGCTGGGCGTGACGGTGGTGATGTGCGTGGTCGGCTACTATTCCACACGCAGCATAGTCAGTCATCGCGAGCTGCAGGAGCGTGAGGAGAAGGACCGCATCAAGCATCAGCTCACCAACAACATCAACCACGAGCTCAAGACGCCGGTGGCGTCGATCAAGGGTTGTCTGGACACGCTTAATGCCTATCCAGACATGGATGCGCGCAAGCGTCAGGAATTCGTGCGCCGCGGGCTTGCCGCCGTGGAACGCCTGTCTAACCTGCTGGCGGATGTGTCGCTGATTACCCGTCTGGACGACGGCAGCGCCAGCATCACGCGCGAGGAGGTGGATGTGCGCGAGGTCGTGGCCGAGGTCTGCGACCAGCACCGTCCTCAGGCCGCCCAGCGCGGAATGCACATCGCCAACGACATTACGGAGCCGTTTATGGTCAACGGCAACCGTTCGCTGCTGCTGTCGGTATTCAACAATCTTGTGGACAACGCGCTGAAATATTCCGGGGGTGATAACGTCCGGCTGTGGCACGAGGGGAATGTGTTCTTTGTGGCCGACAACGGCGTCGGGGTGCCCCAGGAGCATCTGGACCGTATTTTCGAACGGTTCTACCGCATCGACAAGGGCCGCTCGCGCAGCCTCGGGGGTACAGGGCTTGGCCTGGCGATAGTGCGCAACGCCATCCTGTGGCACGGCGGCGGCATATCGGTGCAGAACCTTCATTCCGGCGGCCTTCAGTTCCGCTTCACAATCTGATTTAACAATTTCTTAACAGACTTGCAACAGGTATGTAACAACCTTTGACGAATTTTGCGGTAATAATAGTAGGGATGTCTCGGTCTTTTCGCAAGACCGGCATTCCAAGAACAAAATTCGACAAAGTATGGACATAATCCTGATGTGCGTCGTCATCTTCCTGTTTATGCTGGCCATCTTCGACCTTCATGTCGGAGTCAGCAACGACGCCGTGAACTTTCTGAATTCCTCGTTGGGCACCAAGGCCGCGTCGTTCCGGACCGTCCTGATAGTAGCCTCCATCGGCGTGTTCCTGGGCGCCGCCATGAGCAACGGCATGATGGACATAGCCCGCCACGGAGTGTTCCACCCGGAAAACTTCTCGTTCTACGACCTGATATGCATCTTCATGGCCGTGATGGTCACCGACATCATCCTGCTGGACCTGTTCAACTCGCTGGGCATGCCCACCTCAACCACCGTCTCGATGGTCTTCGAGCTGCTTGGAGCCACCTTCGTTGTGTCGCTGATCAAGATGGCCGGCGACAGCACCGGCTTGGGATTCGGCGACCTCATCAACACCGACAAGGCCCTGCAGGTGATTTTAGGTATCTTCCTGTCCGTGGCAATAGCATTCGTGTTCGGTACGGTGGTGCAGTTCCTGGCGCGTATGCTGTTTACGTTCAACTACAAGACGCGGCTCAAGTGGAACATCGGCATCTTCGGCGGACTCTGCGCCACGGCCATCATATATTTCCTGCTGATCAAGGGAGCCAAGGACCTGGTGTTCATGACACCGGAGGTGAAGCAATGGATAGCGGCCAATACCTGGGCCATAATCGGTGTCTGCTTCGCCGTCTGCACCGTGCTGATGCAGCTGCTGCACATCCTTGGTGTCAATGTGTTGAAGGTGATTGTGATGATGGGGACGTTCGCCCTGGCCATGGCCTTCTCTGGCAACGACCTGGTGAACTTCATAGGCGTACCGCTGACCGGCCTTGAATCATACCGTGACTATGCGGCCAACGGCAATGGAGATTCCACCGGCTTCATGATGGGGTCGCTGAACGGAGCCTCCAATACACCGTTTTACTTCCTGATCGGGGCAGGGGCCATCATGGTGGTGTCGTTGGCCACGTCCAAGAAAGCACGCAAGGTGTCGCAGACCGAGATCGGCCTGGGCAGCCAGAGCGGCGGTGACGAGATGTTCGGATCGTCGCGCATCAGCCGTCGGCTGGTACGCTGGACGCTTTCGGTGCTGGCATGGGTGCGCCGCGTCACTCCGCCGAAGGTCCGCGACTGGCTGAACCGACGGTTCAACACCGACGAGACAATCATGGAGCAGGGCGCCGCGTTCGACCTGATCCGCGGCTCGGTCAACCTGGTGTTGGCAGGCGCGCTGATTGCCTTGGGCACCTCCATGAAGCTGCCGCTGTCCACCACCTTCGTGACCTTCATGGTGGCGATGGGTACATCGCTGGCCGACCGCGCCTGGGGACGCGAGAGCGCCGTGTTTCGTATCACCGGAGTGTTCTCCGTGATCGGCGGATGGTTCCTGACTGCCGGTGTGGCGTTCATCGGAGCCGCAGTCATCGTCCTGGTGATGCATTACGGCGGTCCATGGGCCATGTTCGCCCTGGCTGTGGTGACGGTGATTCTGCTGGTACGCAGCAACCGCCGGTTCAAGAAGAAGAACGCCGAGGAGACCGACACATCGCTATTCAACACCATCCTGGCCACCGATGACCGCGACGAGGCATGGCGACTGCTGCAGGACTACATCACCGAGCGGCAGATGACTTTCATTACCGTGGCGCGCGACAGCTACACAGGCATAACCGATGCCTTCATCCACGACAATCTGCGGCCCATGCAGAAGATAGACAGCCTGCTGTTCCGCCAGAAGGATGTCCTGAAGGGTGACCGCCGCAAGGAGACGCTGTGCCTGCGTCAGGTGTCGAGGGAAGTGGCTCTGGAGAAGAGCGCATGGTTCCACCTGGCCAACAACTGCTGCATGTCCGTGCTCTACAACATGCGGCGTATTTCGGAGATCTGCAAGGAGCACATCGAGAACAATTTCCGGCCGCTGCCTGAGAAGCAGGCCGAGGAGTTCGCCCTGATCAGCACCGAGGTTGAGATACTGTTCAACGACATATTGGACATGATGCGGACCGGGGCATTCGACACCGTTCCGATGCTGCGCCAGAAGTGCGAGATGATCAAGGATGACGTCTCGGACCGTTATCACCGCCTGTACGAGGAGCTGCGCTCCGGCAACCGTTCGGACCTGACGGTGATGTATGTTTACTTCAACACATTGCAGGAGACGCGCGAGATGCTGTCGACGCTGCGCAAGTTCCTGCGCGCATACGCCAAGCTGCGTGACACGGAATTTTCCGGGCGGATGGTCGCGCTTACCGATCATATTGCCGACACCCCGACGATGGAGCTTGCAAATACCCCGGATTTGTAGTAACTTTGGGGTTGAAAAGCAAGTGCAACCCACATGGCAGATATTGAGATGAACGACCTGCAGCCGTTGACCGCAGGCATGGATATGACGCGGTGCCGTCCGCTGGTGATAGCGGGGCCGTGCAGCGCGGAGAGCGAGACACAGATGCTGAGCACGGCCCGTGAATTGGCCGCGCTCGGCATCGGCATTTTCCGCGCGGGGCTTTGGAAGCCGCGTACCCTGCCGGGTGGCTTCGAGGGTGTCGGCTCGGTGGGCATTCCGTGGCTGCGGGATGTCAGGCGGGATACGGGAATGTTGACGGCCACGGAGATAGCCAACCGGCATCATGCCGAATGCGCCGTGGACGGCGGTGTCGACATCCTGTGGATCGGTGCCCGCACATCAGCCAATCCCTTCGCCATGCAGGAGATTGCCGATGTTCTGGCCGAAAGGAATTTTCAGGGACCTGTGCTGGTCAAGAACCCGGTGAACCCGGACCTGGAACTGTGGATAGGTGCCCTGCAGCGTCTGTACAATGCCGGTATCCGTCGGCTGGGAGCCATCCATCGGGGCTTCACCACTTACGGCACGCATCTGTACCGTAACCCGCCGCACTGGCATATAGCGTTGGAATTGCAGCGCCGCTATCCGCAACTGCCTATGATCTGCGACCCCAGCCATATCGGCGGCAGGCGCGATCTGATCGCTCCGTTGTCGCAGCAGGCGTTGGACATGGGGTTCGACGGTCTGATCATCGAGAGCCATTGCAATCCCGACGCTGCGTGGAGCGACGCCATGCAGCAGGTCACTCCGGCGGAACTGGGCAATATACTGGACCGGCTGGCGGTACGCCAGCAATGCGGCACGACCGAGAGCCTGGACATGCTCCGCAGGGAGATAGACCGTATCGACAGCGAGATGCTGGACGTGCTGCGCCGCCGCATGGAGGTAAGCCGCGAGATTGGACACTACAAGAAGGAGCATTCGATGCCGGCGGTGCAGACCAAACGTTACGGCGACATCATGGCGTCGCGCGTGGAAGCTGCGGTCAACATGGGCATGAGCGCCGACTTCATGCGCACGGTCCTCACCGCCGTCCATGAGGAATCCGTCCGCCAGCAGCTGGACGTCCTGAATACCCCCCACACCTGAACATCTCCCACACCTGAGCGCCTCCCACACCTGAGCGCCGCGATTGCAGACCATGACGACCTTATATGTTCCGATAGAATCATCTTTACAAAGATGATTCAGATAGAATGATTATTATAATAATGATTTTAATCAAATGATTATCGTAATGATTATTGTATTCAAATGATTATCGGAATAATGAAAAAATTATTAACTGAATCATGCAAATGGAGAATTATGTATACATTGAAGCGACAGTATAGGATGCTATTGAAACATGTGTCGGTGAAGCATGTAAGGGATTTCTATTATACTATCACGTGGGGAACAAGATTGATTGGAATCAAGGGAGCAAGAGGCGTAGGCAAGACCACACTGATGCTGCAACGAATCAAACTAACCTTCGATAATCCGGACCAAGCCTTGTATGTGTCGCTCGACGATATATGGTTTGCAAGCCATTCATTGCCTGAATTGGCAGAAAAAGCAGTATCGGAAGGCATAACGCATCTGTTTATTGATGAGGTTCATCGTCTACGCGGATGGGAGCGACAGATAAAAAACATATATGATTTCTATCCTGGATTGAATGTGGTCTTCACAGTTTCATCCCTGTTGGAGATCGACCATTCAATCGCGGACTTGTCAAGGCGTTGTCTGATATATTCATTACCGGGACTTTCGTTGCGTGAGTACATGGAATTTCAGGACATATCCATGCCCAGACTGTCATTGGATGATGTTCTGTACAATCATCACCGGATTGCCACCGAATTGATAACCGGCATAGACGTGCTGAAATATTTCAGCATGTATTTACGACATGGATTCTATCCATTCTGTTTTGGGGACACGGAATCCGATTATCTGACGCGAGTCAATAATATGGTCGCAAGTGTCATAGACTATGACATTCCCGCTGTGGAGAATGTGGAATATGCGACATTGGTTAAGACAAAACAGTTGCTGACCGTAATGGCATCACAGACACCTTCGCCAATCAATGCCAAAGCCACCTCCGAGATGCTTGGTATAACCTCCAATCAGCTTGTTAAATTACTCTCGTTGCTTCAGCGGTCCGGCATCCTGCGTCTGTTATATTATAAGGCTGAACGTAACCCCCGATCCATGTCAAAGCCTCAGAAGGTGCTGTTTGACAATCCATCGATACTTTATGGATTGGGATATGCCGATAAGGGTAAGGTACGAGAATCATTTTTCGCTTCAATGATGTCGCAGGGACATGAGATTGCTTATCCGAAAGACGGAGATTTGCTTGTAGACAACCGTTATCTGTTCGAGATCGGAGGAGCCGGGAAAGGATTCGATCAGATACGTGATATGCCGGATAGTTTTGTGGCGGCAGATGACCTTCCCGTAGGATTCGGAAACAAGATTCCCCTATGGATTTTTGGCCTCTTGTATTGATCCCGACATTTTAATGCAACATTGAGACAGCCTGTGTGCTGTAAGGGTGCTGCAACGACAATAAGTAAGATTCCCTACAAATAATGCCAAGAAAGAAATCCCTGCTACCTACCAGTTAATCGTGATTTTATGCCGTTTCAGCATCTTGTTGTCGTAATCTTCCTTGATCTCAATATATAGAGAACCTTGACCGGGACCATATTGTAGAGTATACTCCTTCCCGTTCTTTATCTTTATTCTGGCTGGCAACTTGTCGAAATAATACATTCCAGGAACATTCTTGTTCAATCCTTGTTCAATGCCGCATATCCCCTCCGTCATTATCATGATTGAACCGGGCACATGTTTGCGGTTTCCCTCTTGACTCCTGAATCTTCGTGGGGTAGGACACATAAAATAAAGCCATAGACCGTGACAGGGATGGATAACTCCCTGTCACGGTCTATTTTAAAGCATCTGCGGGTTAAGTGTCAGCGGATCAGAATCTTCTTTCCGTTCTGGATATAGATGCCCGGACGTGCTGTCTCCGGATTGACCATGCGTCCCTGCAGGTCGTACATCGGGGCCACCGTGTCGTCCACCTGCTCCGAGCCGATGCCATAGATGCCGCTCTCACCCTTCCTGTGAAGCTTCATGTATATCATATAATCCACATCCGGGAAGCCTGTGCCTGAAACCGTGGGATCGCCTATTCCTACCTCTATCAGCCATTTTTTTCTTAACCAGAAATTCAAGCATCCATCGGTTTTGTCAGAATACCAGAACGAGCATTTGTCATATGCAGAAGCGATTCCGACAGTAAATTCATTTCTATCCTGCGACTTGTTGAACAACTGCCATGAAGGGTAAAAATCGATGGCCTCAATCATAGTAGTGTTGCCATCTATCGCAGAATGATCCAACTCTCCACAATGGAAATACACATATTCCTCTCCCTTGACAGCAAGAATCTGGCCGGTCTCAAACATCAGCTGTTTATCGTGTACCGTGCCCTTAATCCAAGCATCGGGATATTCCTGGAATATTCCCTTGATATACAGGTTGTCATTGTCGCGCACGATGGCGACATCCCTTGACATTCCTTTCGGTCCGGCATCTCGCCATAGAACAGACGAGTAGTTATCGTAAGTCAGCACCCATTCCTCCTGCGGGTCCTGAAAGGGAGGTGTGACGGGTTCCGCGGCGAAAACCTGTATAACGAATGCCGCCGTCACAGCCGCCAGACAAATCTGTTGTGTAAATTTTCCCATAACTTCTTGTTTTTAGTGTTTTCAATTCCCCCGGCGAAGCGTCTTCTACAGTCACCGGGCATCATAATCTGTCACATCTCTACATGCCTATCTTGCAATTTTACTCGAATATCTTAATCCTGCAAGCAATACGTCATGAATATACCTATATCAATTGCAAATATATCTACATTTCCTGGCATACGCAAGCTATTTGCAAGACACATGTTCGATTCCATGCAGATATGCTTGATATTGTTGCCAAGACCTGCTGGTTCAATGAATCAGCAGGTCCGGACAGCTGCAAAATCATTGCACTGTTATCTTCCTGCTCTCGCCGTTTTTTCTCTCGACGTAGATGCCGGGAGCTAATTCCCTGGCATCCGAGCCGAGATAGATGCCGTCAAGGCTGTAGATCTCGGTCAGGCCTTCCCCCTCACGGATCAACGGCATGTCAGAATGTCCTCCCGCTGTCGGAGACTTGCGGGGCGTGTCATTGAGGTCGGTGCCAATGACTGTAATAGTGAGATCCTTGGAGATGAATTCACCCTGGTTCGTCTTGACTTTCAGGCGACCCTTGGTTGTCCCGGCCTTCACGCCGCTGACATAGCCGTCGAATACCGTGGCGACACCTTCGTCATCACAGATCCATTCCGTTCCATATACCGTCACGCCCTTATAGTTAATGGTTTCATAAAGGATAGGGAGCGACTCTCCGCATTCAACGGTGTAGGCATCCTTGTACAGCACGGTGAACAGGTCGGGGACAGGACGGTAATCGTGGAAATACGCCCAGCCGTTTTCGAAGTCTTCGTTCATTTGACATACGGAAAATCTTTGATCATCCGGACGCTTTGGGTACATAGCCAGAAGTTCGGCGGGAACATATACTGTGGCATCAGGACAGCAGGCGCCGCAGAAAGGGGTTGTATCCTCATCAATAGCTGGAATTTCTGGAGAGAGCACATACAGTTCCTTAAGACCGGGCAGCTCAGCCAGCGTAACATCTCCAAGAGTCCTTATTCCTTTGCCCAGTACCAGAGTGTTCAATCTGTAGTCACTCAGAAAATTCGCGAAATTGAGAGTCCTCACACCATCGGGGAGGACTATAACCTCTGTTCCTACTTCGGTAAACGAGAATGGTTCCACTGAGGTCAGTGATTCCGGCAGAATCAGCGTGCAGAGGTTATGGCATCCCGTGAACGCCATCTCGCCGATATGGCTGACGCCGTCGGGAAGAATCACTTCCGTAATGTTCCTGTTGTAATAGAACGCCTGACGTCCTATGGAGGTCACCTCATAGGTGGTCCCGTCCCTGCGGAACGTGGCGGGAATCCGCAGCTCCGAGTCTGTGCCATTGTATTTCGTAATCTCCACGCTGTTCTCCGAGCCGGGTATGACCCGCAGGGTGTATCCCCCGGACTCCCATGTCTCAATGTCCTGCGCGGACAACGGTACGAGGCATGACAGCGCAGCAAGTGTTGTTATGATATGTCTTTTCATATTGTTGTATGTCTCTGTTGGTTTATCTAAAGTCAGTCTCACATTGCCGGCGGAATACGACATGAACGATGAGTCACGGTAATGACCGAATCATAGTCTTGACGCGGGCTTAGGCGAATACTGATATATAGCGTATTGCGCCGGCGCCAGGGTGATGCGCACGAATCTCCTGACGTCCAGGTCTATCCCGTTCAGGTCGGCTGCGTCGGTGATGTCGGCAGGCTCGGAACCAAGCGTCGCAGGCTCGAGCGACTGGAGCCGGCTCACCTCATAGTCTCGGTCGTTTATCGCCAGCTCCAGTCTTGCAGGCTCGTACGGACTCTGGTTGACGATGACAACATAACGCCTGCCGTCGTTGACAAGTGTGGAGACCAGGGCGCCTCGGTTTGACCCGACAGTGTCGCGTTGATTGATGTCCCTTACAGAAATGGCATCCTCGGAAGCTCCTCTTCTATAATCGCAGTAGTCCGTGTCCTGGGGGTCTCCGACGAAATAGTAGGACTCAAGTCTCGCCCCGAGGAAGACATGTGTGTGGTCCTTTATCTCCTTGTTGACTTTCTTCGCGAAATCCCAAGCCGGGGTCTTTACTCCTTCAGCGGTAACCAAGGCATAATAGTTCGTGTCGTTCGCTTTTCTGGGGTAACTTTCCTTATAACGCCAGTATTCAATACCCTGTGCCCCGAATGCAAGAGCGTTGAAGGCTTCAAACCTGAGGAATTCCTCGGTGGGAGCAGGGTGTCCGGATTTTGGCTTATAATCAGGCTCATCAGTTATGCATGTCGCCAGGCTCTGGCAGAATGCCCAGAATGGACGGTTCCGTTTCTTTGAAATCTCCGAATATAATTGCAGCGCGGTATAGAAGTCCTTTAGACGGGTCGTCACTGATGTCGTGTCTCTGCCATCCGGGGTCACCACGAATGGATAATAATCATACGAAAGCACGCCAGGCTTGAACTTCTCGCAAAAGGTTTCGATATAATTCCTCAGAGCATCGTTGCTGTTAGGGTCGCCATCAGGACCTAAACTTTTTATATCCCGAGGATCACCAAAGAGGTTGAGCCAGGTCATTCTTGTCGTGTCGTATTGCGCGATACTGTGGAAATACGGTGCCAGCTTGTCGAATTTATGGTATGCAGGCTCGTCAACCAGAAACCATCCTGCCGTCGGTGTACGGTTTTCAGGGCTCCTTCGCTCCTGTAAAAGGTCAAGGAAATGGTCTACAACTTCTGGCATTTGATAGGGTTGCTTACCCAGGCAAAAATCAAACCTTGGTATTAACGCAAGCTTTATCGTATCCTTTCCTGCCGTAGGGTTCAGCATGGATATCATCTTTTTTGTACGGTTGCCATAATCCAGCTCCAGTGTAGCGTTGAAGCCGCAGTCCATATAGTCTTCATAGATGGAATACATTGTATCCGAATATACTCCCCAACCAATGATAGGGATTTCTCCGGGTGTTGGTGAAATATACGGGTACGGCTCCCTATTCGCCCAGGAGTCTTTATCTCCGTAATTGTCGGCGAATGCAGCCGATGCCATGCTCAGCACGGCAAGCGGTATGGCCAACAGTAACGTTCTTAGGTTGTTTTTCATATCAAGCTGTTCTTGATTAAGGTTTATTTTATTAAGTTGAAACTTAGTCACATATTTTGCAGTCTGCCATTCTTATGACTGACCAAAACAGTATCATGGTGGATGCGTGTCTTTTTGGATTGGGTAAGTTAATGTTTTCGTGGAAATTGACTTGTGTGATTACGATGTATAATGGTATATTTTATATGCTTACACACCCGTAATACACATACTCGGCTGTTGTGAACACCACGGTGTATTCTCCTGTCAGGGAGAACAGGGTCTGGACGAATGATGCCTCGTCGTCGAAGGAGGCAATCACGTTGCCCTCGGTGTCGGCGATCTCATAGACAAGTATCTCGGGAGGACAGTCCATCCGGAACGCGACACCCGCCTCGGATATCACACACGGGATTAGACATGCGGGTATTCTGTGTCTGTTCTCCGTGTTCTCATCTGGTTTAGGATCCTGACCGGTGACAGGACTTGAACTCAGGTTCACATCCACCGACTGCCCTGGATCGGATGCGAATGCCAGGGCACATGACGGCAGCATGGATACAAGCGTCAGGAACCGTCTCGTTTTCATAATATCTTGCTGTTTGATTATGATGCGGCAAAGTTAAGGCAAGATTTTTGGAACTCCTAATGTTTTTGTTCCAAATATCAAGGCGTTTGTTTCAAAATGCAGTTCGAACAATTCCAAATGTTCGAAAATTGAATAATTTGTTAGAAAACAGGGCAATACGAGACTAATCTGTCGGCATGAAGGCTCCGTTGGAGTATGGCAGGCTCCATTCCTCAAGAATGGAATATGTGCTCCAGAATGGTCTCACCGTTGCCGTAAGGGTACTTCACGAACAGCAGGACGGCGATGAGCAAGGCGAATATCATGCACATCGCGGCTGTCCCCCAGCGCAGGACGCCGCCGGGCTCCTCTCCCAAAATCCGCCAGACCCTCTCCGACCTGAGCTCGATCCTGTCATGATTCTGTTCCTTTCCGTCGTCCTCCATATCAATTCCCTAATTCCAGCTGGTTCCTGACTAAATTGAAGTACGCTCCCCTCAGGCCCACCAGCTCGCTGTGGCTGCCGCTTTCCGCGATAGTCCCGCCCGATACCACGATGATGCTGTCGGCATTCCTGACCGTCGACAGCCTGTGGGCCACCACGACAACCGTCCTGCCCTTATAGAACCTCTCCAGGTTCTCCACGATATGACGCTCGTTCTCGGCGTCGAGCGCGTTGGTGGCCTCGTCAAGGAAAATGAAGTCCGGATCCTTATAGACAGCACGGGCTATCAGGATACGCTGCTTCTGTCCCTGGCTCAGGCCGGTTCCGTCCCGGCCAACCATCGTGTTGTATTTCAACGGGAGGGTCATGACGTACTCATGGATACATGCAGTCCGGGCCGCCGCCTCCAGACGTGAGAAATCGATATCGCCGTCATCGACCGCGATGTTGCGCGCTATCGATTCCGAGAAGATAACGCCATCCTGCATCACCACCCCGCAGTGCCTGCGCCACCACTTCAGGTCGTATGAGCCGATATTCTCCCCGGCCACTTCTATCCTGCCTCCAAGCACAGGATAATAGCCCAGGATCAGCTTTATCAAGGTGGTCTTTCCGCTCCCGCTCGCCCCCACTATCGCGGTCACCTTTCCCTCCGGTATCGTAAAGGATATGTCCGACAGTGTATTCCGCAGGGAATGGACGTCATATTTGAAATCGACATGTTCCAGCACTATGGAACGGCCATGCCTGAAGGACCGCAGCCGGTTACAGCCGCATTCCTCCTCCCTGGCCTCATGGACCTCGTTGATACGCTCCAGCGAGATTCTGACATCCTGAAGCGAATACACGAACTGCATCAATTGCTCGACCGGCGAGTTAAGCTGTCCGACCATGTACTGGATAGCCAGCATGGCTCCTAAGGTGATGCGCCCGTCAATCACGGCTGTCGCCGCGAACACGGTGACGAGGATGTTCTTGATCTCGTTTATGAATATGCTTCCTGCCTCCTGGGTCTGCTGGAGCCTCATGGACTTCATCTGTATCCCGAACAGCCCGGCCTGGCTGTCCTCCCATTCCCAGCGCCGGCGCCGCTCGCAGTCCTGCAGCTTGATCTCCGGGATATTGGCGATGAACTGGTACGTCCGGTTCTGGCTTATGGCCTGCTGCTCGAACATCCGGTAATCCAGCACCTTCCTCCTGTTCAGGAACAGCGCGATCCAGAGTCCGTACACCACACATCCCGCGAGGAATATGCAGAACACCGGGATGTCGTATATGAAAAGCACGATTCCGAAAACAACGAACGACAGGAGCGAGAACATGACGCCGAGCACCTGGTTCGTAAGGAAAGACCGTATCCTCGCATGGTCCCCCATCCGCTGCAGCAGGTCTCCGAGCAGCTTGGTCTCGAAGAATGACATCGGCAGTCTGAGGAGCTTGATGAGGAAGTCACTCACTATCGATATGTTTATGCGCATCGATATATGGAGCAGCAGCCATCTGCGGATGAAGTCGGTGACCGTCCTTCCTGTCACGATCGTCAGTTCGCCGAGCAGCACGA
This sequence comes from Bacteroidales bacterium, assembly GCA_019416425.1. Classification (GTDB taxonomy): domain Bacteria; phylum Bacteroidota; class Bacteroidia; order Bacteroidales; family Muribaculaceae; genus Lepagella. Next base: position 19,393 of record DXXK01000039.1, read on the forward strand.
GCCAGATGAATCCGACATCACGGTGCCTTATGCCAATATCCACAATCCATTGTGTCAGGAAAGGCATTATCAGCTGGAGCACACATCCCAATGCCAGTCCCATCATGATCTGCAGGAAATATCTGCGGTACTGCACTATATATCTCCACAGGAACCGTAATGAACGCGGGGTCTGGTAATCCGTGATCTTCAGGTTCTCGAACTCGTCCGTCTTAACCGGGAACATGGCTATTCCCTTCTCGATGCCATTGGATGCAGTGGATATCCAATGTCTTGAGAATTCCGGGGCCGACATCCGGTATCTGCCCTTGGCGGGATCGGCGATCCAGAATCTGGCCCCGTCACGGTCTATCTTATGGAGCACGACGAAATGATTCTGGTCCCAATGCAGGATGCAGGGCAACGGACAGGCCTTCAGGTCCTCCAGGCCGGCTCTGCCGGCCGTGCATTCAAGCTTCAGGAATCCGCACAGGTCGGCAAGGCCCTTCAACGACACACCCTCCTTGGACGGACGGCAACGGTTCTCCAGGTAACTCAACGATATCGTCTTGCCGTAATGACGGCATATCATGGCCACGCATGCCACACCGCATTGCATTGAGTCGTGCTGTTTTACGAACGGGAACGACATGGCTTGCTTGTATCGGATTGTTCCGGTATTTTCAATTCCATCAGAAACCCGATGACGGCACCTGTGCGGCATTTATCTCATTGTCGCGGTTTACCCGCTTACCGTAAGGTAAAGTGTAACTTGCAGTAATGGAGACCGTCCTACTGTAAGGCCCATTCCATTCACTACCATCATATCTGTAATGCATGGATTCATATGTCTTACGAATATATCCTTGCGCAAACCAGTTTGCAAATCTGAGCCGTAATTTTAGGTCATGCAGTGAATAATTGATATCCAAGGCATACGTACTCGACATGCATGTCTTATAGCCATTTTTCATGAATATAGATTTTTGGGGAGACAAATACATGAGTCCGACTGATATATTTCTGTACGACCATCTGGCTCCGACTCTTGCCGTAAGATATCTATTGGCGATATTAACAACCCCGCGATTGCGCTGGTCCACGCCGTACAGCAAAGCACTAAACGAAAGTGATTTGTTGAGTAACGACATAGATGCTGAGATTCCATACTCCAGGCTATGTTCATAATTGTCATCGCTATATCCTCGGACAATGCCGTCGTATCCTTCGATAAGATAGTAGTCTGCTACAGGCACATGCCTGTAGTCAGAGTACGATGCATATGTCGAGAGACTGAGATTGCGTCGTGGCATAAATGTATATGATAACATAATCCATTTATTAATCTTTGCTTTCAGACCGGGGTTCCCTTGATTCCATACCAGTTCGTCTACTCGTTTTACAATATCCTGAGTCTTCTCAGACAATTCTCCCGATGTATACCAGCCTCCGGACAAGGACAACCGATGGTATGTAGCGAATGAGTAATCTGTCTTAAGCTGAATGCTGGGAGACCATCTGTGGATATAGTCCTTACCGTTTTCCCTCATATAATTGTATCTGGCACCTAACGTAGCTGAGGCACTGAGTCCGAAACTCCATCCCTGACGGTAGTTAAGCTGGATTTGAGTTGCGGAATTGGATGTTCTGTTCTTTTTGTCTACAGATCCTGTATATCTTGAATCATTTATATAATAGAAACTCTGAACCGTTGTGTTTAAAGAGTTGCCATGTCCCAACTGAACTGAATGCGAGATGTCAATCTGCGGGAAATACAATACGCCATGTACAAGATTCAAAATAGGAGTTGCTTTTCCAAGCATGTAACAGCTATTGTCACGGTATCCGTTTCTTCCCATACTCCAGAGAACGCTAAGGGAATTTCCTGAAGTGAAAGAGAAATAATAGTTCCCCGTCATCCATGTCGCCAACGACTGACTGTCCTCGTTGCGGACGGCATCGCTTCCCTCTAAGGAATTGTCTGAATATCCTACTTTTGAATGCCTTGTCCAGGCAGGAGTGCCGTTTCTGACAAAAGCCACATCATGGGATATGGATACATTCCCATTGCTGTAATCCGCCCTGAATCCCACTGCCTGCGAATCATCTCGAGCTCTGAATCTGTCGGTATGCGTTGTCCGCGTCAACTCAATGAAATGTCTGTCATCGTAATCGAAATCACGAAATGTCTCATGGGATGTCTCTTCATCTTTGCTGGACCAAGTGCCGGAACCGGATGCATTGATATCGAATTTCCAGTTTCTATAACAAAATCTTGAATATAAGGTCCCGTATATTCTCTCATTGTTCAACATGCGCCCCATCGCCATAAGTTTGGTATACCCTCCCCATTCATATTTCCTCATAATCAAGTTCACTACGTGCTCGGCCTGATGAAACCTTATGTCAGAAGGATGGTCAAGCACCTCGACGCGGACCACATCCTCGGTCCGGATACCGGAAATGGCGGACTCATTAGCCTCCACATAATCTATGTATATCTTGACATCGTTCCCGCTTATCGTCTTGACTGTCCTGTCTGGCATAATCACAAGCTGTGGAATTTGCATGTCTGACAGTAAATCCACGGCATCGACTGCGAACTTCCTCGATTTCTTATCCGGAATGTAGGAAACCCCGTCTTCAATTATTTGTTGTGTCCTGCCTTTCACGACAAGTTCCTTTAAATCCCTGCCAATAGTATCAACTGTCTCGAATTGACGTAACGACTGGGGCAAAACATAGAATTGTCCAAGTAAAAACATAATCAATAGTGTGCATTGTTTCATATCAAATTCTGTTAAGGGTATTTCTATATCTTCATGTATAAATCTAAAACGTAAGCCTGTCACTCTATTACTATTACATTGAGTCATTTATATGATGCGTATATGATACGCGCATGCACCCGTACTATAAGAATTTTTATGTAAACCCTATTATGTCGAGTAGAGTATTTAATCTGACTTACCGGAATGGATGAGAGTGAAAAGTCATATTAACGAATCTATTCCAACGTTTCATTTCTCTATGAACGGTATGGTGCTATGGGTTCCCATAACACCATACGCGTTCAATGCTTGTGCTGTTAATAATACTTAGCAGGCACAGTCGGCCATGCAATATATGTTGCAATCACCTGCCTTATGCGTTTCCATGCATTCGCATTTTGCATAACAGTAGACATTAGCCTCATTCGGATTGACTCCACCATTGCCTTGGCCTCCGTAGATCTCCAATGACTCCATGTCAGTCAGAAGACCAACTGTTGGGATTACCTTGTTTTCAATATCCTTTTTCATAATTTATACTTTTAATACTGGTTGACTACCTGTATGACTGTATGTTTTTTGAATACAGTATATTACAGTAAGTTTTATTCCACCCGTTGCAACATTGTCTTACACTTATTGGAGAGCATAAATTCCATATCCCTGGCTGGATCACGGAATTTACAAGTTATATAGCCGAGGTTACGCAGCATCGCTTCCCTTTTTGCCACACACGGCCCCCAGCATATCGGTAGATAACGGCAGTGCCTGCAGGACTCCTGATGACCATCAAAAATATGATAATCAAAATAATTCGACATATTTTCCTTCCAGTAAACAGTGCCGTCTGGCAACAGTATGCCTGGAACCTCCTCCGGAGAATGGTTATCGCATTTACCTACATGACCGTTCGGGAACACACAGTCGAAATTGATCCAATCTGCATAACACAGACCCGTGCTATGCAAAGTTGAATACATACCGGCACCTATTCCATTATTAAACAAAGCATCAACATCGTTTCTGTCTATTTCTTCCGTATTCTGTTGCCACACTTTGAATATTGTGAAGGAGATGTTGCCGACAACATTGGCGTCAAGTTTCTCTTGTAATGTCTTAAAAATTAGGCAGGTCGGAGATTATCGCGTGAGTAATTGAACCTGAGGCTTACCGAAGTATGTTGTGCTATCAGGTTGATGTTATCCAAAGTTCTATCATAGGCTGATATAGTCCCCAGATTCTTGATTGAATTGTGTGTCCTACGATCTCCATCAATAGTTATCTGATAATGGGTTATGCCAAGCTGCCGCAGTGTTTCTATTCGTTCTGGAGTCAACAAGGTTCCATTCGTGGTGATAGAGGAAGTAAATGCTTTGCCCTGGCCTACTGCGACACTCTTTGCAAAAGATGTCAATTGACATACTTTGTCATATGCCATCAAAGGCTCGCCTCCAAACCATGAAAGATGAAGGTGCTCGATACCATCCTCAGACAACTTGCGTACAATAAGACGTCTAACATTTTCAACAATTTTATCATCCATAAAGAGATGTTTGTGCTCCTGAGTACAGTACCAGCAACGTAGATTACATTGATAGGTAGGAAGAACCATCAAGTAATACACATTTTCCCTACGCAATGATTCTAATTTCGTCCTTACCAGTTCAAGTTCGTCGATATCATCATCTACTATGAACCCGGCATCCCTCATTCGTATCAGAAACGTGTCTGCCCATTCCCCTTGGGCATCAGGAGTCTCTAATAGCCTTCGGTATGCATCCTCATATTCCGGAGACACTATGAAGAATGCCTCTGTTATGCCGTTGAAGAATATTTTCTTTTCTCCAAACGGTATCACATAATTGTATTTACTCGCTTTCATACTGGTCATATGCTTACCCAACCATAATACACATACCCGGCTGTTGTGAACACCACGGTGTAGTCTCCGGTCAGGGAGAACAGGGTCTGGACGAAGGATGCCTCGTCGCCAAAGGAGGCGATCACGTTGCCATCGGCGTCGGCTATCTCATAGACAAGTATCTCGGGAGGACAGTCCATCTGGAACGCGACACCCGCTTCGGATATCACGCATGGGATAAGACAGGAGGGCAAACGGTGTTTGGTATTGGTGGATTCATTATGTTTAGGCTCTGTCTCGCCTGATACAGGATGTTCGGACAGGTCTGTCTGAACCAAGTTTCCGCCATTCTCAGCATAGGCAAAAGATAATGAGAGAATCATAAGAATCACCGTTAAGCAGCACTTGATCTTCATAAGCGTTCTGTTTTGTTACGATGCGGCAAAGGTATGATGTTTTTGTCGGAAATCCTAAGAAATGTGTGCGAAAAATGGGGTGAATTGTGCGAAAATGCAGGGTTAGATGTGCGAATTTACATTGCTTGTGCGAAATTACCGTTTTTGACGGAGAAAATGAAGGCTCAGGCTGGCCATCGGCTTGGATTAATGACGGCCAAGTGTTAAATTTGTGATTCAAACCAAAAGAGAAAATGGCTATAAGATTTATCAAAGATATAAGGACACAGGCAACTGTGATTGGATTTCTGATCATTCTGATGCTGTCGGCCGGCTGCCGCAGGCCGGAACGGAATGAGACGCTGGAAGAGCTGGAACAATACGGTGAGGAAAATCCACGGTCCGCGTATGACTCGCTTCTGAATATTGACAGCAATTGCTTCTCAAAGTCCGACAGAATGTACTATGACTTCCTGCGCGTAAAGCTTGCAGACAAGGCGTTCATCCCCCATGAATCCGACAGCCTCATACTGCCGGTAATCCGCTATTATTCATCTCACGGTTCCGATGACAGATACACGGAGGCGCTTTATTACGGTGGCAGAGTATATACAGACATGGGAGATTATCCGTCGGCCTTGAAATATTACAGCGACGCATTGAATCGGACTGACAACAGCCGTTACGGGAAAGACATGAGAGGCAAGATATGCGCTCAGATGGGAGGCCTCTTGAATTCCTTGAGGCTTTATGACGAAGCGCGACGCTATATCGATATGGCTGTCGAACTTGATCGCGAACTCCGGGATTCCATAAACCTCATGTATGACCTGGAGGTATTGGGACACAACAATATAAACAGCAGGAATTATGATGACGCCGAGCATAATTTTCAAGAGGCAATATTGATAGCAGGCGTCAAGGACCCCAGGATTGCGACGATCGACTCTGCTTATCTTGCAGGTATCAAACAACACAAGGGCCAGCTGGACTCTGCCGTCTCATTGATTGGAGATATTCCATGTCGTGCTTTGACGACACTTAAACTCGATGATGATTCCAGGCAACTTGTCTATTTCTATGCAGCCGATATCTATAGATGCGCGGCGATGCCTGATTCCGCTTATAAATATGCTTTGGAATTAATCAAGGTCAAGGATGCCCGTAACTTGCGGACGGGGTATTCAATTTTGCTCTCAAATGAACTCAAGGATATAGAACCTCAGGATTCTCTCCGAATACATTTAGATCGGTACGAAGCACTCACGGAACAGTACATGAACACCAACGGCGACCGCAGCGCGCTGATCCAGAACTCGTTCTACAATTACTCCATCATAGAGAGGGACAAAGAAAAGGCCCTTGGGCAGAAACAGGCTGGTGAAAAGTGGCTTGCATCGGCCGTAATCATCATACTGGCTCTTGCCGTCGGGATACTGTATTACCGCAACAGGGCGAACAGGACAATCATAAAGCTGCACAGGGCCCTGGCTAACTCCCGGAGGTTAACCCGGGAACTGAGACAGGATTTAAACGACGCAAGATTGTGTGAGGAATCACCGGGCACCGAAGGTCAGGATGTCGGTGATACGAGGAAAGAGCCTGACGTTTGCGCCGAGGAAAATGAGCCAACGGAATCCGATGACGGAATGAGCCTGCGGAAGCTTTTGATAAACGACCTGAAAGTCCTGTGCAACAGCAGGACAGAGCGTGAGCCGTTATCCCCTGTAATAACGGAATCGCAGGCATATTCCTCTTTGAGGGAACACATCGATGACCGGACCTCCATACCGGAAACAGACCCGTTGTGGAAAGACCTGCATGAGGTCATACTGAAGGCCTCGCCGAATTTCGACAGACGTCTGTTTCTGCTGGCCGACGGGAAGGTCAAGCCGGCGGACTACCGGATAATCCTGCTGATCAAGTGCGGAGTCACTCCCACACAGCTCTGCACGTTGGTGTCAAGGACCAAGGGAACCCTGTCGTACCGCCGGAAGATGCTCGGGATACGTCTGACGGATGACGATGAGATCAATCCCGGAATGATCGACAACCTCATCTACTCCCTATGATGAACTTGCGGCGGTTCTGGATGTAGATGCCGCGGGTGGGGTTGGCGACCGGGCAGCCGGTCAGGTCGTAGACGGTATCGTCCGTCTCCTGCCCGCAGGCCACCAGCGACAGACCGGACTCACCCTCGGAGCCGTAGAGGTACAGCTCCGACATGGAGCAGTAATCGCCGTCGGTCGAGGTCAGCTTGACATAGCGGGCCTGGACCGGGTCGAAGTCCACACGTGTCCAGTAGGGGAGCCAGGAGCCTCGCTTCACTAATTTCCAGTTTTCGCCGTCCGTGCTGACGCGAAGGCTGTACTTGCGGATCAGGCCATTGCCGGAATAGTCATTGCGCGGCACCGGCAGGAAGCCGTCGATGGTGTTGACCTTGCCCATGTCGACGGTGACATGATGCGGAGCCGACGCCTTCTGGCCGCTGTACTCCGTGTGCCAGATGGTACTCAGGTCACCGTCCAGGATGTTGGACGCCGGGGCGTTCTCGCTCGCGGTCTCCTGGCTGCTGAAGTCACAGACCGTCCAGCCCGTGCGGTCCAGCTGACGCGGGTCCTCCACCTTTCGCCACTCGCCCGTGGCGAAATTGATCTGGAACTCCGGAACGTACTCGAACACGCAGTCGGTGTCGGTGAACGAGATGGGGAATATGATGGTCTTGGACCCCGGAAGGTCAGGATCCTGCCAGCGGTCGCCGACATACAGGTAGGTCGTGGCCTTCGAGCCCTTGATGGTCAGGATGGAGGCCGCTTGCGTGTCGTAGGCGATGGAGTTGCCGATGGTCTTCAGCGGGCTCCAGCCCTGGGTCAGGTCGTCGGTGTACGACAGTCGGCAGGGATTCGGATCCCAGCCCGAGCATGCCGAGCTAAGCATGTAGTAGCGGTTGTTGTGCTTCACGATGGCCGGAGCCTCGCGGCGCTGACCCTCCATCAGGACGGACTTCTCCACTGCCGACAGATAATCGTCGCTCAGCTTGAACAGACCTAAGTTGGTGTTCTCGTCGGTGGTGGAGATGAAATAGGCGGTGCCGTCATCGTCGACAAAGATATTGCAGTCGCGGCTCTTGGTGTCCAGCGGCCGACCGCCCCAGACAAACTCATAGTCGCCGTTGACTTTGTCGGACTGGAACACACCGGCCTCGGAGGCGCCGTAGTTGCCGGCCTCCCAGTGGCACCATACCACGAACTTGCCCGTCTTGGGATTGCGCATCAGCTTGGGACGCTCTATCATCCGCGACGAACCCAATTCAGGATGCGTCACGCCGTTCCGGATGATCTTGTTCTCGAATTTCCAATGCACCAGGTCGGGCGAGGAATACATGTTCACGTCGGGATGCCACGTGTCGGAACGGTCCTCACCGATCATGTAGAACGTGCCGTCCACCTGCAGGAATCCGGCGCCGTGCGCCTGGACGGTATTGCCGTCGGTGTCGGTCCATAGCTCGCCGTTACGGATCGTGACCCACTCGTCGGCCGGGGCGGCGAACGCCGTCATAGTTGCCAGAAGACAGCCGCCGATTATCGATATGCCAAGTTTCATGTTGAGGTTATGTTAAGTATTAGTTCTCTGCAAATTTAATAAAAATTTCGCAAACTTCACGAATATCAAGCATAAACCGCCTGCGCTGTGACTGCGGATGACAATAATAGTGTAGAGGACGCGTATAATAATTTAAAACCATAAGATTATGAATCGTAAGATATTGATTGTGCTGACCGCGGCCATGCTGTCGCTGGGAGCCAACGCCCAGCTGTTGTGGAAAGTAACGTCGCCGCAGAGCGGCAAGACATCCTACATCTTAGGAACGCATCATTTCGCTCCCGAGGGTTTCCTGGATTCCATTCCCGGCTTCACGCAGGCTCTGAACAGAGTCGACAAGTTCTACGGGGAGCTCGACATGGCCGTCCTGCAGGATCCCGACGCCTTGATGGTGATGCAGAAGAAGATGATTGCGCCTGCCGACAGCACGCTGGACAAGTTGCTCAGTGAGGTTCAGATGGACAGTCTGCGACGCGTTTGGTCGCAGTATCGGCCTGCCGAGATTCCTGAACAGGTGCTGACCATGCTGACGCCTGCCGCCGTTTCCACTCAGCTCGCCGCAGGGATGGCCAGGAAGATGCTTCCACCCATGGATCTGTCGCAAGGCATAGATCAGATGGCTCAGACACGGGCACGACTGGTCGGCAAGGAAGTCGGCGGTCTTGAGAGTCTGTCGATGCAGGCCAACATCCTGTATGGCGCTCCTATTTCCCGTCAGGCCGCGGATCTTGTAGAGATGGTCGAGAATATCGAATCGGAAGGACAGGATGTGGTGCAGCTCACCAACGCATATCTGAAACAGGACATGCCGGCGCTGGAAAACATGATTCTGAAAGCGATCAAGAAGGATCCTGAGGGTCAGGCGCGGCTTATAACCGACCGCAACAAGCGATGGGCCAAGAAACTGATGAAGGAAATGCACTGGACGCCCACCATGGTTGTGGTTGGTGCAGGGCATCTGCCCACTCCCGAGGGCCTGTTGCAGCTGTTGCGTGACGCTGGTTATACTGTCGAACCCATCGATAACACACCCGCCAAGAAACTGTCAAAGAAATCGGCCAAATAAAGACTATCTGATGGCACGGACGGCTGCGTGGTACTTGGCAAGAGACGTGGCCTTCCGGATGGCCTTGGCGCCCTTGTGGCCGATGACAGGCTCCAGGTAGTCCCAGAATGGCTTGATCTTCTGCAGGAGCTGCCCCTCGCCGCTGACTGTAGAGACGTAATGCTCCAGAAGCAGTCGGTGGAACTCCAGCAGACGCCGCAGACGTTCGTCTGACGGCAGGTCCGCGCCGTCCCTCCATTCCATGGCCAACGCCGGATCCGACAGCAATCCACGGCCGATCATCACGCCTGCAACGGCGGGATGATCGGCCGTGGTTCTGTCTATATCCTCCCGGCTCATCAGGTCGCCGTTGAGGATGACGGGATGTTCGGCCTGCGCCAGAAGCTCGGCGAAGGAATCCATGTATAGGTCGCCGGCGTACTGCTGGACGGCGATGCGCGGATGTACCGTTACGTGCGTCAGCGGCATCTGGTTGATGACCGGGAGCACCTTGCGCCAGTCGTCCGGATTCTTGATGCCCAGGCGCATCTTGACCGAGAACCGCACGTTGGAGTAACGGTCTGCCATAAGTTCCAGGATCTCCTCCAGCAGTTCGGGACGCGTCAGCAGCGCCGAGCCGCGTCCGTGATTCACCTGCGGAGGGTAGGGACAGCCCATGTTCAGGTCGATACGGTCGAATCCGGCAGCGCGGACCGCGTCCACCAGCATGACGAATTCCTCGCTGTCGCGGAAGATGATCTGCGGTATCAATCGGGTGTTGGCATTGAGAGGGGATGACAGTGCCTTGAGGTCCCGCTGGCGCACCTCGCCGCGTTCCACGCGTATGAAAGGTGTGAAATATGTATCCACGCCACCGTACAGCTCCGCATGGAAGTGACGCCAGGGAACGTCCGTGTAGCCCTGCAGCGGCGCCGAGAATATCCTGAACGAGTCTCCGGTATTCTCCTGGACGTTCTGTGTCAGGAACGGTTTCAAAACCGTCTGATACTCGCTCTCGAAATTAGGGGTTAGGATTCCGTTGCCGATCGCGGCCTCGATCTCGGCGATGACCCAGAAGCGCCCTCCGTCCAGTTCCTCCGACGGACTGACGGAGTCGGCATCGACCACGGCGGTGAATACGTTGACCAGCTCACGCTCGCGCGCGGACTCGAAGACGTAGTTGCGGACATGCTGCGGCTTGAAGCCGGTCAGCCCTAATTCCTCGCGTGCCTCGCGTACCAACCCGTCGCAGATCTCCTCGCCGTAGTCCACATGGCCTCCTACGGCCGTGTCCCACTTGCCCGGCTGGATATCCTTCCACTCCGGGCGTTTCTGCAGGTACAGCCGCCCGGAGGTGTCGCGTACGTGCAGATGCACCACCGGATGCAGCGGTTTGGTTCCTCGGTGACACTCGCCACGGGTGGCCTTTCCGACCACGTTGCCATTTTCGTCTACTACTGGAAGCAGTTCCTCCTTGTTGTCCGTTTTCATTAAGTCGTTATGATGCTTGTATTACGAGATAGGTGATGTATGCCACGTAGCAGGCGCCCATTATGGCTCCTTCCACGCGAGTGATGGTGCGTTTCTTGAAGAACCATCCGAATATCCAGAACAGTACGGCGCTGCCCGCCATGACCAGCAGGTCCAGCGTCGAGACTCCTGCGAAAGGGAGCGGCCGGATCGTGGCCGCCAGACCAAGCACCAGGAAGATGTTGAAGATGTTGCTGCCGATCACATTGCCCAGCGCGATGCCGGAGTTGCCCTTGATGGCTGCTGTCAGCGATGTGGCCAGCTCGGGCAGCGAAGTGCCGGCGGCCACGATGGTCAGGCCGATCACGGCGTCGCTGACGCCAAGCGCCGAGGCTATCGCCGAGGCCTTGTCCACGAACAGGTCGCCGCCGTAGACCAGCGCCGCCAGACCGCCGACCACCATCACGAGCGACAGCCACATCTTGCTGTCATTCCCTTTGCGGCCCGACTGCGCGGCCTCGTCCTCATGGGCCTTGTCCCCGGGTTTGATCCGCGCCTTGGCGAAGAGGTAGCGCATGAAGATGCACAGGAACAGCAGCAGGATGATGCCTCCTACACGCGAGATCACCGCCGGAGTATCGTCCAGCAAGGGCGACAGCCCCATGGCCAGTACGACCGCGCTGGCCAGAATCACCATCGGGATCTCATTGATCATGATGCCCTTCTCAACCCGGATGGGCCGCGCCAGCGCCACGACGCCGATGATCAGCAGAACGTTGAAGATGTTGCTTCCCACCACGTTGCCGATGGCCATGCCTGTATTGCCCTGAATGGCGGACATGATGCTGATGGTCAGCTCCGGCGCCGACGTGCCTAATGCCACGATGGTGAGTCCCACCATAAGGTCCGACAGACCGAACCTGCGGGCCATCGCCGCAGCTCCGTCTGTCAGGTAATTGGCTCCGGCCAGTATCAGCACCAGCCCTACGATCAGCAAGAGTGCGTTAAGCATTTATTCTCTGATTGTCGGTTCGAATGTCTATTTTGTGAAGTTCAGACCTAATTCCATCTTGGTGGTCTGTGCCAGGATTGTAGGTAGAGCGTCGTACAGGGCCATTATCGCCGTGGCGTGGGGCGCCAGTGTGGTGTTGTGCTGCACCAGGTCGGCGATGATGCCGCGGGTGGCCGGGTTGGACAGGACAGGCACCAGACCGTCCTTGAGCAACGGCAGCAGCAGCTCGCTGTTCAGGTACAGCGACATCCTGTCGCCCTGGCGTACGCAGACCATCGGTATGCCGTCGGGCAACGCTGAGGTCAGGGTCTTGACCAGACCCTGCAGCAGCTGTGCCAGGTCGCCCTGCTCGGCGCGGCTATGCTTGCCGAAGGGATTGTCCGGGATGTTAGGGTCGCGGTTGGTGTTATTCAATAGTACCAATGTCAATATGTCGGCGGGGTTGACATACAACTTGACCGCGTGGTCCGACAGGGGCACATACATGAACGTGCAGCGCGGGGCGCTCGCGAAGGTGGCCGCGCCGTTGGCGGTCTGCAGGTAGGTGACAGGCATGCATCCGTCGGCGGTCATGCCGACACTCTTCAGGCCATTGGCGATGACCTGCGACAGCGACATCTCGGCCGTGCCGTTGTATACGGGAATCACCGGAGCGTTGACTATGACGCGCAGCAGGTCCTGGATGCCGTACTGCGTGCCGGGCAGCTGTATCGGCAGCTTGGTTTCCCATACGATATGGAACGGCTGGCTGTCTGCCAGGGAATTCTGGGATATGGCCACAGGTTTCCAGGCTCCGCCCGCGAATGTCAGGTTCTTCAGCTTGACGTCATCGAACTCGCATTCCATACGGGTGTTGTTGAAGTCGCCCTCCACGCGGTAGGTGACGAAGTCCGTCTCGCCGGTGTAGCTGAAGTCCCAGCCGTTGCCGTCGCGCCGTACCGGCACGGTGATGTCCATACGAGGAGTGCCCGGCAGCACGCCCGGGCCGTCCAGCTCCGGCAGTCCCTTGAGGGCGTCGCTCAGCTCACCTAAGTTTACCTTTGAATAGAACGACAGGTTGACGTTGCCGTTCTGTCCCTTGGCCACGTCGGCCGACTTGCCGGCCATGTCCGTGCCGTTGTATTCCAGGTCCAGCACATTCATGCCGGTGTAGGTCTTGGACTGAATCTGGTCCATGTCCGTATTCTTGTTGTCGTCCTTGGTGCAGGCCGTAAACAAAAGGAGCCCCGTCAGGAGCTCCAGAATGTAAAGTTTCTTCATAGTTGTGAAATGACAGTGGAGCTTAGTCAGGTTTATCCGAGGTAGTCCACGCATGCACGGCAATCTATGCTGTCACGGATGATGTCCACGCACGCCACGTGGGCGGGATGGGCGCTGTAGGCGGCGATGTCCTCCAGCGAGTCTGCCTCGGCTGTAAGAATAACGTCGAAAGTCTCCTTCGGGTTGATGTTCAACCCCGTTTCCATCGATTTTAGTTCCGGTATCAACGCCGGCAGCTCCATCAGCGCCTCAGCGAAGCGTTGAGCCAGCTCGCGACGTTCCTCGGGACGGCCCTTTAGGCGGAACATGACAGTGTGTTTCATAATTATGAAGATTTAGTATTCTTTAGTTGTACAGACGCTCGCGGGCGGCGGCTACCTTCTCGTCCTCGATGTAGTCGTCGTAGTCCATCATCTTGTCGATGATGCCGTTGGGCGTCAGCTCGATGACTCGGTTGCAGACGGTCTGGATGAACTCATGGTCGTGGCTGGCCATCAGGATGATGCCCTTGAAGTTGTGCAGCGTGTTGTTGAACGCCTGGATGGACTCCAGGTCCAGATGATTGGTGGGGGAGTCCAGGATCAGGGTGTTGGCGTCGGTCAGCATCATGCGTGCGATCATGCAGCGGATCTTCTCTCCTCCCGACAGCACCGAGGCCTTCTTCAGGACTTCCTCACCGCTGAACAGCATCTTGCCCAGGAATCCTTTCAGGTAGATCTCCGAGCTGTCTGAGCTGTACTGGCACAGCCAGTCCACAAGATTGAGGTCTGTCTGGAAGAATGCGGAGTTGTCGAGCGGCAGGTAAGCGGTGGTGATGGTCTGGCCCCACTCGTAGGTGCCGGCGTCGGCCTCGCGCTTGCCGTTGATGATCTCGAACAGCGCGGTCATGGCACGCGGGTCGCGGCTCAGGAAGGCCACCTTGTCGCCCTTCTCGATCTGGAAGTTCACGTCGTTGAACAGCAGTTCGCCGTCCACCGAGGCCTTCAGCCCCTTCACCTCCAGAATCTTGTTGCCCACCTCGCGGTTGGGCGTGAAGATTATTCCCGGGTATCGGCGCGACGAGGGCTGGATTTCCTCCACGTTGAGCTTCTCCAGCATCTTCTTGCGGCTGGTGGTCTGCTTGGACTTGGCCACGTTGGCGCTGAAGCGGCGGATGAACTCAAGCAGTTCCTTGCGCTTCTCCTCGGCCTTCTTGTTGGCGGCCTGCTGCTGACGCAGCGCCAGCTGCGACGACTGGTACCAGAAGTCGTAGTTGCCCGCGAAGAGCGATATCTTGTTGTAGTCGATGTCAAGAGTATGCGTGCTGACGGCGTTCAGGAAGTGGCGGTCGTGGCTTACGACCAGTACTGTGTTCTCGAAGTTGGCAAGCCAGTTCTCCAGCCATGCCACCGTCTCCAGGTCCAGGTCGTTGGTGGGCTCGTCCAGAAGCAGGTTGTCGGGATTGCCGAACAGCGCCTTGGCAAGCAGGACGCGCACCTTCTCGTTGGCGCTCATGTCCTTCATCAGCATATAGTGACGGTCCTCCTTGATGCCCAGGCCGGACAGCAGGGCCGCGGCGTCGCTCTCGGCGTTCCACCCCTCCAGCTCGGCGAATTTCTCCTCCAGCTCGGCTGCCTTGATGCCGTCCTCGTCGCTGAAGTCAGGCTTGGCGTACAGCGCGTCCTTCTGCGTCATGATGTCGTACAGCACCGTGTGGCCGCGCATCACGGTGTCGATCACCGTATATTCGTCGAACTCGAAGTGGTCCTGGCTCAGTACGCTGAGACGCTCGCCCGGCCCGAAGGTCACCGTTCCCATGGTGGGCTGGAGCTCGCCCGACAGTATCTTCATCAGCGTGGATTTGCCCGCGCCGTTGGCTCCGATTATGCCGTAGCAGTTGCCGTGGTTGAACGTCAGGTTCACGTCCTGGAAGAGTACCCTCTTCCCGAACTGCATACATAAATTATTGGTCTGAATCATTTGTCCTTGATCTGAATATATTAGCGGCGCCCCATGCCTCCCTGGCGAGCCTTCATCTGCTTCATCATCTGGGCCGGATTCTTCATCGTCGAGGCCATGTGCATCATCTTGCGCATCTCCTCGAACTGCTTCAGCAGTCGGTTCACCTCCTGCAGGCTCGTGCCCGAGCCGTTGGCTATTCGCTGTCGGCGTGTCCCCTTGATCACCTCGGGATTCTCGCGTTCGTACGGGGTCATGGAGCCGATGATGGCCTCGATGCTCTTGAAGGCGTCGTCGTCGATGTCGATGTCCTTCATCATCTTGCCGACGCCCGGAATCAGGCCTACCAGGTTCTTCAGGCTACCCATCTTCTTGATCTGGTTGATCTGATGGATGAAGTCGTTGAAGTCGAACTTGTTGTCGCGCAGTTTCTTCTGGATCTTCTCGGCCTCGGCCTGGTCGTAGACCTCCATTGCCTTGGTGGCCAGGCTGACTATGTCGCCCATGCCCAGGATGCGCGAGGCCATTCCCTCGGGGTTGAACTCCTCGATGTCCTCGAGCTTCTCGCCGATGCCGACGTACTTGATGGGCTTGGCCACTACGGCGCGGATGGAGAGCGCGGCACCGCCGCGGGTATCGCCGTCAAGCTTGGTCAGCACCACGCCGTCGAAGTCGATGCGGTCGTTGAAGGCCTTGGCGGTGTTGACGGCGTCCTGTCCGGTCATGGAGTCCACCACGAAGAGCGTCTCCTGCGGCTTGAGGGTTTCCTTCAGGTTGGCAATCTCGTCCATCATGTCCTGGTCCACGGCCAGACGTCCGGCCGTATCAACGATCACGACGTCGTACTGGTTGCGGCGGGCCAGCTCCACGGCGTTCCGGGCAATCTGCACGGGATCCTTGCTGTCCTCCTCGGTGTATACGGGCACGTCGATGGACTCGGCCAGGACACGCAGCTGCTCGCGTGCGGCGGGTCGGTAGACGTCGGCGCCCACCAGCAGCGGATGCTTGTGGCGGGTGCTCTTCAGCTTCTTGGCCAGCTTGCCGGCGAAGGTGGTCTTGCCGGCTCCCTGCAGACCCGCCATCAGGATGACGGCCGGCTTACCCTCCAGGTTCAGCGGGGCGGCGTCGCCTCCCATCAGCTCCACAAGCTCGTCGTGGACTATCTTCACCATCTGCTCCTTCGGTTTCAGGGAGTTGATGACGTTCTGGCCCAGAGCCTTCTTCTTGACAGTATCGGTGAAGGTCTTGGCCACCTTGAAACTGACGTCGGCGTCGAGCAGCGCCCGGCGCACGTCTTTCATTGTCTCGGCGATGTTGATCTCCGTGATACGGCCTTCGCCTTTAAGTATCTTGAAGGAGCGTTCCAGTCGCTCCGAAAGGGTATTGAACATATAGGGGTATAGGGATTTAGCTTAATTAAGTCAGACTTTCAGTCTGTTGGTGGCTGTGTCGGGGAAAATCACCGTCGGCTTCCAGTTCTGTGCCTCCTCGGGTGTCATCCGGGCATAGGCCATGATGATGATGACGTCGCCCGGCTGAGCGCGGCGTGCGGCGGCGCCGTTAAGACAAATCACGCCGCTGTTCTCGTCGCCGGCTATGGTATATGTGTCGAAACGCTCGCCGTTGTTGTTGTTGACGATGAACACGCGTTCGCCGGGCAGTATGCCGGCGGCGCGTAGCAGGGCGGAGTCGACAGTGATGCTTCCGATGTAGTTCAGGTCCGCCTCCGTCACAGTGACGCGGTGGATCTTCGATTTCAACATTTCTATCTGCATGGTCTCAGCAATGCGGCGGGGGTCAGGCCCATTCGCCGGTTTCGTTTTTGTATGTGATATTGTCGATCAGTCGGACAGCGCCGCAGTATACGGTGATACATCCCACGGTCCAGCGGGCCTCGGCCCAGTTGTCTATGGGCGCCATGGTCTCGGCATCGATGATCTCGTAGTATTCCACTCGGAGTCCGGGAGTGGAGTCGAGACGGCTCACCACGAAGTCGCGGGTCTCGGCCAGCGAGTGGTTCAGCGCGTAGGCCTTGGACTCAGTCAGCGTCTGGTGGATACGCGGAGCTATGGTCCGCTGCTCGGGCGTCAGGAGCGTGTTGCGGCTGGACAGCGCCAGTCCGTCGTCGGCGCGCTTGATGGGACAGGCCACGATCTGCACCGTAATCCCCTCTGTGCGCACCATATTGCGGATTACTGCTATCTGCTGAAAATCCTTCTCGCCGAAATATGCACGGTCGGGACGAACCAGCTGGAACAGGCGGCTCACCACCTGTGCCACGCCCTGGAAATGTCCGGGACGGTACTTGCCTTCCATCACCTCGGCGGCCACGCCCAGGTCGAACTCATGGTCGCGTTCGGTGCCGTCGGGATAGATGGCCTGGACCGAAGGCATGAATACGGCCGATACTCCGGCCTTGGCCAGAAGCCTGGCATCTTCCTCCTCTGTGCGGGGGTAAGTGGCCAGATCCTGGGGATTGTTGAACTGCGTCGGATTGACAAACACGCTTACTACGGCGACGTCGTTCTCGGCGACGCAACGCTCCACCAGCGACAGGTGTCCGGCGTGAAGGGCGCCCATGGTGGGCACGAAGCCTATGGAACGCCCGTTATTCTTGGCTCGGGCTATGAACTCCGTCAGTTCCCCGGCCTCTCTTATTATCAACATAACATCTTGTAACATATAACTGTCAAAACGGTTTCGACAGCTCGTCAGTACATAATAATCATGGCACAACCGCAAAGTTGCGCCGATTCGGCTGCAAAATTACGAAATTATCGGCAATCTCGAAAATTTTTTGTAACTTTGCAGTCATTATTATAAGAAAGAATGGCAAAACAAAGGATAATATATGTATCCCAGGAAATAGCCCCGTACCTCAACGTCAGCGAAAACGGCAAGCTTGACCGCGAATTGCCGCAGGCTATCCAGGAACTGAACTATGAAGTGCGCACCTTTATGCCGGACTTCGGCGAGATTAACGAACGTCGCAACCAGCTGCACGAAGTGATACGCCTCAGCGGGGTGAACATCATGATCAGCGACAACGACCATCCGCTGATAGTGAAGGTCGCGTCGATGCAGCCCTCGCGCATACAGGTCTACTTCATCGACAGCGATGATTATTTCCAGAAGGAGGACACCGACATCGATGCATTCGGCTCCAACCGTGCCGACAACGACGAGCGTATGATATTCTACGCCCACGGCACCATGACCACGGCCAAGAAGCTGCAGTGGGATCCCGACGTGGTCCACGTGTCGGGATGGATGTCGGCCTTGGTGCCGCTCTATCTGAAGCGCCTGTTCTCCGACGGACCCTCGTTCCACCGCACCAAGGTGGTGTACAGCGTCCTGCCCGAGACCGAGGTGGCGCCGCTGGATTCGGCGTTCTTCGATAAGCTCAGGGCCGAAGGTGTCCGTAAGGCCGACCTCAAACAGTTCGCCGAGATGTCTCTGGACAACAAGCTGCTGCACCGCATGGCCATCACTTGGTCCGACGGACTGGTGTTCCGTGGTGTCGAGCCTGACCCCGTGCTGGTACAGACTGCCGAGACAGCAGGCATCCCTTGGATACGTCTCGAAGCTGACGGCCCCCATGCCGCCGAACTCAACGAATTTTACAAATCCCTAACGGCTAAGAAGAAATGAGACATATATTGCCGATCTTGGCGTTGACGTGTGCCGCTTCATTCTCTTTTACCGCGTGTCAGAACGACATGTCGGAGATCGGAGGCTCCCTGTCCAAGGGGGAGGTCACCATCGTGGTGGACTCCATCGCCACCAACGTGCACGGAGAGTCGCACTGGGCACAGGAATTCGACTCCCGTACCTCCACCAAATTGCTCGGCAATCTAATGGTTCCGGAGTACGGAAGCCTGAAATGCACCTTCGTGTCGCAGTTGATGAATTCCACCAAGATGAACATCCCCGATTCCATCAAGGAGGAGGATGTCGACTCCATGCGTTTCCTGCTCACCGTTCCGCGCGGATCCCTGACCGGCGACTCACTGGCGCCGCAGCAGCTCAAGGTATATCGCCTCACCAAGCAGCTCCCCTCAGATATTGACTCCCGTTTTAATCCCGAGGGATACTATGACCCGGCCGACCCATACGGCGTCAGGAGCTACACCGTGTCCAACATCGCCGAGAGGGACACCGTTTTCCTGAAGTCCACTTTTGTGGAGATTCCCGTCAAGTTCCCCAAAGAGTTCGCACTGGAGGTGTTCCGCAAGTACCGTGCCAACGACCCGATCTTCCAGTGGCCGTCGGAACTGGCCAAATGGCTGCCCGGACTCTTTGTGGAGCAGAACTTCGGCAACGGCTGCGTGGCCAACATCTCGGGAATGTACGGATTTCTGTATTGGAACTATCTCAGGCGCAAGGTCACCAATAACACCGAGACCAATAAGATGGACACCACTTACGTGACCGCACGTGACTCCCTGTGTCTGTTCTCATCGACTCCCGAGGTGCTGTCGTCCAACAACATCAACTTCACGCCGTCGCAGACGCTGCAGGACATGGCGTCTGCCGGACGCACCATCGTGACCTCTCCGGGTGGATATTACGCTACGATCAAGTTGCCGGTACGCTCACTGATCGACCGTTTCCTCCAGACATCGGCCGAGCTGTCGATCGTGTCGGCTTTGAGCATAAGCATCCCCGCCAAATCTGTTGAGAACGAATACGGCATCACCGTGGCCCCGACGCTCCTGTTGGTGCCCGTGGAGGACCGCGAGTCGTTCTTCCGCCAGAACAAGATCCCCGACAACATCACCTCCTTCACTGCGGCCTATGACTCCGAGACACATACCTACCGCTTCAGCGGCATGAGGGCATACTTCCTGGAGCAGCTCAAGAAGTACCGAGAGAATCCACAGACCGCCCAGGACCAGGAGTTCTGTCTGGTGCCCGTGACCGTCACTACGGAGACCGTAAGGCAGAGCTATTATTCCGATCCTGTGACCGTCGTCACCCGTGTGTCTCCATATATATCGCGGCCTTCAATGACCGAGCTGGAGACCGACAAGGCCACTGTGGTGTTCACATTCTCATCGCAGGAAATAAAATAAGGATATGAGCGTACCTGGGTTATTGCTGTTCAGTCTGCTGTCGTTCCTGACTGGTGCGGATACAGTAGGATCGCCCCAAGGGGCCGACCTGCTGTTCGTGGGCGACGCCATGCAGCATCAGGCCCAGCTGGACCGCGCCAAGGAGCTGGGCGGCGGTAAGGATTACGATTATTCCGAATGCTTTACCCTGATCGCCCCCGATGTCACGGCGGCCGACTACGCCGTGTGCAATCTTGAGGTGCCGTTGGGCGGCGGACCCAACTATTCGGGCTATCCCTGCTTTTCCGCCCCCGACGTCTATGCGCAGGCCCTGAAGGACGCCGGCTTCGACATGTTCCTGACGGCCAACAACCATTGTCTGGACCGCAGCGACCGCGGAGCGCGCAACACCCTGAAGGCGTTGGACCGCCTTGGCGTGGACCATGTCGGCACATACGCCGACTCGATGCAGCGCCGTCAGCTGGTGCCTTTCATCAAGGATATCAACGGAATCAAGGTTGGTTTCCTGGCCTATACCTACGGCACCAACGGCATCGAACCTAAGGACGGGATGGAGGTGTCGCTGATCGACCGCAAGCGCATGGCCGAGGAGATAGCCGCCACACGCGCTGCCGGCGCGGAGATACTGGTGGTGGCCATGCACTGGGGCGTGGAATACGTGCTGCTGCCCGGCAAGCCTGTGCGTGACCTGGCGCAGTTCCTGGTGGACCAGGGCGTCGATGTGGTGCTGGGTGGACATCCGCACGTGATCCAGCCAATGCAGGTGGTGCATAATGACAAGGAAGACAAGGATGTCCTGGTGATCTACTCGCTGGGCAACCTCATATCGAACATGAAGACCGCCGACACGCGCGGCGGCGCGTTGGTCAAGGCCCGCATCGAGCGTGGCTCCGATGGCAAAGCGCGCTTCAAGAGCGCTGTCTACGACACCTTCTTCGCGCAGAAGCCGCACGGCCCGCGCGGAAATTACATGGTGGTGCCAAGCCGCATGGCGGACCGCATTCCGGCCGACCAGCGCGAGCACTGGGACATCTTCAACCGCAACGCCCGGCGGATATTCGACGAGCACAACATAAACGTACCATCGATGCCATAGGCAATGGAAACGGTCAGGTTCTCACAGATTCCGGGCAACGAGGAGGCTAAAGCTCAGTTGCGGCAGGCCGTGGACAACGGCCGTTTGCCGCATGCTTTGCTGTTGTCAGGACCGACTGGTATCGGCAAGATGCTGATGGCCCGGGCGTTCATGGCCTATGTCCATTGCGAGAATCCTGTGGACGGCGAGCCATGCGGACATTGCCGTAACTGCCGACTGCATGCCGATATAGACCATCCCGACGTGCATTTCTCATTCCCGATAGTCCAGAACAAGTCGCGAGGGATACAATCGTCGGACGACCAGAAGGAGCCGTGGCACCGGATGTTGCTGGAAGCTCCGGCGATGCCGTTCGAGTACTGGCTTGAACTGCTTGACTGTGGTAACAGCCAGCCCGCCATCCAGGTCGGCGAGGCGCAGGAGATACTCCGCAGCGCGGCCTTCCCTCCCTACGCAACCAGACTGAAGTTCTACGTCATCTGGCTTCCGGAACGAATGAACCCTGAGGCGGCCAACAAGCTGTTGAAAGTCATAGAGGAGCCATCGCCCGGCACCTGTTTCCTGATGGTCAGCGACAATGAGCTGGAGGTGCTTCCCACCATATTCAGCCGCACTCAACGTATCCGCATGACACCTGTGGACCGTCAGGACATCGAGCAGTATCTGACGCGGCACTGGGGCGTGGACCCGGCGCAGGCCGTGCGGCTTGCGCCGTTAGCCGACGGCAGTCTGGCCAAGGCCGATGAATTAGGCTCCAACCAGGGCGAGACCGAGGATTTCCGCCGCGTGTTCCAGGCTGTGATGCGTAGCGCATACAGCCGCAAGGTCGGTATGCTGAAGCAACTGGCCGACGAGGTCGCCGCATACGGCCGCGAGAAGACCAACCGTTTCCTGGCATATGTTTCGCAGATGATACGCGAGAACTTCATCTACAATTTGCGTATGCCGCAGCTGAACCGCCTCACGCCCGACGACGAGGCCTTCTCGCGCAATTTCTCCCCTTTTATCAACGCCGGGAACGTGGAGCAGATGATGGAGGAAACAGACCGTGCGCGGCGCGAGATAGCCCGAAACTGCAACGGCAAGATTGTGCTGTTCGACTATTTTCTACTCGTCACTGCACTAATCAGGAAGAAACCAAGTTAATACAAATAGACAATTAACATTAACCTAAAACCCAAAAAACTGCTAACCTTATGAAACCAACTCTTTTCATTCTTGCTGCAGGCATGGGCTCTCGTTACGGCGGCCTGAAGCAGCTGGATGGTCTCGGCCCCAACGGCGAGACCATCATGGACTACTCCGTATATGACGCGCTGCGCGCCGGCTTCGGCAAAATCGTATTCGTGATTCGCAAGGACTTTGAGCAGGAGTTCCGTGACAAAGTCCTGAGCAAGTACGAGGGCCACGTGCCTGTGGAGGTAGTGTTCCAGTCCATCGACAAGCTTCCGGAGGGCCGCAAGCCCAATCCCGAGCGCACCAAGCCATGGGGTACGAACCACGCTGTGCTGATGGGCAAGGACGTCATCAAGGAGCCTTTCGGCGTAATCAATGCCGATGACTATTACGGTGCGGAGTCCTTCCAGGTGCTGGGCGACTTCCTGCGCAGCGTCGAGAACAAGAAGAACGCCTACTGCATGGTAGGTTTCAATATCGAGAACACATTGAGCGAGAACGGCGGCGTGTCACGCGGTCTGTGCGAGGTTGACGAGAACGGCTTCCTGACCGGCGTCAAGGAGTGCCACGGCATCCAGCGTGTGGACGGTGTCCTGGTCCAGGACGAGCCGGACGGCAGCAAGTCACCGTTCCCCGAAGGCGCGAGCGTATCGATGAACATGTGGGGATTCACTCCCGATTACTTCGACTACAGCGAGAAGGCTTTCATCAAGTTCCTCGACGAGCACGGCGACGAACTGAAAGCCGAGTTCTACATCCCCAGTGTTGTCAATGACCTGATCAACGACGGTACCATCACGCTGAAGGTGGAGCCTACTCCCAGCAAGTGGTTTGGTGTTACATTCGCCGCCGACCGTCCCGCTACGGTTGCTCAGTTCGCCAAGCTGGTCGAGGATGGCCTGTATCCCTCGCCCCTCTTCTAAGATAGTTGAACCCATTCGGTGCTGAGGTTGATACTTTCAGCACCAAACATTTAAAAATGACCATGAAAGAGAAAATATTGGTAACCGGCGGTACGGGCTACATCGGCTCCCATACCACCGTCAAACTCCAGGAGGCTGGCTACGAGGTAGTCATCATTGACAACCTGTCTAACTCCAATATCGAGGTCCTGGACGGTATCGAGGCCATCACAGGTATCCGTCCCGTCTTCGTGCAGGGTGACTGCACCGATCTGTCAACGCTGCGCAATCTTTTCACTGACAACCCCGGCATCAAGGGCATCATCAACTTCGCCGCCAGCAAGGCTGTGGGCGAGTCTGTACACAAGCCTATCCTGTACTACCGCAACAACCTGGGCACGCTGCTCAACCTATTGGAGTGCATGCCCGAGTTCGGTGTCAAGGGTATCGTGTTCTCCTCCAGCTGCACCGTATACGGTGAGCCGGACGTGAACCCCATCGACGAGACCGCTCCCATCAAGCCGGCCACGTCGCCATACGGCAACACCAAGCAGATTTCCGAGGAGATCATCCGCGACGTCATCATCTCCGGCGCGCCGATCAAGTCGATACTGCTGCGTTACTTCAACCCCATCGGCGCGCATCCCAGCGCAAAGATCGGCGAGCTCCCCGTGGGCGTTCCCCAGAACCTGGTGCCCTACATCACCCAGACCGCTGCAGGCATCCGCAAGGAACTGACCGTGTTCGGTGACGACTACAACACTCCCGACGGTAGCTGTATCCGCGACTACATCGACGTGAACGACCTGGCTGCCGCTCATGTCATCGCCATGGAGCGCATGCTGAGCCGCGAGGATACCGACCAGCTGGAGGTGTTCAACCTCGGTACGGGCAACGGCCTCTCCGTTCTGGAGCTGGTCAACGCCTTCCAGGAGGCCACCGGCGTCAAGGTGCCCTACAAGATCGGCGAGCGCCGCGCAGGCGACATCGAGAAGATCTGGGCCGATCCCAAGAAGGCCAACACCGTCCTGGGCTGGGTCGCAGAGACTCCGATCAACGAGACAATGGCCAACGCTTGGCGCTGGCAGTGCACACTCCCGAAATAATCTATTGTAGATATATGACGGAACGTCCGGGCCTAAAGGTCCGGACGTCTTTCGTTATGGTATCGTGACGTCAGCGGTTGCATATGCCGCGCATCACGCAGAAGACGCACGTGTCGTGGTTGCTGGTTGGTGCGAAGGGAACTTCAGGGTCGAAAATCTCCTCAATCACCTGGTTCACCCTGGGGAGAAAGTCCGCCATTTGATCGTCGTGTTGAGAGCGTATACCCTGCTTTCCTGTCATTATGTGCGAGGCATCGCCGCCCTGCTGTATGCTGTTGGTGTCGAAAATAGCCATGTCGATGTCCCGGCATTGGTCGCCCTCAAGCTCGCGTGTCGAGTCCATCGGCTTGTCGGTGTCGGTGTTGAGCAACTGGTGTTCCAGCAGATGGGCGTAGAGCAGCAGCTGGAAGACGTTGCCGGCCTTGTAGTCCGCGTTGAAGACCGCGTCCATGTTCGTCATGTCCAGATGGACGGCCCCGGTCTTGTAGTCAACGATACGCAGTCTTCCCTCGGGATTGTAATCGACGCGGTCGTATGTGGCCGTCATGTTCACCGTCAGGTCTTCGTTGACTTTCCACCGGCAGGGAAACTTTACCTCGACGCCTAACAGACGCAGCGGGGCGTTCCGGCTGTCATGGCGTACCACGGCCAATACCTGTTCCAGCAGACGGTCGGCCACCATCTGTACGCCCTCGGTCAAGGGTTCGTTGAGTTCTGGCTCGGTCTGTGCGTGATGGAACTGACGGTTGACCTGGCGGTGCATCATCATGCGCAGATGATTTCGGTTGGAATCCGCGAGGATCGCTTCGAAATCCGGTCCAGTTATAACTTTTGCTTCCTTCAGCAGTTTCTCCTTGTTTCCCGGCAGGTACAGTTCCTCCAGCATGCCGTGGACTATCTTGCCCTGCGTGATCGGGTCGATGGCGGTGGAGGGCTCCGGATCGTCGTTGTAGCGCAGGACGTTGCGGTAGTAGAACTGCAGCGGACATTTCAGATAGTTCGTCAGCGCTGAGGCCGACAGGTTGAGCCGGTCGTCGCCGTCAGGCTTCTTGAACCGTTCCAGCAGATTAGCCACTTCCTTCTTCTCGACGGTCTCGGCGCAGTCGGGAGGGGTGCCGATCTTGAAGTTGCAGCTGACGCGGCGGATGCGGTCGCGGTCGTAAAGCTTCTCCAACTGCATCAGGTACCGGGATTTGCCCCCGCTGCGCATTCCCTCGCCTACGCGCGAGTCATAGATTAGCGTGGCGCCCACGGCACGCGACAGCAGCCTGTAGAACCAGTAGCCATATAACTTCTCGTCGTTGTTGGCCGCGGGCATGCCGAAGCCACGGCGCAGCGAGTCGGGGATGAAGCTGCGCCGGCGTGCCCGGCGTGGCATCACCTTGTCGTTCATCGACAGTAGGATCACGCGGTCGAAGTCCAGGACACGCGTCTCCAGCAGACCCATCACCTGCAGCCCTACCAAGGGTTTGCCTTCGAACTGTATCTTCTCTCCGTTGACCATGCGCGCCAGCATATGGAACAGCGTGCCGGGACGCATGTCCACGTTATTCAGGCGGCTCGCCGTGTCGATCTGGAACAGTGCGGACAGGTACACCTGTATCTGCATCCGTTCCACCGTGGCCTTCATGCCGGTCTCCTCGTCATGACTGGCTGTCAGGAGCCTGTCGGTGTCGGTAAGTATGTCCTGCAGCCATAGCACGCTGTCGGCCAGCGGAGTGTCGCGGGACAGAGGCTTCAGCATGTTGTAAAGTATCGGACTGTATTCCTTGATTTCCTCGCACGACAACACGCGGCGGTGCGACTTGTTGAGGTATGTGTTTATGTCGCGGATTTTGTCCGGCCCGACCGACATCTGCACTATAGGCTGGGCGAAGAGGGTGGTCAGGTCCTGCACCAGGTAACCGGGTTTGCCGTTTGCCGTCAGCATGCGTTGATGTAGCCGCTGCAGATGGTAGATGAAGCTGGCCGTAGAGGTGTAGCGCATGCCCAGGCCCATGGTCAGGTTCACCTTGTCCAGCTCCTTGGGCAATGAGTATAGTTCCGGCAGCAGCAGGGTCTCGTCGGGGAGTACAACCGCCACGCGGGCGTCCTGGATTTTCCGCTTCATGTCCGGATCCTGCATCAGCTCGTCGAGCCGGTCGCAGGCTATCTTGGCCTGCATGGCGTTGCTCGGCACGCCAATCTCGGTGATATCGGGCATCGAGGTGCGGTTGGCGGCGCCCATGTATTCCTGCGCCCAGTCGGGTTGCGGAAAGTTCTTGGCCGACATCTTCTGGCGGATCATCCTGCCGGCCTCGCTGTCGGGATTGGTCAGCACGGGACCGGTCAGGTCCCAGAAGAATTCGGCGGCACCTTGCTTCTTCAGTTCCTCGAACAGCTTGATCTCGGTGACCGTCATCCAGTCCAGACCCACGCATACCACTTGTTTCCACGGCAATGCCTCGACGCCATGTTCCAGGACTTTCCGCATGGCAATGCGGTAGCCTCGGCCGGCAAGTGTCATTGGAAGGTCGGGCTCCAGACGCTCCAGACGTTCGTGGACGCGATCGTACAGTTCAGGAAGCAGTTGCCATAGTTCCAGGAATTTCTCCTTGATCTTGGTCGCCCGTTCCTCTTCCTCCTTGATGTCTTCGCGTTCGTCGAACGTCACCCAGAACCGGTCGGCGTCGGCCTTGGTGGGGGTGTAGCCGAAGAAACGTGATACAAGTTCCTTCTGTTCCTCGGACAGGGGGTCGGTCTGGATTTTGCGGTACTCCTCGACGTTCGTGAAAATCTGGTGGGCGTCTACATCGTACATGTCGACCTCGCTCATATCGCTCAGGACAACCTCGCCCCAGGGCAGGAATTCGTCGAAGTCCACGATTTCGGTGTCGGCATCGATTGCTGTATTACGGTTGCGCAGGTCGCGGTAGGCCAGGTACAGCTGCATCAGCTGCGTGATGCGGGGCGCGACCTCGTAGCCTGAGACGCGAGCCATGAAGTCGCCGACCGGCATGACGTCGGGGGCCAGCATGACGCGGTCCTTGGGCAACGCCTCGCTGAGGCGTCGCAGGAAGAAGGTGCCGCTTCGACGGTTAGGAAATATGAAGCAGAATTCCGATAGGTCGGTGTAGTGCGAGATGTAGGCTTTGGCCACTGCTCCGAGGAAAGTAATGTCGCTCATGGAGTTTCGGTATTAGCGATCTTCGGGTGCGAGGAGGTCTGGACGGAGTCTGCGCGTGCGCTCCAGCGCCATGTCGTAGCGCCATTGGGCTATCTTGGCTTCATGGCCTGACAGAAGTATCTCTGGCACTTCCCAGCCATTATAGACGGCTGGGCGCGAATATACGGGCGGCGCTAATAGATTATCCTGGAATGAGTCGGACAGAGCGGACTGTTCGTCGCCGATGACGCCGGGGATTATGCGGGCCACGGCATCGGTGATGATTGCCGCGGGCAGTTCGCCGCCGGTCAGTACGTAGTCGCCTACAGAAATCTCGCGGGTCACGAGGTGCTCGCGCACGCGCCAGTCAACGCCCTTGTAGTGGCCGCACAGGATGATTATGTTGTTCAGAAGCGACAGCTGGTTGGCCATGGGCTGGTTGAATGTCTCGCCGTCGGGGGTGGTGAATATCACCTCGTCGTAATCGCGCTCGCTTTTGAGCTTGGAGATGCAGGCGTCGATAGGCTGGATCTGCATCACCATGCCGGCCTCGCCGCCGAAAGGATAGTCGTCCACCTTGCGGTGCTTGTTGGTGGTATAGTCGCGCAGGTTGTGGATGCATATCTCCACCAGACCCTTGTCCTGGGCCCGTTTCAGTATCGAGCAGTTCAGGAACGGCTCGATCATCTCCGGCACGACTGTCAATATATCGATTCTCATATCAGATCTTCTCGTCAATTATCCTGCAAATATAACTCAAATCCCCAAATTAATCAAGGATTATAAAAACTCTCGGCATGTTATAGACAGTGTGTTATATTATGTCGCGAATAGAGAAGGACCGAATGCCCTGTGAATCAAATATCATTTTTACTCGTTTGGCGTTATAATATCATGGCGGATATAATGACACCGGAACAGAGGCACCGCTGCATGGCGGCGATCAAGGGGAAGGATACCAAGCCGGAGCTGATAGTCCGGAAATATCTTTTCTCACAAGGGTTGCGCTTCCGCATCCAGGTGCGCAAGCTGCCAGGCCGTCCGGACATAGTATTGCGGAAGTACAGGACCGTCATCTTCGTCGACGGCTGCTTCTGGCACGGCCACGAAGGATGCAGATACTTCCGTCTGCCTAAATCCAACATTGACTTCTGGCGGGCGAAGATCGAGCGCAACACGGCCCGTGACGCCCGCAACGAGGCCGAGCTGACAGCCCAAGGCTGGCGGGTCCTCCGAGTCTGGGAATGCGACATCCGCACCGTCGCCACCCGCGACGCGTTCCTCCGCCACCTCTATGACACAATCACAACGCCGGCGGTACCCGATATTCCCCCGCTATCCGAAACCATTACGACTTCAATCCGTCCCTATACCTCCGACCCCGATTCCGAGACGACCGCTATCGCCGCTGAGCCCGAAGTCCCGTACAGTCCAACCAACCCTGGCTAATCGGGCCTGAATTGATTAATCCCAATTAATCCCGATTAATCCCGATTAATCCCGATAAATCCGGATTAATCCTGACTAATCCTGATTACTATCGATTAATCGGGTTTGCTGATCGGCAGGATTCCGTTACAGTTCGGGTAGTCGCTGCAACCCCAGAATTCGCGGCCTTGCATCTGCCCCTTCCTTTGCACCCTTCGGAACATCGGTTTCCCGCATTTAGGGCAAGTGGGTGCTCCAATAATCGTAGACTGCGCCCTCCGTGCCTCAAGTCGCTCAGCACTCATGTTCTCGGTGAAACCACCGGTTTGCCGGAAATTCTCAAGTTGACTTTGAATCTGTGCTTGAAGCATCTTATTCTCCCTGAGACAGAGTACCAACAGCGCATTGGCGACGGTCTCAGGGTTATCGTTACCCAACCATCGGTCAAATTTGCTTTTCTGGGCAAGTATATGCTTGGCTGCATCATGCAGATAACTGTTTGAATATTGTGGCGGATCGAGTCTCAGTTGCCAGATCGCTTCGCGGTCCGGATTGCCCATAGCCCATACGTCTACCCGTTTGCGCAGGAGAAAATTGAATATGTCGCCTTGTAGCTCATCGAAACTTGCTCTTGCCACATCGAGCAAACGCATTTCGGTTTCGACCGATGTTGAATGTCGGGCTGAACCCTCCGCTATATTCGCCACTCCGCATCTTGCAGCCATCGTCATCTGATCATATAGACGATGCCCGGGATCCATGCGGTAATCGAAGAAACGCTCACAAAAATCTTGCGTTGCAAGGTAAACAACATTTGCCAAAATCCATGAGTTTAGCCAATGGTATGATTGAGAAAACTGTATATTGACACCCATAACTACAAGTATATTATTATGTTTGACAACTCCACATGATTACTTCCCAAAATTAATGAAATTATTTAATTCCACAAAATCCTATCGGTGTGTTGGATTCTGACAAACTTTTACGCCAGGGGGTGGGGTGGTCGGTTGGATAAGGATTTGGCAGGAATGTGGACAGAATTGAAGAATAGGATGGCTAATTTTGCCATGCCTTAAGAATTAAAGGCGGTTTGAATAACCCTAAATGATCAGATACTGCGACAGCATGAAATACTTGAAGGAAATATTGATAGTGGCGTTGGCCATGTTGGCAGTCGGCGGTGCGTTCGGACGTGGAAACGGACACATCGTCGCCGGTCAGAGAAACACCGGCGCGGACATGACGGTGACTGTTGTCGATGTCCCTGCTCGTGGGACGAATGTCAGCTATCAGGGATTCCGGGAACCGCTGCAGCAGGCTCCGCTCATCAAGCTGCCTGTCGGTAAGGTGCAGCCTAAGGGTTGGCTGCGCCGGTATCTGGAGCTGCAGCGTGACGGCCTCAACGGCCATCTCGGCACCGTTAGCGCATGGCTCGACAAGAACAACAACCAATGGCTGTCCGATCAGGGTGACCACGGCTGGGAAGAGGTTCCCTACTGGCTGCGGGGCTACAGCTCGCTGGCCTACATTCTCGATGACCCTGAGATGAAACAGGAAGCCCAGATATGGTTCGACGCCGTGCTCAACAATCTGAAGCCTGACGGTTTCCTCGGCCCGCGCAACACCGAAGGCGACAAGCCCGAGGTCTGGGCACAGATGGTGATGCTCTGGACGCTACAGACATACTATGAGGCCACCGGCGATCCGCGTGTACTCCCGGCTATGACCAACTATTTCAAATGGGAAATGAAGCAGCCCGACGACAAGTTCCTGGAGGGACTCTGGGAGCAGAAGCGCGGCGGCGACAACATGTGGAGCGTGCTGTGGCTTTACAACCAGACGGGCGACGCATCCATACTGCCGCTGATGGATAAGCTGCACCGTAACACCTCCGACTGGAGCCGCAAGGGAATCCTGCCCAACTGGCACGGTGTCAACGTGGCTCAGGGATTCCGCGAGGCGGCTACATATTTCATGTACAATGGCGACAAGCAGATGCGTCAGGCGTCATACAACGCCTTTAACGAGATGCGCAAACGATATGGCAAGATGCCCGGAGGTATGTACGCCGCCGATGAGAACGCCCGCGAGGCATACTTCGACCCGCGCAACGGCGCCGAGACATGCGCCGTGGTGGAGCAGATGGCCAGTGACGAACTGATGCTACGCTTTACCGGCGACACCTTCTGGGCAGACCATTGCGAGGATGTGGCGTTCAACACCTTCACCGCCGCCATGACTCCGGACATGAAGGCCCTGCGCTACATTACCTCGGCCAATATGGCCATAAGCGACGAGCGACTGCATGGCCCCAGCATCGACAACAATCTGCGCGGGATGCTGTCGATGAGCCCATTCTCCAGCCGATGCTGCCAGCACAACCATGGCATGGGTTGGCCATACTTCGCCGAGCACTTAGTCATGGCCACGGCCGACAACGGCCTGGCGTTAACGCTCTACGCAGCCAGCGAGACTGATGCCAAGGCCGGTGCTGACGGAACTCCGGTTAGGCTTGTGGAGGAAACACGATACCCCTTCGAAAGTGAAGTGAAAGTTGCCGTCAATCCGGAGAAAAGCGTGGTGTTTCCGCTTTATATACGCATTCCGGCATGGGCGCAAGGTGCCACCGTCAAGGTAAACGACAAGAAGGTCGAGGCATCGGATATTGCCGGCCGATATCTGTGTGTCACGCGTCAATGGAGAAAGGGCGACAAGGTCGAGATGCATTTCCCGATGAATGTAAGCTCCAGGGTATGGCCGGAGAACAAGAATAGCGTGAGTGTGAACTATGGCCCGTTGACGCTATCACTCAAGATAGATGAACTGGTAATAAGCCATGACAGCCGTGACCGCTCCTTTGTGCAGGATGACTCGCACTGGCAGGAAGGAGTCGATGCCTCGCTGTGGCCAAGCTATGTGCTGAAACCCGGTTCGGACTGGAACTACGCGCTGAAAATAAATGCCGACATTATGCCGGTGGAACTAAAATTGGAAAAACGAGCCTGGCCGGCCGATGAATTCCCCTTCACTGCCGATAAATGTCCATTGGTTTTCACCGCCCGAGGAGTAAAGATTCCGTCCTGGGGATACGATGCCACCGGTATGACCGATGAGCTTCCCGACCGATTCGCTCCGCGCGACTCCCGGGTCGAGACCATTCGTCTGATACCCATGGGCGCCGCCCGTCTGCGTATCTCGGCGTTCCCGCCCGCAAGATAAGCCCAAGAAAAGACCAGGATAAGAGCAAGAAAAGAGATTGTATAAGGTTATAAATGTTGTTTGTAAATGGCAAGACACGGAACTGCACCGCAACTCCGTGTCTTGTAGTTTTTATGCGGTCCGTGGGCTGAGGCTCACGAACCGTTGTGGGGGATCAGTCGATTTCCTCGTCGGCCTCGTAACCGCCCATCTCGCGGATGGCGTTCTTCAGCATGGTGTACTGCTTGAACAGATGGTTAACGGGAATCTCGCCCTTGGTGTAGTCGTGCATCGGGCTCTTCAGGAAGAAGCTCAGGAAGCGCTGCGTGCCCTTGCGTCCGGCGCGCATGGCCAGGTCGCTGAGCAGCACCAGGTCCAGGCAGAGGGGGGCCGCCAGGATGGAGTCGCGGCACAGGAAGTTGATCTTGATCTGCATGGGATAGCCCATCCAGCCGAAGATGTCGATGTTGTCCCAGCCCTCCTTGTTGTCGTTGCGTGGAGGATAGTAGTTGATGCGGACCTTGTGGTAGTAACCCTCGTGACCGCCGGGCTCCGCGCCGCCGCAGTTGGCGCCGTACAGGTCGGGCTGGTCCTCGGGAACCAGGATGCTCTCCAGCGTGGAGAGCTTGGAAACCTCCTTGGTGCGGAAGTTTGCGGGCTCGTCCAGCACCAGACCGTCGCGGTTACCCAGGATATTGGTGGAGAACCATCCGTTCAGACCCAGGCAACGGGTGCCGATGATGGGGGCGAAACCGGACTTGACCAGCGTCTGGCCGGTCTTGAAGTCCTTGCCGGCGATGGGCATGCCGGTCTTGTCGGCCATCTCCCACATGGCGGGGATGTCGACCGTGGTGTTGGGGGCGCCCATGATGAAGGGCGCACCTTCGGCCAGTGCGGCGTAGGCGTAGCACATGGAGGGTGCCACGTGCTCGCGGTCATCGGCCTTCATGGCGGCCTCCAGAGCTGCCGTCGAGCCGTGATACTTCTCGTCAACCGGCACATAGACCTCGGTCGACGCCGCCCACAGGACCACTACGCGCTCCACGCCGCTCTTCTCCTTGAAGTCGCGGATATCCTTGCGTAGCTGCTCCACCATCTCCCAGCGGGTCTTGGCGTCCATGATGTTGTCGCCTTCCAGACGCTTGGCATAGTTGTGGTCGAAGGCGGCCTTCATCGGAACGATCTTCTCCAACTCGTCCTTGACGGGCTCGATGTCCTTCTCCTTAAGCACCTCGGCGTTGATGGCGCTCTCGTATGCGTTGGCGGGATATACATCCCATGCCGCGAATTCAATGTCGTTCAGGTCGGCCAGAGGAACGATGTCCTTGTAGTGCAGGTACTTCTTGTCCGCACTGCGGCCTACGCGGATCTTGTCGTACTGTGTCATCGAACCGACCGGCTTGGCCAGACCCTTGCGGGCCATCAGGACACCGGTCATGAAGGTCGTGCTCACGGCACCGAGACCTACCACCATCACTCCAAGTTTTCCTTTGGGAGCTGTTGCTTTTGTTGACATGTTGAATAATGTTGTGTGTTAGTTTTCGAAACAGTGGCTTACCCGCTGCGCTATATATGCTCTGCGTTACGGGCTGGGGCGTTTAATCCGCTAAGTTATAATCTATCCTTGAAATGGCAAAACTTTTTGCAGGATATTTGTAATATCGAATTCTTAAATAAATTTAATTGTTTCATATATTATATAAATATAGTTAAAATTTAATATAAAATACAATGTAAGGCTAAAAATATTTAAACGGGGTATGATGTAAATGTAAAATAACATTCCCTCCGAATCCGTCAGGACCGGAGGGAATGTAGCTTACAGGATATGAAGTCCGTCTTAGAGCAGCTTTGAATTCTCCAGACTGAGCAGGGTTTTCAACGACTGGACACCCTGATGGTTGATGTTCATGTCTTCGGCGGCCTTGAGATGACGCTCGGAGTGCGTCTTGTCGCCCAGTCCGGCATAACCCAACGCCAGCATGTAGTGGCAGTGGATGCGGTTGGCTTCGTCCAGACTGCCGTCCCAGATCTGTAGGTCGGGCAGGGAGACCGCGAAATAGTCCATCACCACCTTCTCGTGCAGATGCTGCTTGCCGTAGTTCACAAGCCTGTTGAAGTATGCGCGGGCCTTGTTCTCGTCGCCCAGGGCGCGGAACGCCAGACCGGCATAGTAGATCTTGTCCGGCTTGGAATCGTTATAGTACATCGCAGCAGCCGGCTCCGTCGGACCAATCGTGGCCTGCCGGAAGCATTCACGGGCCTGGTCCTCATGTCCAAGTGCGCGCTCGCAGATTCCCAACAGGTAGTAGAAGTCGTTCTCCTGCGCGCCGTACAGCTTGCCCTCGCCAAGGTCGTGGGGATATATCAGGCACTCCTTGAGCAGTTTATCGGCATCGGCGTAACGGCCGTCGGCTATCATTTCCTTGGCCAGTTCCACGCGTGCGGTCTGATACTGCATCGGTACCTTGCCTTCACCTCCCTCCCAGGGATGGAACTGACGTCCGTCAAGACGCTGCATAGCTTCGGCGTAGCGGCCGGTCTGGTTCAGCAATGTAGTCTCCTCCAGCACCAGGTCGTCGCGGCGCTCCACAAGGTCGGGATACTTCTGCAGGAAGGCCAGACGCTCGGCGTGCGGACGCTGGAGCTTCTTGTACAGCTGGTCCAGCTCCATCAGGATGCGCGAGTCGGAGTTGTCAAGAGCGAATGACTTCTCCATGGCCTCGAGAGCCTTGGCGGAGTCATTCTGCTTGTTGTAGTAGGCCAGCGCCAGGTTTCGCCATACGGTCGGGAATTCCGGCTTCAGGCGCGCCGCCTCCTCCCAGTGGCCGATGGCCAGGTCGTATTGGCGTTTGTCGTAGTAGAGGTTGCCCAGATAATGGTGGGCGTACGCATCGTCGGGATTCATCTGCAATGCCGCGTTCAGAGCCAGTATTGCCTCCAGACGGTTCGGGAACACAAAGTCCGGGTTTTCGGCCGCACCTTGAGCGAATGCCTTGCGGGCACCTTCCTCATCGCCGGCCTGGAGTCGGCACCACCCTAAGTAATAGTAGGTCATGGCGGTGACGGCACCGTTGGCTATGGCCGTCTGCCATACGGTCTCGGCTTCCTGCCACAGGGCGGCATCGCAGAATTCCAGACCGGTCTCATCGTAATTATGGGCGTTCCCGTGCATAAGGGTCACGATTTCCTCCAGACGATCGGCGTCCGGCTGGATCAGGTATTCCACAAAGCGGCATCCGTAGTTGAAGCGGTCCAGCTCCAGCGACTCCTTGCAGAGTTCCAGTGCCTCTTCGTCACGGCCAAGACTGTGCAGTATGGCTGCTTTCAGGGCACGGGCCTTGGGCGAGTGCCAGTTTCGAAGCAGCGAGCGGTCCGCCTCGTAGAGTGCTTCCTTGAAGTCTCCACGGCGCGAGCTGATCTGTGCGCATGCGAAATACCCGGCATCCTGCCAGGCGCCGTTCCATGTCGACTTGTAGAAACGGTTGTAGGCCTCGTCGTAACGTCCCTGATACTTCAATGCCAGGCCTAAGTTGTAGATTGGCTCGCCGTCGTAGGGATTGGGATTGCGTTTCTGCAGGATCTTGACCGCCTTGGACAGGTACTTCTCAGCCAGGTCGAAGCGGCCCTTACGGATGTACCACAGGCCCATGGCATTGTTGCAGCGTACGTCGTCGGGATCGCGGCGCAGTCCCTCCTCGTAGTAGTCCACGGGCGAGTATGTGGCGTGACGGTACTGTTCAAGGTGCAGTCCGGTCAGGAACAGCTGTTCAACAGTCTTGATCTGGGCGGGCAGCAGGGCTGCCTCGGCGGCGTCGGGGATGGGACGGATCTCGTCAGGTTCGGCGTGCCAGTCCAGTACCGTGCGGTTGTCCTTGAGTATGTCGAGGGTCAGTGCGTCGAATGCGGTTCCCTGGACATCTATGGTCTCGTCGTAGATTTCCTCGGGTGTCACGGTGACTTCCTGGTTCAGGTACACAGAGCCGTCATCGTCCGTGAGACGCAGAGTCACGGTCTGCCGGGAGGTGGCGAAAACCTTGAGTCGCACCTTGCCGCCGTCCACAGGGTCGATGTTCATCAGCAGGTCCTTGCTGGCGTTCTTGACCGAGCCAAGCTCACGGTAGGGGAGGAAATACTGTGTGAATTCCTTCTCCTCGTAGGGCATAAGCCAGGTGAAGTCAGGCTGGTTTTCGGTATACACTCCGGCCATCAGCTCGATGTACGGGCCGTCGTCGTCGGTCAGGCAGCGGTCCCATGCGCGGCCGAAGTCGCCGTTGCCCCAGGTCCACTGCTTCTTGCCGGGCGATACATGATGGCTGGCCACATGGAGCATGCCGGCCTGGGTATCGTTCTCGTAGCCGCCCTCGAAGTCGAAGCGGGAGTTGATGCCCATGTAGGAGGTGGGCACGAAGATGTTCTTGTAGTTGGCGATATCCACACCGGCCGAGTAGTCCATCTTGTAATATGTGCCTGTAGCGATGGGGAAGGAACTGACGGCGCGCTTGCCGTGGTCGAACACGGCGTTGATGTCCGGCGGGAAGATGGAGCGGTAATGGTCGTTGACGGCCACGGCGGGGTTGGCCCACCACAGGAATGTCTGCGGCACGTCGGTGCGGTTGTACAGCACGCCCTTGATCTCCAGGTACGCGCAGCCGGGACGCAGGGTGAATCCGGCCATTCCCTTCTGATGGAACATGCGCTCCATCTCGCTGACCCATACAGTTACCGATCCGTCGGCATTCTCCTGGATGGTGCTGTCAACGGGCATGTAGGTGCTGGGACGGTGGTGCTGCGGCCAGTTGAACTCGATGCCGCCCGAGATCCAGGGTCCGGCCAGACCAACTAAGGCAGGCTTGATCACGTGGTTGTAGTACACGAAGTGACGCTGGCGGATTTTGTCATAGGCCATCTGCACACGGCCGCCAAGCTCGGGCAGGATCATTACCTTTATATACTCGTTCTCCAGGAAGACAGCGTGCCATTCGTGGCCGGTCTTCTCGTTGGCGATCGACTCGATAACGGGATAAGGGTACACTACGCCGCTTGATCCCTGATACACCCGTTTCTCAAGGAAGATTGGGTTCTTTTCCGGTTCTCCCACCTCGTATGTGGGAATCACTACGGTTTCTCTCCAGGCTTTAACCATAATTACTCGTAGATTGAAGTTGACGTTGTTTTTGTATTGTTTTCCGAGTCGGTTATGATGGTTCCGAGAATCTCGGGTGCGATTTCATCTTTGGGATTGAATTTGTCGGAACTCATGTATCCGATGATTCCGTTGCGAAGCGACCGGACTTCCGGCGAATCCACATTGAGGTCTATGGAGGATACCATCAGTCTGCCGTTTCCGCATCGGGCCTCGAACAGGTAGCCCAGGCGTCGGTTGTGCAGGAAATTGTCTATGACTCCCACCACCGGCTCGATGTTGCGGCCTGTGTTACGGTCGACAATGGAATCAAGCTGCATTACCTTGGCGTTCTTGACGGGAACCCACCATTGCCAGTCGCTGTGTCCGTCGTTGGGGAAGCCCTGGAGGGCCGGGTGGCCGGCATCGGCCAACACTCCCATGCCTCCTGCCTGTTTCGGGAAATGGACCGGACTCCAGAACACCGGAAGGAATTTGCTCTCGATGCCGTTGACGCGGTTCCTGTCGGGCATGAACAGTACATTCTTGCCTGCCTTCAGCTGTGCCAGGGCCTCGTCGAGCGACGACGTTACCGAAACCGTGCCGTTATCGATACCGTCGGTTTCCGGATACACCCAGATATTCCAGCTGTTCTCATACTCGGTGCCGGGGATGGCCACGCTCAGGGTCAGCTTCGAGGGTTTTGTAAATTCAGCAAGGCTCACGGCTATGGAATCAACGGCTGTTACCTCTCCCTGAGGCAGAACGGTATAGTCCACTGCTCCGCTTTTGCGGTTGCCGGACTGGTCCGAGAGGGTCCATGTCAGTTTGCCGTCGTTCAGGTCACCTGCGCCATAGTTCGCAACGCTGATTCCTGCGCGGAACGGTTCCGAGACGGTGTAGACGGCCTTGGGGAAGTTGGCCAACGGTACGACCGGTGCGTTGAACTTGCTGAAGTCCTTAGCGTCGATCACCCCCTTGCTCTCCCAGAACGAGTTGATCAGACCTACCAGCGCGGTACCCTGGCCGGGGAAGTCCTGGATTCCGAGCAGTTGAACGCCCGAGAATCCCGGTGTCTTCAAGGCCCGTTCGATTTCCTCCTTGTAGAGGATGTTGGCGAATCTGGCGGTAGCGTCAAGATAGTCGTCTGCCTTGTCGAGCAGTCCCTTCTTGGTCAGGTCCGCCTTGATGGCCTTGAAGTTCAGCGGATCGAGTACGCCGGTATATCTGTCTATCTCCTTGATGTCAGGGTATACGGCGTACTGGCCGATCTCATGTGATACTAACGGTACGGTGACGCATCCCATTGCCGAGGCGTAGTTCTTGTCGAACGACGGCTTTTGCTCATCGAATACTCCCTGTCCACGTACCCAGCCGTTGTCGGTCCATTGGGTCACGAGGAACTGGTCGTAAGGCTCGGCATGGCCGCCGTGGCCCTTCTCGAAGGTGAATGAAGTGGCGGCATAAAGGTGTCGCGGATCCGTGTCGCGCATCTCCCGGACCATGGTGTTGAGCGTGTTGAAGTCGTGTTGCAGCTCGTTGCCGCAAGTTGACATAATCCAAGAGGGGTGGTTGCCGTAATTCTCCGACATGCGGTGGAATTCATCGGTCAGGTATCGGGTCACCGCCGGGTCGTCGCCGATCTTCAACGACCATACAGGAAGTTCGGTCTGAAGATATATGCCTAAGCTGTCGGCCACCTGGAAGGCTGCCTCGGGAGGACACCATGAATGGAAACGGATGTGGTTGAAACCCCATTCGCGGAGTGTCTGCATCTCCTTGGCCCAGCCGGCCTTGTCGGTCGGAGGTACGCCCGTCAGGGGGAATACGCAGCAGTCCAGCGTGCCGCGCAGGAATACCCTGCGTCCGTTCACGAGCATGTCCTTGCCGTTGCTTGTCACCTGACGCATGCCGAACGTCACGTTCTGCGATTCCTTACCCTCAGATACGGTCAGCGAATATAGTTCGGGGGTGGCGTCGCTCCACAGTGCCGGGTTCTCGATGGGAACAAAATGTTTGAACACTGATTTTCCCGCCGGAGCCTTATAGTTGGTTTTGATATCGGCGATCTGACGGCCCGTGGATTTCAGGTTTGCCGAGATGTTGAGCCTGCATTTCCGTGCACGTCCGCTGTTGTTGTCGACCGTCACTGCAACCTCGACTCCACTCCTGGCCAGGTCGGGATAGACCTGAACGTTCTCGATCTCGATGGGATTGATGACGGAGAGCGTGAAGTCGCCGAGCACGCCGTTCCACATGGTCTGCGTGTCGTTGGTGTAGGAATGGCACAG
Organism: Bacteroidales bacterium; assembly: GCA_019416425.1. GTDB lineage: Bacteria > Bacteroidota > Bacteroidia > Bacteroidales > Muribaculaceae > Lepagella. Next base: position 59,272 of record DXXK01000039.1, read on the forward strand.
GTCGCCGGTTGAGATGTCGTACTGCTTGCTGTTGTCCACGGTAATGGACAGCGTGTGCGGCCCTTTGGACATGGGCGGCAGGTCGAAGTAGTGCGGCGTAGTCAGGCTGTTGTTCTCTTGGGCGATTTGTTTGCCGTCTACGCTGATGGTGCTTTTCCACAGCACCCGTTCCATTTTGAGTCGTAGCGGGCGGTTTGCCATATCGGCGGGAATATCGATCTGCCGGGTATAGGTGCAGGGCCCGATGTAGGATACTTTGCGGGTCAGACGCAGCAGCTGGGGTTTGGTCATGGCGGGGGCCAGTTTGTTTGGCTCGCCGACGCCGTTCATGTCAAGGGTTCCGGGCAATGTCACCTGCTCGGACTTCCCGGAGGGGAGCTCGGCGGTCCACTTGCCGCCAAGGTTCATGGTCTGTGCCGTGGCAGCGATGGCTGACAGCGCGAGTATTGCGGTTATGTATGTTCGCATGGTTGTTTTGTGTGTTTATCGTTTGTTGTCCACCAGTTCCTTCTCAAGCTGTTCCAGGGATTTGCCTTTGGTTTCGGGACAGCGTGCCTTGAAGAAGAGGAAACCGGCGCCGCATATCAGGGCATATATCCAGAATGTGCCGTAGCTGCCGAGCCAGGTGTTCAGGAAGGGGAATGTATAGGTCAGAGTGCATGATCCGACCCATAGGAAGAATGTGCATGTGGCCACGGCTGTGGCGCGGACCTTGTTGGGGAATATCTCGGCGATGAGTACCCAGGTGATGGGACCTAATGTCATGGCGTAGCATGCGATGGCGGCCACGACAAGGATTACCATGAAGAATCCGGTGACGTGCAAGAAATAGCACAGACCCAGGATGGCATAGATGACGCAGAGTCCTCCGGCGCCCCACAGCATCAGCTTGCGGCGTCCCAGCCGGTCCACGGTGTAGATGGCCACGATGGTGAAGATCACATTGACTATGCCGGTCAGGACGATGTTGAAAAGCATGTCGCCCAGGTCATATCCGGCGTTGGCGAATATCTCCTGCGCATAGTTGAAGATGACGTTGGTTCCGCACCACTGCTGGAACACGGCGATCACGATTCCGAGCAGCAGCACGCGGTGGAAGGGACGGCTCAGCAGCATCCGGAGGCCTCCCTGGCCCTTCTCGGCCTCGTCGCCCGCGATGACGGCCTGGACCTCGGTGTCTGCGTATCTCTTGCCGCCGATGTGCTCCAGGATGCTGCGGGCCTTGGTATCGTTGCCCCTCATTATCAGCCAGCGGGGACTTTCGGGTATGAAGAATGCCAGCAGCAGGAACGCTACAGCGGGAATGGCCTCGGCCCAGAACATCCAGCGCCAGCCGTTCTGAGCGTTCCATGATTCGAGCGGAGCGACGGTTGTGCCTGCGGGCATGGGTTCGGCCAGCAGCCAGTTGACGATCTGCGCCGCCAGGATGCCGATCACGATGGTCATCTGGTTGAGCGATACCAATTGTCCGCGGATTTTGGAGGGCGCCACCTCGGCGATGTACATGGGGGAGAGGCCCGAGGCAAGTCCGATGCCGATGCCGCCGACAAAGCGGGCGATCAGGAATATGTTGAAATCACTGACGGCGCCGGTGAAGTATGCTGACACCAGGAACAGTATGGCCGAGAGGATCAGCAGGAGTTTGCGGCCGAGCCGGTCGGCCAGCATTCCGCAGGTCATGGCGCCGAGCAGGCAGCCCACCAGGGCGATCGAGATGGCTATGCCTTGCTGTGAGGGAGAGTCGGTGATTCCGAAGAATACCTCGTAGAATGGTTTGGCGCCGCCGATCACTACCCAGTCGTAGCCGAACAGCAGGCCGCCCATGGCCGAGACCATGCAGATGAAATAGATGAATCCTTTGTTGAAGTTTCCCATGATGGTAGTTGGTTTTACGACTGCAAAATTACAGCGATTCCGGCGGGTGTAAAATGATTTATCTGGGAAATAACATGGACAATATTACTGTAGTGAAGAATTTTTATTACTTTTGCAGAAAGAATGGCAGATATGAAGCAGAAGGATGGTTTTCGTGGCGAGCAGTCCATAGTGTTGCCGCAGGCGATTGTGAGGATGATGGAGCATGATCCGTTGGCCTCGACGCTGTTCATAACCGATATCGGCTACTACCCTCATGCCGAGCATCATTACCGTACGCGCACGGATTCGATTCCGGAATATGTATTCATTTACTGCATGGACGGCCGTGGCTGGTACGAGGTCGATGGCAGGAGGTATACGGTCCATCGACACCAGTATTTCATATTGCCGGCCAATACGTGTCATACGTATGCTGCCGATGCTTCGGAACCCTGGACTATCTACTGGATTCATTTCCGTGGGACTTTGGCCGGATACTATGCCGAGGGTTGTCTGGAGCCGACCGACATTGCTCCGAGCAGAGACTCACGCATCACGGTGCGGACCGGTCTGTTCGACGAGATCATGAAGTCGCTCCGGGGGTCATATGCCATCGAGAGCCTGCGGTATGCCATGGCGTCGTTCCAGCATTACCTGGCTACGGTCCGGTACTTGCAGCAGTTCCGCAACGCCGGAAGCGACGGTATCGAAGGTAGGATGGAATCGGCCGATGTGACGGACGAAGTCATGCACTATTTTGCCGAAAACATCGAGCGCCGTCTGACATTGAAGGAGGCGGCTGAGTTCGCCGGGCTGTCGCCGTCGCGGCTCTCGGCGATATTCAAGGAGCGCACGGGTCATTCACCGTTGAATTATTTCAATCTGCTGAAGATACGTCATGCCTGCGAGTTGCTTGACACCACGACGCTGAAGCTGAACCAGGTCAGCCTTAAGCTCGGCATCGACGACCCCTTCTACTTCTCCCGCCTCTTCTCCAGGATCATGGGCATGTCTCCCCGCGCCTACCGCACCCGGCAGCCCTAAATTCACCCATGAATGTCTTGCAAAACTTATTATTGTGTCTTAGGTGGCATCTGTAACGTACGTTGTATTCCTGGATGTTGCCAGACTTCTTCACTCTTGCGCTTTTGGGCCGTTCGACGGCCAGGATATCTGAGTGTATGGGTACAATATTATAGTAAATACAAATAGCGTACGTCAACTATATAAAGTTGGTAAAAATACCTGAATTGAGAAAGAAAGGATCAACAAATATTCACAAATCAATACCCTCCGAGAGAGTTTCTGAAGGCATTTGGATGGGAAATATCCTCTAATTCGCAATTTTAATAGGTTCTCACCTACATATGCATAGTAGCGCAGATTGGGATTCTTTAGTTTATTTCTCATTTTTTTTGCTGTATTATAATGCAACTATAAAAAATTTTCGTAACTTTGCGGTCGCAGACCGCATCGCAGAAGCCCGGTCACGGGCAATGCGGGTGGGTCGGCAGACATAATGGAAAGCGTTTACTCGACGCTCTTTCTTGACCATCAGAAATCTGGTAAATTTCTATATACATCCGCAACTATCCTGATTATCAGCAATATTTGCAGATTGTAGTGTACTAATAGTGTACTTTTGGGGAAGATGGTAGCAAGCAAGAGCAAATGGATTTGAAATATTTGTCATCCGTTAGAGATTTTTAACTGCGCCGATTTGCTGCTTTTCACCGGCCTGTATTACATCAACGCCATTAGAAATCCTCTCAAACAAGTATCCTTGATGTGCCTTATGAACCGCATGATGAGAGACACGTTGCATGGGAAAGATGTCGAAAACAATAGCTCGTTTGAATCAATTCGCAGATTTTTAGGATTGCATACCGTTAATCTCACGAAAAATAGCTAACTTTGCAATCTAAGCATCATATGCGAAATGACCAAGAATATCACAACGACATAACGGCGGAAGCCGTAACCAAAAACATTGGAAACTCCAACGTAGTCGCTTTAAGGCTTTGGTCGGCCTCGCATAGCTTCGTTGGAGTTTTTTATATATGGAGCTGACCGCAGCGCAACAGAAATATTTTGCCTATTGGCTTACAAGGAGTCTGCCTTCTGACAGCCTCGGTAAGCTCACGGCATCTTTGCAAGATGCGCAGGTCGATTTGACCCCACACCAAATCGACGCGGCTCTTTTCGCTTTCAAGTCCCCACTCTCTAAAGGTGCAATCCTCGCCGACGAGGTAGGACTTGGCAAAACCATTGAAGCAGGCATAATCCTCTCGCAGTTTTGGGCTGAACATCGCCGCCACCTGCTTATTATTGCTCCGGCTAACCTCCGCAAGCAGTGGGCAGCTGAACTTCAAGAGAAGTTCTTCCTGCCGTCACGTATTCTTGAAGCAAAGACTTTCAACCGATATATCGAGGACGGCAATCTCAATCCTTTCAACTGCGAGGAAATTGTAATTTGCTCATATCAGTTCGCAAAGACGAAGGCTCCGTATCTGAAACAGACAAACTGGGATTTAGTGGTTATCGACGAGGCTCATCGCCTCCGCAATGTATACAAACCCACCAACAAAATTTCCAATACAATAAAGAACGCGCTTGCCGACCGTAAGAAAATCCTGCTGACGGCGACTCCGCTTCAAAACTCTATTCTTGAACTTTACGGCCTGACTACCATAATCGACGATTATGCGTTTGGCGACCTTAAGAGTTTCAAAATGCAGTATAATCGTAATCTCGACGATAACGATTATCAAAATTTGCGCCGTCGCCTTGCGCCGCTATGCAAGAGGACACTGCGCCGCCAAGTTCTCGAATATGTGCGATACACAAAGCGCATCGCCATACTGCAAGAGTTTTTCCCTACAAAACAGGAACAGGAACTATATGATCTTGTTTCGGAGTACCTTCAACGCCCGCGCCTCTATGCGTTACCGAACAGTCAGCGTCAGCTGATGACGCTTATACTCCGAAAGCTTCTTGCATCTTCTACACACGCCATTTATGGTACTCTCTGCGCCCTCATTGAAAAGTTGGAAGCCAAACTCAAACGCCAAGGTGTTGAGCAGTCCGATGAAGACCTTTTCAAATATGACTATGAGGACTACGAGAGCGAAACCGAAGAATGGCTCGACGATGAAGAAGACGAGGACGAGCCGGACGAAGAAGAAATGCTCTCGCCCGAAGACATCGAGCGTGTCAGACTGGAGATTAAAGACCTCGAAAAATTCCGCGACCTCGCTTTTAAGATTAAGCGCAACTCAAAAGCCGAACAGCTTTTTGAGGGCTTAAATCAAGGCTTCGCCCAACTTGAAGTCCTCGGGGCTCCTAAAAAAGCTCTTATTTTTACCGAATCCCGACGCACCCAGGATTTCCTTTTCGACCTGCTCGAAAAGAGAGGCTACAAGGGTAAGGTTGTGCTTTTCAACGGCTCAAACTCCGACAAGCAGTCCACCGCCATCTATAAGGCTTGGAAAGAAAAGCATAAAGGCACTTCAAAGATTACCGGTTCGGCAACCGCCGACAAACGCGCAGCTCTCGTTGACTACTTCCGTGACGAGGCAACTATCATGATTGCTACCGAAGCGGCAGCCGAGGGTATAAATCTGCAATTTTGCTCGCTTGTAGTCAACTATGATATGCCGTGGAACCCACAGCGCATAGAGCAGCGCATCGGACGTTGCCACCGCTACGGTCAGAACTTCGATGTCGTTGTTATCAACTTCCTCAATAAAGCCAACGCCGCCGATGTCCGCGTCTATGAATTGCTCGACCAAAAGTTTCAGCTTTTCAATGGTGTGTTCGGGGCCTCCGACGAAGTTCTCGGAGCAATCGGCAATGGTGTTGATTTTGAAAAACGCATAGCGCAAATTTATCAACTTTGCCGCTCGCCTAAAGAGATAAAGGAGGCGTTCGATGCTCTGCAAGAGGAACTGCAAGAGCAGATTTCCGACAAGATGCTCAAAGCCCGTACAACGCTTTTAGAGAACTTCGACGAATCGGTTAATCAGAAACTCCGCAGCAACCTTGCCGAAACCCGCGACAATCTCGACGAGTTTGAGCAGACCCTTTGGCAACTCACTCGCAGTTATTTCGCCGACTATGCCGACTTCAACGATGAAGAAAACTCGTTCATCGTTCATCCATTTGTAGATAACGGAGCCGTCAGCTGGTATCGTCACTTCCCCGGCGAATATAAGATGGTAAGTTCGGAGCATCGACGCACAACCAAGTTGGCTGATGGTGTGCGTCCTTACCGTATCGGTGACCCTCTCGCACAATATATGCTAACGGGGCTTAAAGCCACTCCTGTGCCAATCTCGGAAATAACCCTCGATTACAGTAACTCACCGCTCAATGTCGCGCTTATCAAACAACTTGTCGGTCAGTCGGGCTGGCTCGCTGTTGAACAGCTTACAATCGACTCTTTCGAGAAAGAGGATATACTTCTCCACGCTTGTATCACCGACAAAGGCGAAACTGTTCCGCAAGACATTGCGGAGTATATGCTTCGGCTTCCTGGCTCGGAAGATCCGCTGACTGCGGAACTATCCGAAGCAACTGCCGCTGCGCTCGCAGATGCAATTACCGCCCAACGTGCGGAAATCACCGCCGCAAACGCCGAGCGCAATAACAATTTCTTCGAGGAAGAAATGGAAAAACTCGACAACTGGTCGGAAGACGTAAAAGCCGGACTTGAAAAAGAGCTGCGCGACCTCGACGCAGAAATCAAGCTCCGCAAAAGCGAGAGCAAAAAGACTTCACGCCTCGACGAGAAAGTACGTCTGCAACGTCTTATCAAAGACCTTGAAAAGCGACGCAGCGAAAAACGCCTCAATCTCTACAACGCTCAGGACGAGGTAGACGAGAAGAAAGAAACCCTTCTCGCCAAGGTCGAGGCTATGCTCGCCCAAAAGATCGAGCAAACCAAGTTAATAACTTTTTATTGGAAGATAGTTTAATATGCCACAGGGAAATAATTCCAATTCTTACTTTAAGACCTTTATAACAAAGTATAAGTTCATTATATTAGGACTTATGCTTATTCCTATTATATTAGGAGTCGCGTGCTATTTCTCTGTACCATTTTTCAATGAAGCAGGTAGTTCAGCATGGCTTAGCTTCTGGGGAGGTTATATTGGTTCAACAATTATGGCGGGAGTTACGCTTTATGTATTAGATAAGCAACTTATTCAAAATCATAAAGAAAATTTATGTAACGCCATAATGCATATTGCGACACTCACAAATAATGAAGAAAAGGCTCAAATAGACAAACTGGCTGATGCTTTGGTCGATTTTCAATCTTCCTTTAATTTTTTGGAAATTAATCAGGTAGCTGATAGAATGTTAAAAGGACAATATCTTGTTTCTGACCAAGATATCTTAAACTCTCTATTTAGAGAGGTAGATGTAAAAGGTTTTAAGATTGATATACTCTTAAAACCTATTCCTACTTCCAAATATATTGCTG